>JALORL010000307.1 GCA_025458915.1 Hydrogenophaga sp.
TCGCCGGCAAAGCCGATGAAGGCCTGGCTGCCGCGCGCGGCCGGGTCGAACACCACGCCGGGCAGGCCGTAGCTGGGCGCTTCGGCCAGGCGCACGTTGCGCGGAATGACGGTGTCAAACACCTTCTCGCCGAAGTGGGCCTTGAGCTGGTCGCTGACCTGGGTCTGCAGGGTGATGCGCGGGTCGAACATCACGCGCAGCAGACCGATGATCTGCAGGTCCTTGTTGAGATTGGCATGCACCTGCTTGATGGTGTTGACGAGGTCGGTCAGCCCTTCCAGCGCGAAATATTCGCACTGCATGGGCACGATGACGCCATGCGCCGAGCACAGGCCGTTCAAGGTAAGCATGCTCAAGCTGGGTGGGCAGTCGATGAGCACGAAGTCGTACTCGGCATCCACTTCGGCCAGCGCCTGCTTCAGTCGGCGCTCGCGCCGCTCCACGTCCACCAGTTCCACCTCGGCGCCGGCCAGCTCGCGGTTGGCGCCCAGCACGTGGTAGCCGCATTTTTCGGAATAAACCGCCGCCTCGGTGACGGTGGCCGATTCGAGCAGCACGTCGTAGACCGAAAGTGCCATGCTGCGCTTGTCCACGCCCGAGCCCATGGTGGCATTGCCCTGCGGGTCCAGGTCGACCATGAGCACGCGCTGGCCGATCCTGGCCAGGCCGGCCGCCAGGTTCACTGTGGTGGTGGTCTTGCCCACCCCGCCCTTCTGGTTGGCAATGCAGAAAATCTTGGCCATCGGGTCCTCGGCTTCGGGGTTCTTGTTATTTGGAGAGGGCCAGTTTGAGGCCGAACCCGATCAGGAACACGCCGGCCACCTTTTCCAGCGTGCGGGCGATGATGGGCCGGGTGCGCATGCGCTCGGCCAGATGGTGGGTGAGCAGCACCACGACCAGCCCATACAGGAACGTCAGGGCGGCGATGGTGACGGCCATGGCGGCAAAGGTCACCACACCCTGGTGCTGCGCCGGGTCGACGAACAGCGGGAAGAACGCCATGTAGAACACGATGGCCTTGGGGTTCAGCAGGGTGATGGTGAGGCTCTGCTGGAAATACTGGCGCGGGCGGATGTTGAGCACCGGGGCGTCGCCCGGCTTGGCGAGCAGCATGCGAAAACCCAGCCAGGCGAGATAGGCAGCTCCCAGCCACTGCACGGCGCTGAAGGCCGCCGGCGTGGTGGCCAGCAACGCGGCCACACCGGCCACAGCCAGCCACATCAGCACCTGGTCACCGGCAATCACGCCCAGGGTGGCCGCCAGCCCGCCCGGCACCCCGCCCTTGCCGGTGGAGGTGATGAGCGCCAGATTGCCCGGGCCGGGGATGGCCAGAAACACGACGATGGCGGCAACGAAGGCGCCGTAATCCGCAATGCCCAACATGTGGTGACCCCAGAAGTGAAGGGCCGAGTTTACGTGAAGGGGTTGCTGGCCGGTCCGGATCAGGCAGCCGCCACCCGGGCCAGGCGCATCCACACCACGCAGCGCTCCGCGTCCAAGCCCGGCACATGCAGTGGTTCCACGTGAAACACTTCCACGCCGGGCTCTTGTTGGCGCAGGGTGTCGAGCTCGTCGGCCGGATGTTTGCCCTTCATCGCCATCCAGATGCCGCCATCGGCCACAGCACCTTGCGACCAGTTGACGAAGTCGGCCAGCGAGGCAAAGGCGCGCGAACACACCACATCGAAGCCCTGACCCGCTCGGGCATTCAGGCTCTCGACCCGGGCGTGCAAGCCCCGCAGGTTGGGCAGCTTCAGGCTGGCGGCCACCTGCTGGATGAACGCGGCCTTCTTGGCCACGGTATCGACACAGGTCACGTCGATGCCGGGGCAGGCGATGGCAATGACCACGCCCGGCAAGCCGCCGCCCGACCCCACATCGAGCAGCTGCACGGGCCGATCACCCACCTGCCGCAACAAGGGGCCAATCACCGCCAGACTGTCCAGCAGGTGGTGGGTCATGGCTTCAGCCGGGTCGCGCACGGCCGTGAGGTTGTAGACCTTGTTCCACTTCAGCAGCAGGTCGCGGTAGGCCAGCAGGGCATCGACCTGGGCATCGGTCAACGACAGGCCAAGGGTCTGGAGCCCGTCGGTGAGCCGCTGGCGATCCGCCGAACCGGTTCCGGGCGCGTTCACGCCGATGCCTCGGCCTCTGCGGGCAATGTGGCGAAGCCCTTGAAACCACCCTTCTTCAGGTGGATCAGCAACAGCGAAATGCTGGCCGGCGTGATGCCGGAAATGCGCGACGCCTGACCCAGCGTTTCCGGGCGGTGCTGCGCCAGTTTCTGCCGGGCCTCGAACGACAGCGCCTTGACCTGCAGATAGTCCAGATCGGCCGGCAGCTTCAGGCCTTCATAGTGCGCGGCCCGCTCCACTTCGTTGCGTTGGCGGTCGATGTAGCCGGCGTATTTGGCGGCGATCTCGACCTGCTCCACCACCGGCTCCAAAAGGTCGCCCAGGGTTTCACGTGAAACGGCCGGGCCTACGTAGGCGCCGGCGTTCATGCCGGTGAGTGCCGCATAGGACACGCCGGGGCGGCGCAGCAGGTCGAACAGGTTGTGCTCATGTTCGATGGCCTTGCCCAACACACGCTCGCCCTCTTCCGCCGGCAGGTTGCGCGGATTGACCCAGGTGGACTTGAGGCGCTCGGTTTCACGTGAAACCGCATCGCGCTTGCGGCAGAACGCATCCCAGCGGGCATCGCCCACCAGGCCGAGCCGGCGGCCGGTTTCGGTCAGGCGCATGTCGGCGTTGTCTTCGCGCAGCTGCAGGCGGAACTCGGCGCGGCTGGTGAACATGCGGTAGGGCTCGGTCACGCCCTGCGTCAC
>JALORL010000008.1 GCA_025458915.1 Hydrogenophaga sp.
GCCGCACGAGGTGCGCATCATCGGTGGTCTGTGGAAGCGCACGCCGCTGACGGTGGTGGATGCGCCCGGCCTGCGCCCCACGCCGGCCCGCGTTCGCGAAACCCTGTTCAACTGGCTGGGGCAGGACCTCAGCGGCTGGCGGTGTCTGGACGCCTTTGCGGGCACGGGGGCGCTCGGGCTGGAAGCGGCCTCGCGCGGTGCCGCCGAATCGGTGCTTGTGGAGAACGACGCGGCCCTGGTTTCCCGCCTGCAGGCCGTGAAGACCCGTCTCAAGGCCGATGCCGTCCGCATCGAACGCGGTGATGCCCTGGCCGCCCTGCGCCAGCGCGCAGGACAGAACCTCGATGTGGTTTTTCTTGATCCGCCCTTTGCGCAAGGCGGGAACGAACCCCTGTTTATCGCCGCGCTCGGCGCAGCCGCGCAGGCAGTGGGACCACAAGGCTTCGTATATCTGGAGGCCCCGCGTTCGTGGGGTGCTGCCGAACTCGAAGCGCTTGGATTCGCGTTGCACCGCGAGGGACGGGCCGGTGCGGTGGCCTTTCACCTGTTGCGGCCATTGCCCCGAAGCTGAACGGCCAGGCCCGGGCTGCGGCGCATAATTCCGACCCATGAGCAACGCAGCCCATCCCGCGCCGCCCCGTCACCGCATCGCGGTCTACAGCGGCACGTTCGACCCCATCACCCTGGGCCACGAAGACGTGGTGCGCAGGGCGGCGCAACTGTTTGACGAAGTGGTGGTGGCCGTGGCCACCGCTCACCACAAGAAAACACGTTTCAGTCTGACCGAGCGCATCGACATGGCAACAACCGCCACGGCCGCGTTCGCGGGGCAGGTGCGGGTGATGCCCTTCGACGGACTCATCATGGATTTTTGCCGCGAAGTGGGGGCCTGTGCCGTGGTGCGCGGCATTCGCAACATCACCGATTTCGACTACGAAGCCCAGATGGCCGCGATGAACCGCAAGCTGCTGCCGGCGGTGGAAACCTTGTTTCTCCTGCCACAGGCCGAGTTGCAGTGCATCTCCAGCACGCTGGTGCGCGAAATCGCGACCCTGGGCGGAAACGTCTCCGGCATGGTGAGTCCGCATGTGGCGCTGCGCCTGATCCCGCAGCCATTGCAGGCTTGAACACAAGGAAAGTGCAGCTGCCATGGCACTCATGATCACCGACGAATGCATCAACTGCGATGTGTGCGAGCCTGAATGCCCGAATCAGGCCATTTACATGGGCGAGGAGATCTACGAGATTGATCCCGCCCGGTGCACCGAGTGCGTGGGGCATTTCGACGAGCCGCAGTGCGTTCAGGTCTGTCCCGTGAGCTGCATTCCGATCCATCCGCAGCACATCGAAAGCCGCGAAACCCTGTGGCAGAAGTACCAAAGACTGCAGCGTCTGGCTCAGCCCGCTTCGGCTTCGGGTCCTGCGCCGGTCGCCAGTGGAGGCGATTCTTCCGGGCCCGACGCGTCCGCCTGACGCGCCGGAGCCGGGACCGCAGGACGCGGCGGTTTGGGGCGAGGAGGCTTGCTCGTGTGAATCAGGGCGGTGGCCTTGCTTATGTCACCCGCGATCAGCTGGGGCAGGGCCTTCAGGCTGCGGTCCAGGGCCTGCGCAATCGCAATGCGATCGTCTGGTGAAGGTTTTTTCAGCACCCAGTTCGCGACTTCGTTGCGGTTGCCCGGGTGGCCGATGCCGATGCGCAGTCGCCAGTAATCGGCGCTGCCCAGCTGCGCATGGATGTCGCGCAAGCCGTTGTGACCGGCGTGTCCGCCGCCTTTCTTGAGTTTGACCTCACCTGGCGGCAGATCCAGTTCGTCGTGCACCACCAGCACTTCTTCGGGCGCCATTTTGTAGAAGCGCGCCAGCGAAGCCACCGAACGGCCCGATAGGTTCATGAAGGTCTGGGGTTCGACCAGCCAGAGAGTTTGCCCGTTGACTGGGGCGCGTGCCACCAGGCCCTGGTGGCTGCGGTCGAGTTGCAGCGCGACCTTCAGCAACCGCGCTGCTTCGTCCACCCACCAGAAACCGGCGTTGTGGCGCGTGTGTTCGTATTCGGGGCCCGGATTGCCCAGCCCGGCAATGAGTCTGATCATGAGCGCCGATTATCGGTGACCCGTTTTCGCTGAACCGGGTGGCAGCAGGGGCCCATGAAAAAGGCCCGCCAGAGCGGGCCTTCAAGGCAGGAGCAGGGCCCCTGGAAGAATCACTTCTTCTTCTTGCCTTTCTTGTCGTCGGCGGGAGCGGCCACCGGCGCTGCCACGACTTCTTCCACCGGCTCCACCACCGTGGCCACCGTCATGTTGGTGCGGCCATGGGTGACCAGCTTGATGCCCTTGGCGAGCTTGATGTCACCGGTGTGGATGGTGCTGCCTTTGGTGACTTCGCTCAGATCCACCACGATGTGCTCGGGCAATTGCGTTGCCAGGCACTCGATCTCGATGTCGGTCATCACGTGGTTGATCAGGCACTTGTCCACCTTGACGGCGGGCGAATTCTCGGCGCCTTCAAAGTGCAGGGGAACCTTCTTGCGCAGACGGGTTTTTTCGTCCACACGCTGGAAGTCCACGTGCAGCACCTGGGGCTTGTAGGGGTGGTACTGCACATCGCGCAGCAGAACCTTGTGCACCGCTCCGCCGATTTCCATGTCAAGGATGGCCGAGTGGAAGGCTTCCTTCTTCAGGGCGTGCCACAGGGCGTTGTGATCGAGTTCGATCGTGGTGGCGGGGGTATTGCCACCAAAAACGATACCGGGCGCGCGACCGGTGTTGCGCAGACGGCGGCTCGCACCCGTACCCTGCTTGGCGCGCTCAAAAGCGACGAATTGCATGACTGACTCCTGTTGAGGGGTTCCGCGACCAGAACGCCCGGCAAACAAACTCATCACCGACTCGCCCGAAGCAATGCGCGCAATGGTCTCGGCCATCAGCGGTGCCACGGAAAGCTGGCGGATCTTGGCGCAGGCCTGGGCGGCCTGCGACAGGGGAATGGTGTTGGTCACAACCACTTCGTCCAGTGCGCTGCCCTTGGCAATGCGCTCGATGGCCGGACCGGAGAAGATCGGGTGCGTGCAATAGGCATACACATTCTTGGCACCGCGTTCCTTGAGCACCTCGGCTGCCTTCACCAGCGTTCCGGCGGTGTCGATCATGTCGTCCATGATCACGCAGTTGCGGCCGTCAATGTCACCGATGACATGCATCACTTCCGACACGTTGGCCTTCGGTCGGCGTTTGTCGATGATCGCCATGTCGCAGTTCAGCTGCTTGGCCAGCGCGCGGGCGCGCACCACGCCGCCCACATCGGGCGACACCACCAGCAGGTCGGGGTAATTCTTCTGGCGCAGGTCACCCAGCAGCACCGGTGATGCATAAATGTTGTCCACGGGAATGTCGAAGAAACCCTGGATTTGGTCGGCGTGCAGGTCCATGGTGAGCACCCGGTTCACGCCCACGGCTTGCAGCATGTTGGCCACCACCTTGGCCGAAATGGGCACCCTGCTCGAACGCGGCCGGCGGTCCTGGCGGGCATAGCCAAAATAGGGAATCACTGCGGAAATGCTCACCGCCGACGCGCGCTTGAGGGCGTCAACCATGATGATGAGCTCCATCAGGTTTTCGTTGGTGGGGGCGCAGGTCGACTGGATGACGAACACGTGGCGCGCCCGAACGTTCTGCGTGATCTCGACGGTGACTTCACCGTCCGAGAACCGCCCCACGTTGGCTGCGCCCAGCTGGGTGCCCAGATGCTGGGCAATTTCTGCTGCAAGAACCGGGTTGGCGTTCCCGGTGAAGATCATGAAATCCGGGGGCTGAACTTGCATGGTGTTCCCAGCGTGTTGAACGGTTCCGGCGCCAGGGCCTTCACCGTCGCCTGTTGGGCAGGCGGCTCGCTTGCGTGTGTGCATGAATAGAGTGGCAGGGGAGGAAGGACTCGAACCCTCGCATGCCGGAATCAAAATCCGGTGCCTTTACCAACTTGGCGACTCCCCTACACAGGCCCTCAGACTGGACTTCGTCCGCTGCTGGCCCCGTAGCCTGTTGACCGTGTGATCACCACCCGACCGACAAGCCCAGTATTCTAATCCGGACACCAGTCGTGCAGCGGGTGCACGTTCAAGATGCTGCAGATTTTTGACGTCCACCCGGCCGGCATTTCAGGCAGCGTCATGCCAGGCTCGATGAGCGCAAACACCGCTGATCCCGAACCTGTCATGCGACCGTGCAAACCATGACTGGACAACCAGTCAAGACACGCACCGATGCCAGGGCACAGGGCTTTCGCCACAGGCTGAAGGTCGTTGTGACCCCACTCCAGCACTTTCCGGAGGTCGAGTCTGTTTGTACCTTCTTGCCCATTTGCAGCAAAGCCTTGGAGTATAGCAGTTTCCGTGTCTCTTTTTAGTTCAGATGAGCGGAATATGTCCTGGGTGGATGCCCCATCAAGCGGCTTGATCACAACAAAGCGTGCCGGCTCCAGTTCGATGGGCGTGAGTGTTTCGCCGATTCCTTCCACCCACGCGGTGCGCCCCCCCACAAAAAAGGGCACATCTGCCCCCAAAGGAAGGGCGATTTCGGAGAGCTCTTTGCGGTTCAGACCCAGTCCCCACAGCCGGTTCAGGGTCAGCAGGCAGGTGGCTGCGTCCGAGGAGCCGCCTCCCATGCCCGCCTCTGCAGGCAGGTGTTTTTCGAGCCGGATGTGGACGCCCTGCGTGCAACCCGTGGCGCGTTGCAATGCCCTTGCCGCACGGACGCAGAGGTCTTCGGCGGGAAGGCTGTGGCCATTGAGGTCCTCCCGGCTGATGCCACCGTCTTTCCGCCATTGGAAGGTCAGCCTGTCGCACCAATCCACCAGAACGAACAGGGATTGCAGGAGGTGGTAGCCGTCCGGACGCCGCCCGGTGACATGGAGAAACAAGTTGAGTTTGGCTGGCGCAGGGACATCCAGCAGCTCCTGCAGCGGTTGTGGCGAATGAACGGGTGCGGGTGTCATGGTTCCACGATCAGACGCAGCTCCGCGCTGGGCAATGGGGTACTTCGCCGCGCGAGAATCCGCCCTTCGCCGCGTCGGCTCAGGTCGGCCTGCCAGCCATCAGCCACTGCTGCCTCCCCCCGCAACCAGGCGAACAGGGCGGACACGGGTAGTGCCGCTCCTCCCAGCTCGGTTGCGAGTTCGTCCAGCGAGCCTTTGCGCACCACCTGATTGCCCTGGCGCCACTCGGCACTGTCCCCATCCCAGGTGGCGCTGGCCACGGCCGTTCCCAGCGGTGAAGTCAGCACGAAATACCCCTGCCTGGGCGATCCTTGCAGGCTGAAGCCGGCGGAGACCAGTTGAACCGGTTCCGTATCCACCCGCAATGACAGGCGGCCGCTCCACCCGGGTTCACCATCTGGAAGGGTGGTCTGGGGCACGGCACAGGCTGCAAGCACCAGTGGCAGTGCCAGCGATATGCCCCTGCGCGTCAGGCCCCGTGCGGGTGAATGCCACGCCTTCATGGTCTGACCTGGAACCGCTCCAGCGTGCTGCGCAAGGTCTCGTTGTCGTTGGCGAGCAGCATCCCCTCCCGCCAGATCTTCAGGGCCTGGTCCCTCTGACCCAGCACCCACAGCACCTCGCCGAGGTGCGCCGCAATTTCGGCATCGGGCCGCTTGCTGTAGGCCGCCTGCAGGATGGTCAGGGCCCTTGCTGTGTTGCCCATGCGGTACTCCACCCAGCCCAGACTGTCCTGGATGTATGCATCTCCCGGAGCCAGTTCCACCGCCTTTTCAATGAGCGCCTTGGCTTCGCCCAGCCGCTCGTTGCGGTCAGCCAGCGAGTAGCCCAGAGCGTTGTAGGCATGGTGGAAGTCGGGACGGGCCGCGATCAGCTGGCGCAGCAACGCCTCCATTTCAGCAGGTTTTCCCGCCTTCTCGGCCATCATGGCCTGGTCGTACAGAAGATCGGTCTCCGCAGGAAAGCGCCTGACTGCCTCGGAATACACCTGGTAGGCGGCTTCCCAGGACTTGAAGTCCCGGAGCAGTTGTGCCTCCGCCACCAGCTTGAGACGCGCATCGTCCGGCCGCCGTTCCGGCTGGTTTCGCAGCAGGGCACGGGCCTGTTCCATCTGCCCTTGTCGGGCCAGCAACGAAGCCCGGCGCATCTGTGCGGCCATGATGTCGTCGGCATTCTCGATGCGGTCCAGCCAGGCGTTTGCGGCCTGGAAGTCGCCTTGCTTCTCGGAGACCTGGGCCATCAGCAGGTAGGCCTGGGTCAATCCGCGCTGCGCGCGCTCGTCACCGGAATCTCGGGCGAGCCGCATGTGGTTCTGCAGCGAGGTGGTGGCTGCTTCCAGCTTGTTGTCCTGCACTTCAACGGACGCCCTCAACAACCAGGCGTCCGCCAATTCGGGCTGGCTGCTGGTGAGGTTGTCCAGTTGGCGCATCGCGTCGGCGGTCCGCTGGAGGTCCACCAGCACCCTGGCGTACGCCAAGGCCACCTGGGGGGTCAGCGGACTGTCTGGTCTGGCGGTTTGCAGCTGCTGGCGAACGATGTCTTCGGCCCCTGCCGTGTTGCGCTCCACGAGTTCAAGCGCCAGCAGCGCCGGGAATGGCGATGCTGGCTCCGCACGGTGGCCCTGCCGGGCCGATGCGAGGGCCTCGCCGTTTCGATCCAGGGCCAGCTCCATGCGCCCGAGCGAGGTCCACGCCGCCGGGGCGTGTCGGCCCTCGAGGTAGGGTGCAAGGGCCACTTTCACCACCTGCAATGCCAGAGCCTTGTCTGATGCTCGGGAAAATGTTTGCGGAATGGCATTGATCGCGTCGTCGCGTTCGTTTGCCGACACGCTGCCCAGCAGTGCTGCGAGTGCCGGGCCCGTCTCGGACACCCGGTTGAGTGCCAGCAGGATCTGCAGCGTGAACCGGTCAGCGTCGGCGGAGCCCGGAAGGTCCGCAGACCATGCCCTGGCAGCGCTCAGCGCGGCCTCTCCCGAGCGTGCCCGCAGGGCAATGTCCACCGCGCGCCGGTACAACTGGGCGTCGCGCTGCTTCCGTGCTGCATCAAAAATGAGCGAGTAGGCTGCTCCCTGGTCATCAGACAGCGCGTTAAGTTCCCCGATCAGCAGCTGGTAGAACAGGGGCGCATCAAGCCCGGAGTTCACGACCGCTGGCGGTTTTTGCTCAGAAGCCGTGGCGGTTTGTTCGCGCTGCGGCGTTTGCGCGCAGGCCACCAGGGTGGAGCTCGCAGCGAGCAGGGCAAGCAGTGCTGTACGCAACTTCGAAGGCGAAGCGCGGTGGCCAGCAGCGTCCGCAAAGGGCTCGTGAGCGGGGGGCTGGGCGCTATACAGGGTATTCATCGGTTCATGATAATTGAAGCCCTCCGGCAGGCCGGTCGTGTGATCCCAATACCTTGCTGGCGTTCCCTCCTGTTTCCCGCATTGCGTTCTTCCATGCCCGAGTTGCCCGAAGTTGAAGTGACCCGCCGCAGCTTTGCCGATCGCATCGCTGGCGCCCGCGTACTGGATGTGTTCATGGGCAAGCCGTTGCGTTGGCCGCTGGGCTGCGCGCCTGGGGAGTTGCAAGGCCGTGTGGTGCATGCGGTCGGTCGCCGGGGCAAATACCTGATCCTCCAATTCGATACAGGCCTGTTGCTGGTGCACCTGGGCATGTCCGGGAGCCTGCAATTCGGCCTTTCGCTGCCAAAACGCGGGCCGCACGATCACTTTGAACTGCGCACTTCCCTTGGCAGCTTGCGCCTGCACGATCCGCGCCGGTTCGGGGCGGTGGTGTTTGCAGACAACCTGCAGGCTGCCTCCGCCCGCAAGTTGCTGGACGGGTTGGGACTTGAGCCCCTGGAGTCGGGTTTCGAGCCCGTTCGGTTTCACCAGGCGTTGCAATCCCGCCGGGCGCCCATCAAGCAGGTTCTGCTGGCCGGTGACATCGTGGTGGGCGTTGGCAACATCTATGCTTCCGAGGCACTCTTCAAGGCCGGGATCCGTCCCACGGTGCGCGCCGATCGCATCAGCCAGCCCAGGGCAACGCGCCTTCACGGCGCAATCGTGTCGGTTCTGAACCGGGCGCTGGCTCTGGGGGGAAGCTCCTTGCGGGACTTCACCAGCGCAGAAGGACAGTCGGGCTACTTCCAGCTCGATGCAATGGTGTATGGCCGCGCCGGTCTTCCATGCCGGGTCTGTGGTACGGTCGTCAGGACCATCCGGCAGGGGCAGCGTTCCACCTTTTTCTGCCCTCAGTGCCAGAAGCGCTGAAGTTGCCGGAGTCCGTCGGAAAACCCGATATCCAGCCAGAACGCCGGTGCTATATTGCCAACCGTACTGAAAACTGTTTATGAGTTTCAACCAGGAATTTGATCAGCATGGGGCATGGCGCAGGCAGTTTGCCCTTCGCCTCAAGCTGCTGTCCGAGTGGCTGACCGATCACGACCTGATGGAGCCCGGCGTGCGGGAGCGGCTGGACCAGTTGCACGAGCAGGTTCGCAACGACAAGATCATGGTCGCGTTCGTTGCCGAATTCTCCCGTGGCAAATCCGAGCTGATCAATGCCGTCTTCTTCGCAGGTTATGGGCGCCGGATCATGCCGGCGAGCGCGGGGCGGACCACCATGTGCCCCACCGAGCTGGGTTACGAGGCCGACATTCCGCCCTGCCTGCGCTTGCTGCCCATTGAAACCCGCCTCCAGCCCAAGTCGCTGCTGGATTGGCGCGGTGCCCCCGACAAATGGGAGCGCATCGACCTTGATGTCAACGATCCGCAGCAGTTGGCACGTGCCATCCAGAAGGTGGCCGAGGTTCGCCGCGTCACCAAGGCCGAGGCCGCTGCACTGGGTTTCTGGAACGATGAGCTGCCCGACGACAATCCACTGCCCAGTCCGGACGGAATGATCGAAGTGCCGAAATGGCGGCACGCCCTGATCAACATGGCGCACCCCTTGCTCAAGCAGGGTCTGGTCATTCTCGACACGCCTGGGCTCAACGCGATCGGCGCTGAGCCCGAACTGACGGTCAGCCTGCTGCCCCAGGCGCACGCGGTCGTGTTCATCCTGGCGGCGGACACCGGCGTCACGAAATCCGACCTCAGCATCTGGCGCCAGCACCTCTCGGGGTTGGGGGAGGGGCAGGAGTCCCGGCTTGTCGTGCTCAACAAGATTGACACCATGTGGGATGCGCTGAGCTCCCCCGAGCAGGTTCAGCTGCAAATCGCCGCCCAACGAACCGACGCTGCCGAAGTTCTGGGGTTGTCTCCGGATCATGTACTTGCAGTGTCGGCTCAGAAAGGGTTGCTGGCCAAGGTCAACCGCGACAAGAAGCTGCTCAAGGCCAGCAAGCTCATGGAGCTCGAGAAGGCGCTGGGCGTCGACCTGCTGGGGCAGCGTCGCCAAATCCTGCGCACGTCGGTGGCTGCGGGTATCCAGTCGCTGCGCCAGGAAACCGGGCGCCTCGTTCATACCCGGGCCCGCGACCTCGTCGAGCAGATCCAGGAGCTGGAGGGCCTTCGTGGCAAGAACGACGGCGTGATCAAGCAGATGCGTCTGCGCATCGAGCAGGAGCAGGCGGAGTTCGATGCCAGCGGCGCCAAGATCCAGGCCGTTCGCTCGGTGCACCTGCGCCTGCTCAAGGACCTGTTCGCCCTGTTGGGGCACAGCTATCTCAAACGTGAAGTGTCCGAGCTCTCCAAGGCATTGAAGCAGCCCGGTGTGAAGCTGGGCGTGCGCCGCGCCTACGGCAAGACCTTCGAGCGCCTGCGCGAGGGCCTGGCCCAGACGGAACGCCTGGCCACCGAGATCCAGTCCATGCTGGAAGGCAGTTTCAAGGGGCTGAATGCCGAATATGGGTTCTCGCTGCAGGCGCCGCCCCAGCCGAAGCTGGCGCGCTTTTACAAGGATCTGGAGCTGATCGAGAAAAGCCACATCCAGTACCTCAGTCTGGGCAACGCCCTCCGGCTGGCCCAGCCCGAGTTTGCTGAGCGGCTGGCTCGGGCTCTCATGAGCCGCCTGCGCGTGGTGTTTGAGACTGCCGTCAACGAGGTGGAGCTCTGGAACAAATCCGCTGCTGCACAACTGGACGCCCAGTTGCGGGAGCGCCGCCGCAATTTCAGTCGCCGCATTGAAGCGGTTTCCCGCATCCAGCAGGCGGCCGGTGGTTTGAACGAGCGCATCCGGGAATTGCAGGCCATCCAGAGCGAATTGAATCTGGTGGACACCAAGCTGGGCGAGTTGACCGAACATCTCCTGGCGGTGCAGCCCGGCGAAATCCGCGAAGCAGTTGCCGCATGAGTCGAGCTGCCCCGGCAGCCGAACCTCTGCCCTCCGGTTTTGCGCAGGCGCTCATCCGCTGGCAACGGGCTCACGGTCGAAGCGGTCTGCCCTGGCAGGGCACCCGCGACCCTTATGTGGTCTGGCTGTCGGAGATCATGTTGCAGCAGACCCAGGTCAGCGCCGTGGTCCCGTACTTTCACCGTTTCCTGCAGCGCTTCCCCGACGTGCATGCGCTCGCGGCTGCGTCAGAGGACGAGGTGTTGTCGCTCTGGAGCGGTTTGGGCTACTACAGCCGTGCGCGCAACCTGCAGCGCTGTGCCCAGCTGGTGGTGCAGGAGCATGCGGGTGAGTTTCCGCGCAGTGTGGAGGGCCTGGCCAAGTTGCCGGGTATCGGGCAGACCACGGCGGCAGCGATTGCAGCGTTCTGTTTTGGTGAAAAGGTATCCATCCTCGACGGCAATGTGCGGCGTGTGCTGACCCGGTTGATGGCCTTCGGAGGCGACCAGTCCAACGTTGCGGCCCAGCGGGCGCTCTGGAATCTGGCCCAGAAACTGGTTCCTGCAGATCCGCTGGGCGACGACATGACCGCCTACACACAGGGCTTGATGGACCTGGGCGCCACAGTGTGTACCCGCACCCGACCCAAATGCCTGCATTGCCCGGTCTGTGAAATGTGCGAGGCGCGCAAATCGGGTACTCAGGCGCAGTTTCCCGTGAAAACAGGCAGAACACTCAAACGCCACGAAAGCTGGTGGCTTCTGCTGGTGCGGCGCCAGCATCCTTCCGGGCAGGCACAGTGGTGGCTCGAGCGCCGTTCTGCCAACGGAATATGGGCTGGGCTGTACTGTCCGCCGGTGTATGGCAGCGAGACTGCATTGAACAGCACGCTGGAGCGCTCACTTCTGGATCAGCAACTGACGGCTTGTGAGGCCATCACCCACCAGCTGACACACAGGGAGCTGCGGCTGCAACCCATGCTGCTCGACCTGCCTGCCACCTCGACGCTGTCCAGCTTTCAAGAAAACGGACGCTGGGCCCTGGCATCGGAGTTGGGCGACCTGGGTTTGCCAGCGCCAATACGCCCCTTGCTTGCGGGACTCTGAAGCTCCCGCGGGTCAACGCTCCGGAGACGTTTTTGCTGCTGGCCAGCCATCCATCTCCCGGTGCCGCAGACGCGTGGTCCAGGCCGACGAAAATGCGTTGGCCAGTTGCTCCACCATATACACCGATCGGTGTTGTCCACCCGTACAACCGATGGCCACGGTGACATAGCTGCGGTGATCGCTGAGCATGTGCGGCAGCCAGTGCCCGAGGAATCTTGCAATCTGGTCCTGCATCTCCATGACCTCCGGCATAGCCCGCAGGAAGGCTGCAACAGGCTCATCCCTGCCCGTGAGCGGCTTCAGCGCCGGCTCGTAGTGCGGGTTGGGAAGCATGCGCACGTCGAACACAAAATCGGCGTCCATGGGAATGCCGCGCTTGAAAGCGAATGATTCGAAGACCAACGTGAGCGGTGCGGGGGCACTGCCCAGCAGGGCCTTGATATGGCTTCGGAGCTGTGCAGGCCGGATCATGCTGGTGTCCAGCACCAAAGCGGCATCTCGCAGCTCTTCGAGCAGATTCCTCTCCTCCTCGATGGCGTCGGTCAATGCCCTGTGTTGATCGTCTGCGGTGGGCAGGGACAGCGGATGCAGCCGCCGGGTCTCGGAGAAGCGCCGCACCAGAATGTCGGTCGTGGCGTCGAGGAAGAGGGTGGTGAGCTGGACGCGCCGCGCCTGCCGGCGTGTCAGTTGCTTCAACCGCTCGGGTAGCCCCGGCAAGGATGCCGCGCTGCGCACGTCCATGGCCACAGCGACGCGGTGTGCCCGATGGGTCTGATCCAGATCCACAAAAGCGTCCAGCAGATCCGGGGGCAGGTTGTCGACGCAAAAGTAGCCCAGATCCTCCAGCGCGGTCAGCGCCACGGATTTGCCAGACCCTGACATGCCCGTGATCAATACCAGCTCGATGGGGCCAGGGTCAGATGCATGCGGGGTGGGTTTCATGGCGGCTCAGTCTCAGACAGCCAACAGTTCGCGGGCGTGGGCCATGGAGACCTCCGAGCGGGCGCTGCCGCCCAGCATGCGGGCCAGCTCTTCCACCCGCGCCTCCGCAGCGATCTGGGTGACCGCGCTCAACGTCTGCGGTCCCACTTGACGCTTGTTCACGAGCAGATGGTGACCTGCGCAGGCAGCCACCTGCGGCAGGTGTGTGACGGCCAGAACCTGGCGGTCCATGCCCAGTTGCCGCAGCAGTTGGCCCACGGTGTGCGCCACTGCCCCACCAATGCCGGAATCTACTTCGTCGAAGATGAGTGTGGGGGCCGTACCCAGGCGGCTCGTGACCACCGACAGAGCCAGCGCAATCCGCGAAAGCTCTCCACCGGACGCGATCTTTCCCACCGGCTTGGGGGTTGTACCGGCATGTCCTGCCACAAGAAAGTCCACCTGTTCCCATCCCTTGGGCTGGGGCTCGTCCAGCCGCTTCAGTGCCACCTCAAACACACCGCCCTGCATGCCCAGGGTCTGCATGATGTCGGTCACGGCGGAAGCCAGCTTCGGGGCGGCCGCCTCTCGCTGCCGGGTCAGGCCGGCCAGCGCTTTCTCAAAGGTTTTCCAGGCCTGCCGTTCTGCCTGTTCGAGTGCATCGAGGTCCAGTGCGTTGCCCACCTGAGCGAGTTCCTGCCTGCACTGGATCAACAGGTCGGCCAGTTCTTCCGGCGCGCGGTGGTAGCGGCGTGCCAACGACATCCATAGGGCCATGCGATGGTCCAGCACTTCAAGTTGTGCGGGATCCAGCTCGGTGTGGCGGGTGAATTGGTGCAGGTTGTGCAGGGTGTCCTGGACCTGCGCCAGCGCCGATTCGAGAACCTCCACATCGGTGGCAAAGGCCGGTTCGATGTGCGCCTGCGCACGCAGCGCGACCACCGCGCGGTGCAGCAGGGCGGTGGCGCTCGCCTGATCATCCTCCAGGGCATGAATGGCAGTCTGTGCTGCGTCCAGGAGGCCATGGGCGTTCGCCAGTCTCGCGTGCTGCGCGTTGAGTTCTTCCCACTCGCCCGGCAGCGGTGAGAGCTTTTCCAGTTCACCCAGCTGCCAGGACAGCCGGTCGCTTTCCTGTTGCAAGGTCTGTTTGCGCTCGGTGGCTGTCATCAGGGCCGAACGCCGGCTCCGCCAGTTGGCGCAGGCCGCTTCCGCCGCGTGGGTATCGATGCCGGCGAACGCATCCAGCAGGTCACGCACGGCGTTGGGCCGTGTCAGGCTCTGCCAGGCGTGCTGACCATGGATGTCCACCAGACATTCGGCCATCGTCTTGAGCTGGGCCACCGTGGCCGGACTTCCATTGATCCATGCCCGACTTCTGCCTTCCTGGTCCACTGTCCGGCGCAGCAGCAATCCATCGTCCGTGGAAAACCCCTGGTCTTCCAGCCAGGGGACGAGCGATGCGGGCGTGTCGAATTCGGCGGCAATGTCGCAGCGCTGGGTCCCTTCGCGCACCACCCCGCTGTCAGCCCGTCCGCCCAGCGCCAGTTGCAGGGCATCGATCAGGATGGATTTGCCAGCGCCGGTTTCTCCAGTGAGAACACTGAACCCAGCCTGAAGGTCGAGATCCAGCGATTCAACGATCACGAAATCGCGCAGGACGATGCGTCGGAGGCTCATGGAACAAGGTAAGGATGGGACCGTGAACGAAACACCAGCCGCGTATTCTCACCGCTAAATCAGGCCCCTTCGTTCCAGTGGAGCTTCTTTCTCAGGGTGTCGAAATAGTTCCACCCCGCAGGGTGCAACAGGCGCAATGCACGTGCAGCCCGGCGCACGACGATTCGGTCACCGTGCAGCAGGCTGGTGAACGATTGCATGTCGAAGTTGGCGCTGGCGTCCTTGCCCGAGACGATTTCCACCGCAATCTCGCTGGCGCAGGGCAGCACCACCGGTCGGTTGGACAGGGTGTGGGGGGCGATCGGCACCATCACCCAGCCGTCGATCCCAGGGTGGAGCAAAGGCCCGCCCGCCGACAGTGCGTAGGCAGTCGACCCGGTCGGCGACGCGATGATGAGGCCATCTGCGCGCTGGTTGGCCACGAAGTGCCCGTCCACCTCCACCCGCAGTTCGATCATGCTGGCGGCGCCGCCCCGGTTCACAACGACGTCGTTGAGCGCGGTGGCCTCGAATACGCAGCGGCCATCCCGCCAGACGGTGGCAGACATGAGTGCCCGGGCATCTTCCTCGTAGTTGCCCCGCAGGATGGGTTGCAGTTTTTCCCTGTAGCCATCAAAAGCAATATCGGTGATGAAGCCAAGCCGCCCCTGGTTGATACCCACCAGGGGCACGCCGTAGCGGGCCAACTGCCGACCGATGCCCAACATCGTGCCGTCACCTCCCACCACCAAGGCGAGATCACACCGTTCGCCCATGACCGGCACCGTCAACGCAGGGTACTGGAGAAGACCGGTGTTGAGCGCCGTCTCGCGCTCCAGCGAGACATCGCAACCCTCGTCGTGCAGGAAATGGGCGATTTCATCGACGGCATTCTTTGATCCGACGGCCTGGTACTTGCCAACAATGACCACATGCTGGAATTTCAGCGGGCCAACGGCGGGCACCAGATCGGGAATTCGGGTGCGGGGCTGGTTCATGCGCAAATTACAGCACAGGCATCCGCATTGTCTGCCCGTTGAATCACCAATGGTCATTCACTGGAAATCCCGGTGTTTCCTTAGAATGCAGTGCATGCTGGATGACCGCGCTAAGCTGCTGCTCAAGGCCTTGGTCGAGCGATATATCGCCGACGGACAACCCGTGGGCTCCCGAACGCTTGCCAAGGCTGCCGGTCTGGAACTCTCGCCCGCAACCATCCGCAATGTGATGAGTGACCTGGAAGAGCTGGGTCTCATCGTCAGCCCACACACGTCGGCGGGGCGGATACCCACTGCCAGAGGCTACCGTCTGTTCGTGGACACGATGCTGACGGTGCGCCGCGAAAATCTTGCCGATGTACCCGACATGGCCGCTTCCAGCATGGCCGGCGCCCAGCCGCAGCGGGTGATCAGCCACGCCGCCAACATGTTGTCGAACCTTTCCCATTTTGTGGGGGTTGTGATGGCGCCGCGGCGTGCGTCCGTGTTCCGCCACATTGAATTCCTGAGCCTGTCGGAGCGCCGCGTTCTGGTGATCATCGTGTCACCCGACGGTGACGTTCAGAACCGCATCATTCACACCCAGGTGGATTTCACCCAGACACAACTGCTGGAGGCGGCCAATTTCCTCAACGTCCACTACGCCGGCCTGGCCATGGAGGCCGTGCGCGAGCGGCTGCGCACCGAGGTGGATGCCCTGCGGGGCGAGATCGCCGACCTCATGAAGGCAGCCGTGGCAATCGGCTCGGAGGGGGAGGGAGCACGCGAGGAGGTTGTGGTGGCGGGCGAACGCAACCTCCTGTCCGTCAGCGAGTTCTCCAGCGACATGGGCCAGCTGCGGCGGTTGTTCGACCTGTTCGAGCAGAAGACCCAGTTGATTCGTCTGCTGGACGTTTCTTCGCAGGCCGAAGGCGTGCGCATCTACATCGGAGGGGAGAGTCAGGTCGTCCCATACGAGGATCTGTCCGTTGTCACCGCTCCCTATGAGGTGGATGGACAGGTGGTGGGAACGCTCGGTGTCATCGGCCCCCAGCGCATGCCTTATGACCGCATGATCCAGATCGTCGATGTCACGGCGAAGCTCGTGACCAACGCCCTCAGCCACGGGAAGTAGTCAGTCGGCCAGCGGGCCTACAATCGCGGCTCCCAGGGCCGTTAGCTCAGTTGGTTAGAGCAGAGGACTCATAATCCTTTGGTCGAAGGTTCAAGTCCTTCACGGCCTACCAAAAAAAGCATGCTACAATGCATGGCTTAGCGGCTGTAGCTCAGCTGGATAGAGTACTTGGCTACGAACCAAGGGGTCGTGGGTTCGATTCCTGCCAGCCGCACCAACATGAAAGCCCGCAGCCACAAGCTGCGGGCTTCTTCATTTTTGCGTCTTTCGCAGAGGGCGCACCGTCCAGTCTGACGACATGAGCAAAGCCTTCACCCGCGAATCCGACGGCGACGAAGAAGAAGCTTCTCCGGACGGAACGTCTGCCCCGCAGGGCAAGAACTACATCACCCGCATCGGCTACGACAGGCTGCGTAGCGAACTGCTCGGGCTGATCGACGACGAACGCCCGCGCGTGGTGGAAATCGTTCACTGGGCCGCCAGCAACGGCGATCGATCCGAAAACGGGGACTACCTCTACGGAAAAAAACGCCTGCGGGAAATCGACCGCCGCATCCGTTTTCTGACGCGACGTCTGGAAATGGCCGAGGTGGTGGATCCGTCGGTGCACCATGGCGGCGAACATGTCTATTTCGGCGCCACCGTCACTTACGCGAACAGGGCTGGTGAGGAGACCACGGTCACCATCCTCGGAATCGACGAGGCCGACAGCAGCAAAGGCCAGATCAGCTGGGTCTCCCCGGTCGCCAAAGCCTTGCTGCGCTGCCGGGTCGGCGACGAGGTGCAGATCATGCTGCCCGACGGATCGCAGATGCTGGAAGTGCTCGAGGTGTCCTACCCGGCACCCACCCCGGAGTCGGGTCATTGAACCTGCCGGGGCAGGATGGGCGATCAGGCCTTCCCAGGCTTGAACCGCTGGGCTTTCAGGACCGAGGGTGTGCGTTTGAGACTGCGCAGTACATCTGCCAGGTGCACCCGGTCGCGGACCGACACCAGGAAACGGATGTCGGTTGCCGATTGCGCCGGTTCGTTGCCCATGTCGACATGGGTGATGTCGGCTTCGGCATTGGCAATCGCCGAGGCGACCCGCGCCAGCACCCCTTTGCCATTCGTCACGGTCACCAGCAAGGTCGTGTCAAAGGGGCGCATCGGCTCATCGGCCCATTCGACCTCCAGAAACCGCTCGCTGTCCCGCGACAGCAGCCGTTTGCCGACCGGGCAATCGTCGGAATGCACGGTGAGGCCTTCGCCCCTTCCGAGATATCCCACGATGCGGTCACCCGGTACCGGTTTGCAGCAAGCGGCATACTGGACCGACAAGCCCTCGCTGCCATCCAGCGTCACAACGCCTTGCGACACCGATTCATCCTGCCCCGCTGCATAGCGTTCCCGGCTGATCAGAAGGGCGTCGGGTTTGATGCCGGTTTCTGCCATCAGCACAGCCAGCTTCTTGCCGACCATGCTGGCGATGCGTTTGCCCATCCCGATGTCGGCCAGAAGCTCGATGCGTGACTTGCTGCCGGTGAAGCGCAGCAACTTTTCCCATGTAGCGCGGTTGTCCTCATCGTCCTTCGGAAGGGTGGCAACCCCTTCAGACCGCAGAGCCTGGCTCAGCATGCGCTCTCCGAGTACATGGGCCTTTTCCTGTGCCATGGTTTTGAGGTAATGGCGTATCTTGGACCGGGCCCGTCCAGTCTTCACGAATGACAGCCAGGCGGGGTTGGGCTCCGCGCTGGGCGCCGTGGTGATCTCCACCACATCGCCGTTGTTGAGCTCCGTGCGCAATGGCATCTGCTCGCCGTTGATGAGCGCCGACACGGTGTGGTTGCCCACGTCGCTGTGGATCGCGTAGGCAAAGTCCATCACCGTAGCCCCCCGGGGCAGTGCAAGAATCTTGCTTTTCGGGGTGAAGACGTAGACCGCATCCGGAAACAGGTCGATCTTGATGTGGTCCCAGAATTCGCTGGCGTCGTGCGTTTCCTGCTGGATGTCTAGCAGCGATTGCAGCCATTGCGTCCCCAGACGCTGCGATGTGTCGCTGTTGGGTTCGCTGGCCTTGTAAAGCCAGTGGGCGGCCACGCCGGATTCGGCCACCACATCCATGGCATGGGTGCGGAGTTGAAACTCGATGTTGGTGCCGAAGGGCCCAATCAGGGTGGTGTGCAGGGACTGGTAGCCGTTCACCTTGGGGATGGCCACGTAGTCCCGGAATTTGCCCGGTAGAGGCTTGTACAGCTGGTGCAGGATACCGAGGCCGGTGTAGCAATCGGTGAGCTCGGGCACAACGATCCGAAAGCCGTAGATGTCGGTGACCTGGGAGAAGGACAGGTGCTTGCTGTCCATCTTGCGGTAGACGGAGTAGAGGGTTTTCTCGCGTCCCAGGATGCGTATGGACATGCCGTGTTGTGCAAACAGCGCTGCAACTTCCTGCTCGACGCGGTTGATCAGGTCACGCCGGCGGGTCCGGGATTTGTTCAGGGCCTTTCTCAGCACCTCGTAACGCCAGGGATGCAGATAACGGAATGCCAGATCCTGCAGTTCGCGGTAGGTGAAGTTCAGCCCCAGGCGGTGTGCGATCGGAGCGTAGATCTCAAGCGTTTCACTGCTGATGCGTTCCCATTTGCTGCGCGGCATGTCTCCCATGGTGCGCATGTTGTGGGTGCGATCGGCCAGCTTGATCAGGATGACGCGCACATCCTTGGCCATGGCCAGCAGCATCTTTCGGAAGGACTCCGCCTGGTTCTGCTCCCGGGTGTCGAATTCCAGCTTCTCGAGCTTGGTGAGACCGTCGACCAGATCCGCCACTGGCGCTCCGAACCGTTCGACCAGTTCGAGCTTTGTGATCCCGCAGTCCTCGATGACATCGTGCATGAGCGCTGCCATGAGCGCCTGGGCATCCAGCTTCCACTCGGCGCATTGGGCTGCCACCGCGATGGGATGCGTGATGTAGGGGTCACCGTTCTTGCGCAATTGCCCCAGGTGGGCTTCGTCGGCCAGGCGATAGGCTTGGCGGACACTCTCGACCTCGACTGCACTCATGTAGTCCAGCTTGCCGACCAGTGCGGCAAAGCTGGCAGCCGCAGCGCTTGCCGCAGGATGCGAAGGCATCTGGGCGGCCTCGAAAGCGCTGGTTTGAACGGCTGCGGTCATGCCGCTACTTTAGCCGGAGACGGCCAGGGGCGTCAGTTTGCGCCGACTTGCTGCCAGGGCCTGCAGGGTTGCCACGTCCAGAAACAGAAAAGCACCGCATGGCGGTGCTTTTCTGGCAATGCAGGAACGCTGCTCAGAGCGGAACCTTCTTGAGCATCTCCAGGCCTACCTTGCCCTCTGCGATTTCTCGCAATGCGGTCACGCCAGGCTTGTTCTTGCTTTCGATTTTGGGTGCATGGCCCTGGCTCAGCATGCGTGCGCGGTAGGTCGCCGCCAGAACCAGCTGGAAGCGGTTGGGGATTTTTTCCAGACAATCTTCGACGGTGATGCGTGCCATTGGGGCTCCAGTGCGGATGCGGGGTTTACAGGATGTTCAGTGCGCTGAAGGTTTCGCTGCGGGCGATGCGCTGGGCGGCAAACTTGAGCCGCTGGGCATGAACAATGGCTTTCAGATCGAAAAGCGCACGTTCAAACAACTCGTTGATTATAACGAAGTCGAATTCCTTGGCATGGCCCATTTCCGTCGCCGCGTTTTGCAAGCGCAACTCGATCACCTCGGCGCTGTCTTCTGCGCGCCGCTCGAGGCGCGAACGCAACTCCTCCCAACTCGGAGGCAGAATGAACACCAGCACCGCGTTGGGGAAAATGCGCTTGACCTGGATGGCCCCCTGGAAATCGATCTCGAGCACCACATCGGCTCCCTGGGCCATGCGTTGCTCGATGGACTGCTTTGATGTGCCATAGCGGTTGCCGTGCACCATCGCCCACTCCAGGAAGGCGCCTTGAATCACCATCTGGTCGAAGGTTTCCTTCGAAACAAAATAGTACTCACGACCATGCAGTTCCTGCCCTCTGGGTGCCCGGGTGGTATGGGAAATGGAGGGGACAACCCGTGAATCCAGCTCCATGAGGGCCTTCACCAGGCTGGACTTGCCTGCCCCGCTGGGGGCTGCCACGACGAACAGATTGCCAGGATATTGCATGTTGTGGGTTATTCGATGTTCTGGACCTGTTCGCGCATCTGCTCGACCAGCACCTTCATGTCGACGGAAATCCGGGTGAGTTCGAGGCTCGACGACTTTGCCCCCAGTGTGTTGGCCTCGCGGTGCAGTTCCTGGATCAGGAAGTCGAGCCGTTTGCCGATTTCCCCGCCCCGGGATAGCAGGCGTTCAATTTCCGTCAGGTGCGAGTCCAGCCGTGTGATCTCTTCGGCCACATCGATGCGGATGGCGAAGGCGGTTGCCTCGGTCAACGCGCGGTCCTGTGCCATCTCGGAGGCGCCACCCAGAGGGCCGGTGGAGCCTGAACCAGCCTGCATGGCCTCGTTCCAGCGGTCCAGGAATCGCTGCCGTTGCTGGGCCACCAGCAGGGGGATCAGCGGCTGGGCTTCCTGGGCAAGCTGGCGCAGCCGGCCCGATCGATCCCGCAGCATGTCGGCCAGGCGCTGCCCTTCGCGTGCCCTGGCCTCTACCAGCTGGTCTACCGAACGCAAGGCCAGTTCCATCAGGGGTTCCTGAAGAGCGCCTGCATCAACCGCGTGTCGGCTCGACAGCTGGAGTACCTCGGCCACCGACAGTGGTGCCGCAGTGGGCAGCCAGCTGCGCACGCTGTCCTGAAGGCCGACCAGCTTCTGCAAGTCGGCCGTGCTGGGCGCCCTCGCGCCGGTTTCCTGGCGGTTCTCGATCCAGGCCCGGATCTCGACCTTGCCCCGTTTCAGCCGTGCACCCAACAGGTCCCGCAGGCCCGGCTCGGCGGAGCGCAATTCGTCGGGGAGCTTGAAAGCGAGATCCAGAAAGCGGCTGTTGACCGATCGGATCTCCAGACCCAACGTGGGCGAAAGCGTGCGTTCCGGGTCGGTCAGACCGGTGCTTCTGGCCCCTGGGGACTGGACCGTTGCATAGCCGGTCATGCTGTAAACTGCCATCGATCTGCGTCCCATCAGCTTGTCTGGTCCAAAACGAGGCGTTCCGGAATTCCTCCGAATTATGTCAAAGGTCAAACCCGCTCCCTTGCCGCCGGACACCGTGATCGGTGGCTACCGCATCGTACGAAAAGTGGCAGCAGGCGGTTTCGGTGTGGTGTACCTTGCCGTGGACACCGAGGGACAGCAGGTGGCTGTCAAGGAGTATCTCCCTTCGTCGCTGGCCACGCGCGCCCCGGGTGAGCTGCTGCCGCAGGTGCAACCCGAGAAGCTCTCTCTGTATCGGTTGGGCCTGAAGAGCTTCTTTGAGGAAGGCCGTGCGCTGGCCCAGATCTCCCACCAGTCGGTGGTGAGCGTGCTGAATTTCTTCCGGGAGAATGAAACCGTCTACATGGTGATGAATTATCTGGAGGGCGCGTCCCTGCAGGAGTTCATCATCACGGCGCGCGAGCAAAAAAAACAGAAGGTATTCCGGGAATCCACCATCCGTTCGCTGTACGACGAGGTGCTTCGCGGATTGCGCATCGTGCATCAGCACAAGATGCTGCACCTCGACATCAAGCCCGCCAACATTTTCGTGACCGACGACAACCGGGCTGTGCTGATCGATTTCGGCGCCGCCCGCGAGGTTCTCAGCAAGGAAGGCAACTTCATCCGTCCGATGTACACACCGGGCTTTGCCGCACCCGAGATGTACCGCCGGGATTCGTCGATGGGGCCCTGGACGGACATCTATGCGATCGGAGCCTGCATCTACGCCAGCATGCAGGGATACCCCCCGAACGACGCCCCGCAACGTCTGGAAAAGGACCGTCTGTCGCTCGCGTTGTCCCGTCTGCGCGGCGTGTACTCGGACAACCTCATCGAGGTGGTGGAATGGTGCATGTCGCTGGATCCCCTGTCCCGTCCGCAATCGGTGTTTGCTCTTCAAAAGGAGCTGAGCCGCGAAACCGAGCGCAGCTACACCAAGCTGACGGTTGCCGAGAAGATGCGTCTGCAGTTCGACAGCATCGTCTCTGACAACAAGAAATCCGGCATGCGCAGGTCGACCAATGCCGGTACCAAGTTTCGATGAAATTTTCGGTCTACCAGATCAGCCGGCAGGGAGGTCGTGAGCGCAACGAAGACCGCATGGGCTACGCCTACACCCGGGAATCGGGTCTGTTCGTGCTGGCCGACGGCATGGGGGGACACCCCGAGGGAGCGATGGCTGCGCAGTTGGCGCTGCAAACCTTCTCTGCCTACTTCCAGAAGGCAGCCAATCCCACCGTAAAGGAAGTGACCGAGTTCCTGTCGAGTGCGCTGATGGCGGCGCACCATCAGATCATTCGGTATGCCTCGGAGAAGGGCATGCTGGACACGCCGCGGACCACGTTGGTGGCCGCCGTGATGGAGCGCAACCACATCCACTGGGTGCACTGTGGCGATTCGCGTTTGTATATTGTTCGGGACGGTAAGCTGCTCACCCGCACGCGCGACCATTCGTACATGGAGCAGCAGGCCCACCTGGGTCGCACCACGGAGCACATCAACCGCAACATCCTGTTCACCTGCCTGGGCTCGCCTGCCAAGCCGGTGTACGACCTGTCCGGACCACTGCAACTGGTTCAAGGGGATCGGGTGCTGCTGTGCTCCGATGGCCTTTGGGGAACGGTTGAAGACATCGAAATTGCCAATGAGCTGTCGCGAAATTCGCTGGAGCAGTCGGTGCCCGAACTGGTTGAGCTGGCCTTGAAACGCGGTGGACCGCGTTGCGACAACGTGACGGTGTTGGCGATGGAGTGGGAAACCCCCGACGAATTCCAGTCCACCCGTGTCTCCACCGAAGACATTGACGATGGTGTGTTCGCTTCCACCATCCAGTCGGGTGTGCCCGACCCGTCTATCGAAGACCTGGACGATGAGGCCATCGAGCGCTCCATCGCCGAGATCAATGAAGCGATCCGCCGCACGGCGGAACGCAAACTCTGAGACCTTTCCCCATGACTGATTTGATTCGACCGGGCCACAGGGCCCATGACGCGCTGCGTGAGGTGCGCATCACCCGTGGATTCACCGTACATGCCGAAGGCTCGGTGCTGATCGAATTTGGTCAGACCCGTGTGCTGTGTACGGCTTCCGTCGAGGAAAAGGTCCCCGCCCACAAGCGCGGCTCCGGGGAAGGCTGGGTGACCGCGGAATATGGCATGCTGCCCCGCGCCACGCATACCCGCGGTGACCGCGAGGCAGCCCGTGGCAAGCAGAGCGGCCGGACGCAGGAAATCCAGCGGTTGATTGGCCGCTCCCTGCGCGCGGTGTTCGACCTGCAGGCCTTGGGCGAGCGCACGCTAACGCTGGACTGCGATGTATTGCAGGCCGATGGCGGCACCCGCACGGCAAGCATCACCGGGGCCTTTGTGGCAGCGCACGATGCAGTGGGCCGGCTGATCGCCGATGGAAAGATCTCCGCCTCACCGATCAGGGATCATGTGGCGGCTGTCTCGGTGGGCCTGCTGCACGGCGTGGGTTTGCTGGACCTGGAGTACGTGGAAGATTCCGCCTGCGATACCGACATGAATGTGGTGATGACAGGCGCTGGGAACTTCGTCGAGGTTCAGGGCACTGCCGAAGGGGTGGCTTTCACCCGCCAGCAAATGGACCACCTGCTGGCGTTGGCCGAAAATGGCATTGCGCAGCTGGTGGGCCTTCAGCGTCATGCCCTTGGCCTGCGCTGACCAGGTTGCTGGAGTCCATTCCATGAAGCTCGTCCTCGCCTCCCACAACGCCGGCAAGCTGGCCGAATTGCAGGCGCTGTTCGCGCCACTGGGCGTGGAGATGGTCCTGCAGGCGTCGCTGGGCATTCCAGCCGCCGACGAACCCTACAGGACTTTCATCGAAAACGCGCTGGCCAAGGCCCGGCATGCATCGCTGCACAGCGGTCTGCCCGCCGTGGCAGACGACGCGGGTCTATGCGTGGAGGCATTTGGAGGACTGCCGGGGGTGGACACCGCGTTCTATGCCACCCGCTTCGGATACACCAAAGGCGACGATAACAATGTGCGCGCCCTGCTGGAGCAGATGGAAGACGTGAACGATCGCCGGGCGGCACTGGTGAGCACCCTGGTGGCGCTGCGTAGCCCCGACGACCCCGAACCGCTCGTGGCCACGGGGAGGGCGCCCGGATTGATCACCCGGGAGCGGCTTGGGCACAACGGCTTCGGATTCGACCCTGTGATGTACCTGCCCGAATTCGGACAGACCTTCGCGCAGTTGCCGGCCGAGATGAAGAACGCGCACAGCCATCGGGGGCGCGCCGCGCAACAGATGCTCGATCTCATGCGGGCACGCTGGTTTTCTTCGCCGGGCGCCGACAGCCCATGAGCGACACGCCACCGGTGCCGGTGCGCTGGGCCGGCCAGGAATCAGGACCGGACCAAGACGCGCTTGACGGGCGCTGGAACGATGTGTCCCACTGGATGCGGCCAGGCACCCTGCAGCTGTCCGCGCTCCCGCCGTTGTCCCTGTACGTTCATCTGCCGTGGTGCCTGAAGAAGTGCCCCTACTGCGATTTCAATTCACACGAGTGGGGTGGCGCAGGTGGTTCGGGCGATTTGCCGGAGGCCCGGTACCTGGACGCCTTGCGCGCCGACCTGGAGATGTCGCTGCCGCTGATCTGGGGGCGTCCCGTACACAGCGTGTTCATTGGCGGCGGCACCCCCAGCCTGTTTTCTCCGGCTGGTGTGGACCGCCTGCTGGCCGACATTCGCGCCTTGGTTCGGCTGGATGCGGATGCCGAGATCACCCTGGAAGCCAATCCGGGAACGTTCGAGACGAACCGTTTCAAGGCCTTCCGCGACGCGGGCGTCACGCGCCTGTCGATCGGCGTGCAGAGTTTCAACGACGCCCACCTCAGCGCTCTGGGTCGCGTGCACGACCGCCGTCAGGCACTGGCAGCCGTGGAGGAGGCTGCGCGTTCGTTCGACACCTTCAACCTCGATGTGATGTATGCCCTGCCTGGGCAGACGGTGGACGATTGCCGGGAGGACATCCGCACCGCGCTGGCTTTTGCGCCGCCGCACGTCTCGATCTACCACCTGACCCTGGAGCCCAACACCTACTTCGCCAAGTTTCCGCCCAGCCTGCCGCCCGAGGACGATGCCTGGGACATGCTGGACCTGATCACAGCGACCACGGGCGCTGCAGGGCTGGAGCGTTACGAGGTGTCTGCCTACGCGCGTCCAGGGCACCGCTGCTGGCACAACCTGAACTACTGGCAGTTCGGTGATTACCTGGGCATCGGCGCGGGAGCCCACAGCAAGCTGAGCTTCGCCCACCGCGTGATGCGGGCGATCCGGGTGCGGGAGCCGCGGCTGTACATGGATCGTTCGCTGGCAGGCAGTGCCTTGGCACGCGTCGAAGATGTTCCGCGCAGGAGTCTTCCGTTCGAGTTCATGCTGAATGCGCTGCGTCTGCGCGACGGCTTCGTGCTGCAACAGTTCTGCGAACGTACGGGCATGCCGCTCTCCAGCATTGAACCTGCTCTGATCGAGGCGGTGGAACAGGGATTGCTCCAGCGGGAGGGACCGACGGTCCGCCCCACGGTCAGGGGCTTCGATTTCCTCAGCGACCTGCAGGCGCTGTTTCTCGCCGACTGACGCCAGCGCGCAGGGTTCAAGACACCGCGGGGGAGGGAGACAGCAGGCTGAACCCCACCCGGGTCTGACCGCCACTGGATTCTGCGGTCGGGTAACCGTCGTGCATGCGGGCGATGGCCGCCACGATCGACAGGCCCAGGCCGTGGTGGAGCCGCTCGGGCTCGCTACGCGCCGAATCGGCCCGAAAGAAGCGGTCGAACAGGCGGGGCAGGTGGTTGGGGTCGATGGACGGCCCGGTGTTCTCCACCCACAGACGCACCGCATCGCTCGACTCCTGGACGATGAGCACCTTCAGGCCCGACCCTTTCTCCGCGTAACGCACGGCATTGCCGAGGAGGTTGGAGAGCGCGCGCTTGATCAGCGGTTCGTCCACGGGCAGGCGCACATCGCCCTGGATGGCAACTTGCAGGCTGGACTCTTCAATGGCCGCCTCATGGAATTCCACCACCTGTTTCACCAACCCAGCCAGACTGACCGGCGCACCCCGCCGGGCCTTCACTCCGCGGTCGGCTTGCGCCAGGAACAGCATGTCGTTGACGATGGCGGCCATGCGCTGGAGTTCCTCCAGGTTGGATACCAGTGTTTCATTGAGTTCTTCCGCGCTGCGTTCGCGGCTGAGGGCCAGCTCGGTCTGGCCGATCAGGGTGGCCAGCGGCGTGCGCAATTCGTGCGCCACATCGGCATTGAACCCCTCCAGTTGCACATAGGTCCGCTCCACCCGGTGCATCAATCCGTTGAACTGGTCGATCAGCGGTTGCAGCTCCTCGACCGGTTCGCACAATGTGAGCCGCTGGCCCAGGCGCCGGGCGTCAATGGCCTTGGTTTGCGCGGCCAGGTCCATGAGAGGGTGCAGGCTGCTGCGTACGCGCCAGAATGTGCCCCAGCCCACCAGGGCCGCCCCGGCGATGACGGAAGCAATCAGCAGCAGGGCCATGCGGCGCCCTGTCTCGGCATCCTTCGAGCAGTCAAGCACCAGGCGGCCCCGGAAGATCTCGGTACCGTTGCCACCGGTGACGGTGAATGTTTTGTCCTGGGCGGTGCTGTCGGTGGTATCGAAGGTGGGAGCAGCGTCGCGGTAGAGCTCGCTGCCGTCTGCGCGGCTGAGTTCGACATAGGTGCCCGGCCGGCGCTCAGCCAGCCAGGCCAGTTTGGCCACCACCTCGGTTTCGCCGCCCTGGCTGTGCGACTCGCGGATCACATCCACCAGAACCGACGAATAGCTGCGCAACTCTTCTTCGTGCTTGGCCATGAAGATCATGCTGGTTACGCCGTAGATGGCAGCCAGCAGGACGCCCAGGCCGATCACGGTCTGGACGGCCAGGAGCATGGACAGCCGCCGGCCGATCGAATAGGCGCAGGGTTTGCAGCCGGGAGAAGCGGCTGCAGGCGCAGTGGCCGTGCTGCTGGGCCCCTGGGCGATGGCGTCTGTGGTCACGGTCGTTCCTCCAGAACGTAGCCCATGCCGCGCACGTTGTGCAGCAGCTTGGGTTTGAATGGGTCGTCCATCTTGGAACGCAGGCGGCGCACTGCGACCTCGACCACGTTGGTGTCGGAGTCGAAGTTCATGTCCCAGACCTGCTCGGCAATGGTGGTGCGGGACAGGATCTGTCCCTTGCGGCGCGCCAGCAGCGCCAGCAGCGAAAACTCCTTGGCGGTCAGCTCCAGGCGCTGGCCGGCGCGCCAGGCCTTGCGGCTGAGCAGGTCCATTTCCAAATCGCTCACCGTCATGCGCGAAGCCGCTGCTTCGGTGGCGGCCGGACCGCGTCGCAGCAGCGCGCCCACGCGGGCCAGCAGTTCGGAAAAGGCAAATGGCTTGACGAGGTAGTCGTCCGCTCCGGCTTCCAGGCCACGCACCCGGTCTTCCACCCGCTCCCGGGCGGTCAGCATCAGCACCGGCGTGCGGTGGCGCTCGCGCAAGGCCGCCAGCACACCGAAACCATCGATACCGGGCAGCATGATGTCGAGCACCACCAGCTGGTAGTCGCCTTCCAGGGCCAGGTACCGGCCCTCGATGCCATCCTTGGCCACGTCCACCGTGTGCCCGGCCTCGGACAGACCGCGCTTGACGTAGTCGGCGAGCTTGGCTTCGTCTTCGACGACCAGGATGCGCATGGTGGCGGGCGGGGATGGAACAGGTGGTGGATCGGGCCGTTGGTGGTCCGCGCGGTCCCCGAATTGTCCGGGAAACGGTGCCGGTGTTGCATTACGAATTGGTAATCCTGCTGTTCGGAAAACGAAAACTCCGGTTTTTAAAGTTCATTCCGTGCCGCAGACAAGGCGGCGCAAACCTTCAACCTCCGTACCCAAGGAACCACCATGACACTCGCTACCCGCATTCTTCTTCCCGTTGCGTTTTCCCTGACCGCCGGCGCCGCCATGGCCGAAGGCCCGATCCAGGGCAACGAGGTGTTCTCTTCGACTTCTGCCGCTGCCGTCAGCCGTGCCGACGTGCGGGATCAGGCCATCGCCGCCCGCGACGCTGGTCTGATCGCTCGCGGCGAGATCCTGCCGGTGCAAGCCGACCGGGACATTGGCAAGAGCCGTGACCAGGTGCAGGCCGAGTACGTGGAAGCACGTCGCCTGGGACTCGTGGCCACAGGTGAAATCCAGCCGATCGCCTCGCCTGCACAGGCTGAGCAAGTGCGCACGGCCGGCGTGCGTGCCACCCAGATCGTCATGAAATGACGCCCACCGGCCAGGCCGGATGGAGCGGCGCCCTGCGCTGAATCTCCATCCGGCCCGTGCCGGGACCGTGCACACGCCGCACAGGCGCTGTGCGGTCGGGCTGGCGCCCTTGCGATCCCCGCCAGCGCCGCTGTTCGAATCGCCTGTATTCCGGATGGGAACGTTCTGTCTCCCGGTGTCTTCATAATGCGCTGGACCCATGGTCCCCTGTTTCGCATGGAGACATTTCCCGATGCCCATCCTCCTTCCCGCTACCTGTGCCCGGCACTGCGCCGCCGCGTTGTTGCTGTCCCTGGCGATGTTCCCGGGGCTGGTCATGGCGGTTGACGCTCCTGCGGCTGCCGTTGCCCCCGTCGCCCCTGATGGCGAGTTGCGCTACCGCTGCGGCGCCGATCAGCCGCTGGTGGTGCGGCTGGCTGCAGACCGTGCGCAACTGATCGTTGCCTTGCCCTCCGGACAGGTCCTGGAGCTGCCCGCGCAATCCACGCACAGCGGGTTTGCCTACGGCGACGGCCAGCATGTGTTCACCGGGCAGCGCGACATGGCCAGCCTGCAGCTGCAGGGCCAGCCGCCCCTGGTGTGCGTGCTCGCGAATGCGCCGGCTGTGGCAGCCGCGCCATCGGGCAGCAATGCCGATGCCACCGATCTCTGTCTGCTGGAGCGCTTGCGCAGCATGCCGCCCACCGCCACCCTGGCCGAGGTGCGCAAGTCCTGTCAGCCATCGGATGCCATCGCGGCCCCTGCCACACCCGGCCAGGCCGCAGACTCTGCCGTTGCAGCGGGCAGCGCGCCGCCCGAGCCCGAACCAGCTGTGGCGAGCACCAGCAGCCGGCTGGCGGGCGAGTGGGCCGCTTACGACAATCCGTACGCGCTGACGATGAACCGCCCGTCCTACCTGATCCTTGGCCGCCAGTACACGACCCCCAACGCAGCGCCTTTTGCGGCGGCTTTCCCGGACATTTCTCCTGCGCTGGACCGCAACGAAGCCAAATTCCAGATCAGTCTGAAGGCGCCCCTGGCGCTCAACCTGTTCGACGGACGTGCCGATGTGATCGCCGGCTACACCAACCGGTCGTTCTGGCAGGTGTTCAACAAGGACATTTCTTCACCATTCCGGGAAACCAACCACGAACCCGCAGTCTGGCTGCGCTGGCGCAGCGACTATTCCCTGCTGGGCGGGCGGTTCCGGGTGTTCAACCTGGGCTTCAACCACCAGTCCAACGGTCAGGCGGGGCCCCTGTCCCGCAGCTGGAACCGGGTGTTTCTGGAAACCCTGTACGAACGCGGGCCCTTTGCGGTCAACGCCCGGGTGTGGCAGCGCCTGCGCGAGGATGCCACCAAGGATGACAACCCGGACATCACCGATTTCATGGGCCGCTTCGAACTGACCGGCATCTACCGCCTGGGCGAGAGCGAGTTCAGTGCCCTGTGGCGCCGGAATTTCAGCACGCGCAAGGGCGCTTACCAACTGGACTGGAGCTACCCGCTGTACAAGAACCTGCGGGGCTATGTGCAGTGGTTCGACGGCTATGGCGAAAGCCTGATCGACTACAACCACCGCACCCGCACGCTGGGCATCGGCATCCAGCTGGGCGGATGGCTGCTGTGAAGGGTTGGACTGGACATTCAGGGGGCACTGCCCGAACCACGGCGAACGGTAGCGCGACTGCAGGCGCATCCGGCAGCGCGCCCTCCAGGCAGACCGATCAAAGGCCAGCCTTGTGTGGCGAAAGATCCAGGCGATGACCTTGCACGGCCACTCTCCCGTTCCTTCTACCGCTGACCGGTGGAGGCTGGCTGCTCTTGCCTGGTTGCTGTGCATGCTGTTCGTTGCCGGTGCGGTCGCTGCCGAACCTCGGACCGCCCATCGGGAACGTGCCAGTGATCCAGTGTATGTGGCGGAGGTGACGCGAATCTTCGACGGGGACACCCTGTGGGTACGTCCCGCAGCCGGCGGGCGCTACCGAAAGCTGCGGATCGAGGGCATTGATGCCCCCGAAATATGTCAAGCGGGCGGCGTGGCCTCACGCGATGCGCTGGAGCGCATGGTTCGGGGTGTTCCGGTGACGGTGGAGGTGCGCCGCCACGACAAATATGGCCGGGCGTTGGCCAGATTGCGCGTGGAAGGACAGGACGTTGCAGCGCGCCTGGTGAGCGAAGGCCATGCATGGTCGTACCGGTGGCAGCGCAACCAGGGCCCTTATGCAAGGGAAGAAGGGCTTGCTCGGCGCGAGCGCAGGGGCCTGTTTGCGGAGGCTGAGGCCGAACCGCCGCGGCAGTTCAGACAGCGCCACGGGCCGTGCCGGCAGCCTTGACCCGGCCTGGCCTCCCCTGGTTCAGTCTGCTTGCTGGAGCGCAGCCCGGTTGCTGGTGGCGCCGCATACCGGGCATCGGGGGTTGTGGGGCAGGGCGATCTCGTGGAATGCCATGTCCCGCCCGTCGACCATCAGAAGGCGCCCCACGAGCCTGGACCCCATGCCCGTCAGTAGCTTGATGGTTTCGGCCGCTTGCAGGGTGCCCACGATGCCGACCAAAGGCGCGAAAACCCCCATGGTGGCGCACCGGGTTTCCTCCACGGCGGTGCTCTCGGGGAACACGCAGGCGTAGCAGGGACTGTCTGGCTGGCGGGGGTCGTACACGCTGAGCTGGCCATCCATTCGGATGGCAGCACCGGAGACCAGCGGCTTTCCAGCTACCACGCAGGCGCGGTTGATGGCGTGGCGGGTCTCGAAGTTGTCGGTGCAGTCGACGACCACATCCGCCATCTTCACCTGGTGGGACAACAACCCGGCATCGGCCCGCGTCACGATCGCTTCAACCACCGGATCGGGGTTGATTTCGGCAATGGCCTGCTGCGCGGACTGCGCCTTGGGCTGGCCCAGGCGGGCCAGATTGTGCGCAATCTGCCGTTGCAGGTTGGTTTCGTCCACCGTGTCGTGGTCGATGAGCGTGATATGACCCACGCCGGCGCTGCCAAGGTATAGCGCCACCGGTGAACCCAGCCCACCCGCGCCCACCACCAGCACCCTGGAGGCCAGGAGCTTGTCCTGTCCCTCGACACCCAGCTCGTTGAGCAGGATGTGGCGGGAGTAACGCAGGAGCTGGGCGTCGTTCAAGGGCAGGTCGGTGTGGCGCGGGGCGCTCCACCGTCAGTTGCTGGCTTTTTCTTCCGTGCGCACCGATTGTGTCTTGCTGGCGATGACCGATTGCCCCTTCAGGTGGTTGAGCGCCTGACGCAACTGGAAGTCTTGCTCGCTGCCAAATTCCGGCACAAGTCGCTGGCCAGGATTTTTGCGGGCCTCTTCCTCCAGGCGCTGGCGGGCCTGTTCGCGCTCGGTTTCCCGCTGCTGCTCAGCAGCGCGCTGGGCATCCGTCATGGGGGCCGCCGGTGCACTGCCATTGCCCAGGTGTTTTTGCAGATCGGCTTCCCGGGTGCGCAGCCCGGAGAACACATTGCCGTCGGCGGTTTCGTCGACCAGGATGTCGGGCACGATGCCCTTGGCCTGGATCGATTTGCCCAGCGGCGTGTAGTAGCGCGCCGTGGTGAGCTTTAGCCCGGTGTCCGGACCGAGTGGTCGTACGGTTTGCACCGACCCCTTGCCAAACGTCTGGCTGCCCATGATGGTGGCCCGTTTGTGGTCCTGCAGAGCGCCGGCCACGATTTCGCTGGCAGAAGCAGAACCTTCGTTGACCAACACCACCAGAGGTACCCCGCGCAGAGCGCCTTTGGTGGTTTCTGTGAGGCGCCGGATCGGATCGGGGCCACCGCGGCGCAGGTAGTGCTGTGGCACGGCCTTGTAAACGAATTTGCTTTCCTCCAATTGGCCGTTCGTGGACACCACGGTCACGTTCTCAGGCAGGAAAGCAGCCGAAAGCGCCACGGCTGCATCGAGCAGGCCCCCGGGGTCGTTGCGCAGGTCGAGCACCAGACCTTTCAGGTTGGGGTCCGCCTTGTAGATGTCTTCCACCTTGCGCGCAAAATCCTCGACAGTGCGCTCCTGGAACTGGGAGACACGCACCCAGGCGTATCCGGGCTCCACCACCCTGGCCTTCACGCTTTGGGTCTTGATTTCTTCCCGGGTGATGGTGACCGGGAACGTGCGGTTCTCGTCCTTGCGGAAGATGGTGAGCAGCACCTTGGTCCGCGGCTCGCCCCGCATGAGCTTGACGGCGTCGTTGATCGACAGCCCTTTGACCATGGTGTCGTCGATCTTGGTGATCAGGTCACCGGTTTTGAGCCCTGCCCGGAACGCGGGTGAATCCTCGATGGGAGACACCACCTTCACCAGACCGTCTTCCATGGTGATTTCAATGCCCACGCCCACAAAGCGACCGCTGGTGCCCTCGCGGAATTCCCTGAACGACTTCTTGTCGAAGTACTGGGAGTGCGGGTCGAGACTGGCCACCATACCGGAGATGGCGTCGGAAATGAGTTTTTTCTCGTCGACGGGCTCCACATAGTCGCTCTTGACCATGCCGAACACAGCCGCGAGTTGCTGGAGCTCTTCCAGTGGTAGCGGCGCCATGGTGCTGCGGGCCACAGCCTGAAACTGCACCGTGGTCAGCGCCCCAGCCACCGCACCGATGGCGACCCAGCCTGCGATTCTCAGCTTGTGACTCACTTGTTTGCCCATCGAAGTATCCTGAAGTAAACGCCAGCGCCATGCCTGCATTGGCCCACTGGCGAGCCAATATACACCTTGGAGCGCCCCACCGATCCCGGGTTCCGCAAACCCTGTCACGGTGGTCAGATGTGCCGTGGCGCTACCCGCCGATCGGTGACGGGAGAGCCTGGGACTTCAGGCCTTTCCCTGGGCGGCTACCGCAGCAGCGGCCTGTGCGATCGCCGCTGCGTCTCCCAGGTAGTTCCGGCTGATGGGTTGCAGTGCAGCGTCGAGTTCATACACCAGCGGGATGCCGTTGGGGATGTTCAGATTGACGATGTCGGCATCCGAAATGCCGTCCAGGTACTTCACCAGCGCCCGGATGCTGTTCCCGTGGGCGGCCACCACCACCCGTTTTCCGGAACGGATGGCCGGTGCCATGGACTCGTTCCAGAAGGGCAGGACCCGGGCGACCGTATCTTTCAGGCACTCGGTCAGAGGGACATCGCCGGGTTGCAGTTTCTCGTAACGGCGGTCGCCACGCTCGCTGCGCGGATCTCCCGGCTCGAGGGCGGGCGGCGGGGTGTCGTAGCTGCGGCGCCAGATGAGAACCTGCTCGTCCCCGTACTGCTTGGCCATGTCGGTCTTGTTCAAGCCCTGCAAGGCGCCATAGTGGCGTTCATTCAGGCGCCAGCTGTGGACCACCGGCAGCCAGGTGCGGTCCATTTCGTCCAGCACGTGCCACAGGGTGCGGGTGGCGCGCTTGAGCACGCTGGTGTAGGCCAGGTCAAAGTCATAGCCCTCGGCTTTCAGCAGCCGGCCGGCGTTCTTGGCCTGCTCCAGCCCGGTGGGCGTGAGGTCCACGTCGGTCCACCCGGTGAAGCGGTTTTCAAGGTTCCAGGTGGATTCGCCGTGGCGAATGAGAACAAGTTTGTACATGGGGCGGGGTTCGGTTGAAGCGGAATTGGCGCCAGTCCTGCGGGTTTCCTGCGGCGCCTGGCGGATCTGTGGCCCGGTGGGCGGGACAGAACAGCCAAGCATTTTAGAATCCCGAGTTGTCTTGAAAGGATGGACCTGTGAGTTTCTTCATTGAAAACTGGATTCTGATTGCGGTGGCGTTCGCCTCCGGGGCGATGCTGGTGTGGCCGGCCGTTTCGGCGGGCGGGCGCACCGGGTCCATCAAACCCACCGACGCCGTGATGCTCATCAACCGGGAAAAGGCCGTGGTGGTCGACGTTTGCGAGCCCAGCGAGTTCGCTGCCGGGCACGTGATCGGCGCCAGGAACATCCCTCTGGCCGATCTGGAGGCGAAGTTGCCCGGTGCCGTGAAAAACAAGGCCACGCCCGTGATCCTTGTGTGCGCGACCGGCGCGAGGTCCAACCGGGCCATGGGCATTGCCAAGAAGCTGGGTTACGAGAAGGCGCAATCCCTCTCCGGCGGCATGGGCGCCTGGCGGGGTGCCAGCCTGCCGGTGGAAAAGGCCTGATCATTTCGCCCGTTGTGAACCAGTCAGGAGAGAAGATGGCCAGTGTGAAGATGTACACCAGCGCGTATTGCCCGTACTGCAGCCGAGCCAAGGCGCTGTTGCAGCGTCATGGTGTGCAGGAACTGGAAGAGGTATTCGTGGACGGACAGCCCGCCCTGCGGGCCCACATGACGGAGCTGACTGGCCGAACCAGCGTGCCGCAGATCTTCATTGGTGACACACACGTGGGTGGTTGCGACGACATTCATGCGCTGGACGCGCGCGGAGAACTCGTGCCCATGCTGCGTGCCTGATCCGGTACGGAGCAACCGCCCCGGGCTGACATAATCTCCCGGTCAGCGCCCGCTGCAGAAACCACTCGGCAGCGGGTTTTTTTTCGTTTTCTTCCGAGAGTCCACCATGGCCGACAACCAAGAACCCACTTTCCAGATCCAGCGCGTCTACCTCAAGGAGGCGTCTCTGGAGCAACCCAACTCCCCGGCCATCCTGCTGGAGCAGGAGCAGCCCTCTGTGGACATCCAGCTGGGCGTGGAAGCTTCGCCAGCCGCCGATGGCGTGTACGAGATCTGTGTGACCGCCACTGTCACCACCAAGATCAAGGACAAGACGGTGTTCCTGGTGGAAGTCAAGCAGGCCGGCATTTTCGAGATCCGCAACCTGCCAGAGGAGCAGATGGGTCCGATCATGGGCATCGCCTGCCCGCAAATCGTTTATCCCTACCTGCGCTCCAACGTGGCCGACCTGATCCAGCGCGGCGGCTTCCCGCCGGTGCATCTGGCCGAAATCAACTTCCAGGCCATGTACGAACAGCAGCAGGCCCAGGCTGCGCAGGACGCGCCGCGCATCGTCACCCAGTAACGCAAACGCCCACGTGCCATGAAGCTTGCGGTGCTGGGGGCGGGCGCCTGGGGCACGGCGCTGGCGGTCAATGCCGCCAGCCGGTCCGACTCGGGTCTTTCGGTGAGCCTGTGGGCCCGCGATTCCGATCAACGGGACGCCATGCGGGCCGTACGGGAGAACCGGCGGTACTTGCCCGGTGTGGCATTGCCCGCAGATCTCGAACTCGGGTTTTTCCCTGCGGATGGCCCTGCCGGCGCCGCGCTGGCCAGGTTCGGTGACGCCGATCTGGTTGTCATCGGAACACCGATGTCTGCCTTGCGGGGCATGCTGATTGCGTTGCGTGACCACTCTGGGCCCGTCGCGTGGTTGTGCAAGGGCTTTGAAGCGTCGCTCGCGGGGCAACCCGGGTTGCTCGGTCATGAGGTGTGCGCCCAGGTGGCGCCAGCCTTGCGGGTCGGTGTGTTGAGCGGGCCCAGCTTCGCGCTCGAGGTGGCCCGGGGTCAGCCCACGGCTCTGGTGGCTGCCAGCGAACATGCCCACGTGCGTGATGCGCTGGTGGCAGCCTTCCACGGACCCACGTTGCGCGTGTATGCCAATGAGGATGTGGTGGGCGTTGAAGTGGGCGGCGCCGTGAAGAACGTGCTGGCCATTGCCACGGGTCTGTGCGACGGCCTGGGCCTGGGCCTGAACGCACGCGCTGCACTGGTGACCCGGGGGCTGGCGGAAATGACGCGGCTTGGCCTGGCCCTGGGGGCGCGGGCAGAGACCTTCATGGGGCTGTCGGGTCTGGGTGACCTGGTGCTCACGGCCACGGGTGACCTGTCGCGCAACCGGCAGGTTGGGCAGCGGCTGGCGCAGGGGCAGAGCCTGCGGCAGGCGGTGGACGCCCTGGGGCACGTGGCCGAAGGGGTGTACAGCGCCCACACCGTGGTGCAGCGGGCCCAGTTGCTGGGCGTGGACATGCCCATCAGTTCTGCGGTGGTGGCCTTGCTGCAAGGACGGCTGGCCCCGGATCAGGCATTGAAGGCGCTGATGGGGCGCGACCCCAAGGACGAAGCGCTGTAGCGATCCGGCCCGGACGGGCAAGCGCTAGATTTCGAAGTTGTCGATCAGCCGCGTCTTGCCCAGGCGTGCAGCGCCCATCACCACCAGGCTGCGGGCTGTGGTGGCATCTCCCACCAGCGGGGGCTGCAGGTCGCTGCGGCGGCGCACCGTGAGGTAGTCGGTTTCCCAGCCGCGTTGGGCGAGCGCGTGCAGGGCGCGTTCCTCCAGTGCCAGGCGCTGTGCAGGCAGGCCGTCGGCGGCGGCCAGTGCATCGCGGGCCAGGGTGCGCAGGGCCAGCGAGAGCTGAACCGCTTCGGCACGTTCGGCCGCAGTCAGATAGCCGTTGCGCGAACTCAGGGCCAGGCCGTCAGCCGCCCGCTGGGTTTCCACGCCCACGATGTTCACCGGCATGGCCATCTGCTCCACCATGCGGCGGATCACCATCTGCTGCTGATAGTCCTTCTTGCCGAACACCGCATGGCGTGGTCCTCGGGCCTCCGAGAAAACGCACTGGAACAGCTTCATCACCACCGTGCAGACACCGACGAAAAAGCCGGGTCGGAAGTGCCCCTCGAGGATATCGGCAAGGTCGGCGGGGGGATGTACCTTGAACGCCTGGGGCTGTGGGTACAGCTCGGCCTCGGAGGGGGCAAACACCACGTCGCAGCCGGCGCTGGCGAGCTGGTCGCAGTCCGCCTGCAGGGTGCGGGGGTAGGTGTCGAAGTCTTCGTGGGGGGCGAACTGCAGGCGGTTGACAAAAATGCTGGCCACCGTGACGTCGCCGAGGGGCTTTGGATGTCGGGCTTACCAGGCGTGCAGCTGGTTGTCGGGAAAGCTGCCGTCTTTCACGGCGGCCACATAGGCGGCCATGGCGTCGCGCACACTGGCCTGGCCTTCCATGAAGTTGCGAACGAACTTCGGGTTCTTGCCCAGGTTGATGCCGAGCATGTCGTGCATGACCAGCACCTGCCCGGCAGTGTCCCTGCCGGCGCCGATGCCGATGGTGTGGCAGGTCTTGAGCTGTTCGGTGATTTCCTTCGACAGGGTTGCCGGCACCATCTCCAGCACCAGCATGGCCGCACCGGCGTCCTGCAGCTCCAGCGCCTGGCGTTTGAGCTGCAAGGCCGCAGCATCGCCGCGGCCCTGCACGCGGTAGCCACCGAGGGCGTGCACGGTCTGGGGTGTGAGACCCAGGTGGGCGCACACCGGGATGCCGCGTTCCACCAGAAAGCGCACGGTTTCTGTGGTCCAGCCGCCGCCTTCAAGTTTGACCATGTGGGCGCCGGCGCGCATGAGTTCGCTCGCGCTGCGCAAGGCCTGTTCGCGCGACTCGTGGTAACTGCCGAAGGGCAAGTCACCGATC
>JALORL010000308.1 GCA_025458915.1 Hydrogenophaga sp.
AGTGTCTGGCGAACGCGGCGTTGAATTCGACGTAGAGCTCCCGCGTGGGGTCGTACGACACGTTGAGCAGGGTGACCGGGGCGGGCTGGGCATTCGCCAAGCCGGCGACCAGGCTGGACGAGAGGCCCAGGGCGAGTGCGTTGGTGGCCCGGATGAGTTGGCGGCGGGTGGTCATGGTGCGTTCCTTTCGGCGGCTGTTGGTGTGGCGCCGATGATTCCGGGATTGCCCCGAAAAAGGAACGATTGGATTGTTGCTTGCTTATTACCGAAACATCTGTGGCGACGCGGGCCCGATGGGGTCTCCTCAAAGCCCGCGCGCTGGCGTGGGGGTGGGGGCTTCGGCGCTGTAGGTCAGGCGAACGCTCTGGTCGGACAGATGCTGCAGGCGGATGCTGATGCGGCGGTACAGCCATTCCCGGTCCACCAGGCCTTCGCGGTCGGTGAAGCGCCGACTGCGGGTGCTGACGTCCAGGCCCGTAGCGCTTGCGCAGCGAATCGCCCAACTCGCGGGTGAGGGTGCGTGCGTCGTCCGCGCTGGCGGGGCGGGCCAGCAGCACCACACGCTGCAGGCGCTGGTCGTCGAACAGGAAGCTCACGCCGAAAGGCTGACCGGCCAGGTCGTATTCGGCCAGTTCGAGCAAGGCGCCCGCCTCCTGGCTGCGGCGTTGCGCCGAGGTGTCACGCGCCTCGGGCAGCAGGCGCTGCACTTCGGCCGGGCTGGCGCCAATGGGCAGGTTGCCCCACAGGGCCTGCGCAAGAACGTTGGGAGCGAGCGAGATGAAAACGGTGCCAACAAGGGCAAGGAGGACTTGTTTCATGGACCTGCTGTGACCTGGGATTGGCGCCAAAGTTGCGGCGGATGCTGCAATGGCCCGGCCGACTGTACCAGTGCCCCTTCCGCAGACGCCGGGCAAAAGCCGGCGACGCCGTCGGGCTTTGTGGACAAACCAGTGGCAGGCAGGCGAAGACCCGGGAATCCCGGAAGGCCATCCGGCTTCAGCGCAGCTCGCTCGGCGCCCGGCTGAGTTCGTTGTTCTGCGTCACCAGGATCTGCAGCAGGCGCATGAACTCGGTGCGCTGGCGCTCGGTGAGCGGCGCCAGGATCTGTTCCTGCGCGCGCAGCATCGCGGGGATGGTGTCGGCCAGTGCCTGATCGCCGGCAGGCGTGAGGAACAGCTGGCGGGCACGGCGGTCTTCGGGGGACGTGCGGCGCTCCAGCCAGGCGCGCGCCTCCAGCCGGTCCACCACACCGCCGGTGGTGGACGTGTCCAGCGCAATCTGGCGCGCCAGCGTGCGCTGGTCGATGCCGGGCTGGTTGCTCACCACCTGCAGCGCCGCGTACTGCACCGGGGTCACGCCCAGATCTGCAGTTTCCTGCAGAAAGATGCCCACCGAGATCTGGTGCAGCCGCCGGATGGCGTGACCGGGCTGCAGGTCGATGTCAATGTCGGTGGCAATGGCTTCGGTTTTTTTCATCGTCAGAACGCATCGGTGCCCGCTGGCGAGGGGCTTGCTTCATGTTATCACTGTGCTTATGATAAGCATACTGACGATATGTATGCAATTTAATTCACTCGAGGAGACTTCCCCATGAGCGATGCGCAATCCACCCTTCCCGTGCTGGTGTCCGGCGGTGGCATTGGCGGTCTTGCGGCCGCACTGGCGCTGGTGCGCCAGGGCTTCCAGGTGCAGGTGTTCGAGCAGGCGCCGGAGATCGGCGAAATTGGCGCCGGCATCCAGCTCGGGCCCAACGCGTTTCACGCGTTCGACGCACTGGGCATCGGCGACAAGGCGCGCGGCCGTGCCGTCTACACCGAATACATGGTGATGCACGACGCCATCGACGAATCCCGGGTGGGCCGCATCGATACCGGCGAGGCCTTTCGCGCGCGCTTCGGCAACCCCTACGCGGTGATCCACCGCGCCGACATCCACGGCTCGCTGCTGGAAGGCGCGGTGGAAACCGGCCGGGTGCAGTTCTTCACCAACACCCGCATCGAGAAGATCGAGCAGGACGAAGCCAACAAGACCGTGACGGTGGTCGACCAGAACGGCCGGCGCTGGACCGGGCAGGCCCTGATCGGCGCGGACGGTGGCAAGTCGGTGGTGCGGGCGCAGTATGTGAACGACCCGCCGCGCGTGACCGGCCACGTGGTGTACCGCGCGGTGGTGGACAAGGCCGACTTCCCCGAAGACCTGCGCTGGAACGCCGCCAGCCTGTGGGCCGGCCCCAAGTGCCACCTGGTGCACTACCCGCTGCGCGGCGGCGAACAGTACAACGTGGTGGTGACCTTCCACAGCCGCCAGCAGGAGCAGTGGGGCGTGACCGACGGCAGCAAGGAGGAGGTGGAAAGCTACTTCCAGGGCATCTGCCCGAAAGCGCGGCAGCTCATTGAACTGCCCAAGAGCTGGAAGCGCTGGGCCACCGCCGACCGCGAACCGATCGACACCTGGGTGTTCGGCCGCGTGACCATCCTGGGCGATGCCGCCCACCCCACCACCCAGTACATGGCCCAGGGCGCCTGCATGGCGCTGGAAGACGCCGTGACGCTCGGTGAAGCCCTGCGCGTGCACGGCAACAACTGGGACGCGGCCCTGCCGCTCTACCAGCGCAGCCGCGTCACGCGCACGGCCCGCATCGTGCTCAGCGGCCGTGAAATGGGCCGGCTGTACCACGCCACCGGCGTGGAGCGGCTGGTGCGCAACAGCCTGTGGAAGGGGCGTTCGCAGGACCGGTTTTACGACGCGATGGAATGGTTGTACGGTTGGAACGTGAACAACTGTCTTGCGGCTGAACCGGAAACTGCAGCCGCCTGAGCCGGCCCAAACATCCGTTCGATCTGAGCCTGCCCAAACATCCGTTCGGACTGAGCCTGTCGAAGTCCCCGCGAACCCTTCGACAGGCTCAGGGCGAACGGGCGATGCAGTACGCAGCACGCGACGGACAAAGCCAACCGACCCACCCAGGAGACACCATGAACGACCTCGGAAGACTCGAAGACCTGCCAGCCGACTACGTGGCCGACCTGCGCGCCCTCAACCTGGTGCCGCTGTGGCCCAGCCTGCGCGGGGTGCTGCCGCCAAACATTCCCACGCGGCAGACCAAAGCCACCCACTGGCCTTACGCGGGCATCCGGCCGCTGCTGCTCAAGGCCGGTGAACTCACGCTGCCCGGCGAATGGGCGCCCAGCCACCGCCACACGCCGAACGCGGTGCGCATGGTGGTGGAGGGCGAAGGCGCCTGGACCACGGTGGACGGCGAGCGCTGCCCCATGAGCCGGGGTGACCTGATCCTCACGCCCACCGGGCTGTGGCACGAACACGGCCACGACGGCACCGAGCCGGTGGTGTGGCTGGACGTGCTGGACCTGCCGCTGGCCTACTACCTGGAGGTGAGCTACCACCTCAACGGCACGCGCCAGGAAACCAAGCCCGGCAGCGGCGACCGGGCCTACGCCCGCGCCGGCGTGGTGCCCACGCCCGTGTTCGGCCGCAGCGGCAAGCGCTACCCCATGCTGCGCTACCCCTGGGCCGACGCCAAGGCCGCGCTGGTGTCGCTCGCCACCGACCGGCCCGACCTGCAGGCGGTGCAGGTGACCTATGTGAACCCCGAAACCGGCGAGGACGCGGAGAACATCCTGGGCTTCCACGCGCTCATGCTGCGCCCCGGCCAGACCCTGACGCTGCCGGCACGCTCGCCCGCCTGCGTGTACCACGTGATCGAAGGCGCGGCCCGCGTGGCCACCGACGCATCGGCCTTCGACCTGGTGCC
>JALORL010000309.1 GCA_025458915.1 Hydrogenophaga sp.
GCCACCAGGTAGAACCAGCCGCTCATGCGCATCATGAACGGCATGAGACACGCAGCAAACAACACCAGGGTGTACAGAACGATCTGCAGGCGGGTGAACTCCGACCCATGCGTCACCGGCAGCATGGGCAAGCCGGAACGGCGGTAGTCTTCCACCCGGTACAGCGCCAGCGCCCAGAAATGCGGCGGCGTCCACAGGAAGATGATGAGGAACAGGATCAGCGCTTCGGGAGCAACCACGCCGGTCATGGCCGCCCAGCCCAGCACCGGCGGCATGGCGCCAGAAGCCCCCCCAATCACGATGTTCTGGGGTGTCAGCGGCTTCAGGATGACGGTATAGATCACTGCATAGCCGACGAAGGTGCCAAATGTCAGCCACATGGTCAGCGGGTTCACCCAGAGGTAGAGGATCGCAGATCCCGCTGCACACAGGACAGCCGAAAAGCTCAGGGTCTTGGTATTGGTGAGTTCGCCTTTGGCCGTCGGGCGCCAGGCGGTGCGTTTCATCTTGGCATCGATGTGCTGCTCCACCACGCAGTTGAAGGCGGCAGCAGCGCCCGCCACCAGCCAGATGCCCAGGCAGGCCAGCGCAGCCAGCTGCACCTGCTCCCAGCTGGGGACGCCCGGGACGGCCAGAACCATGCCGATCAAGGCGCAGAACACGATCAGCTGCACAACACGCGGCTTGGTCAGCGCATAGAACTGTCGCCAGGTGGAGGGCAGTGCGGCAGAGCCCACAGTGGATGGTGCGGTGCTCATCGGGTCAGTCGGGAAACATTGAATTGCGACATGTGGAACCGGTCGTTGACCGAGTGGCTGGCCGCCAACGCCCCGGTGAGCACGATCACCAGAGCGGCTGCGCCACCCGTGTGGGCCACGGCTGCCACCAGAGGCCATTCCAGAACCACGTTGCTCAGGCCGCTGACCAGTTGCCAGGCTGCAAGCAGCCACAGCGCACGCGCCGTGCCCTGCATGCCCTTGACGCGCCACAGTCGGCGCGCCAGCAGCAGAAGGGCGAGCAGGACCACGTATGCGGCGAGCCTGTGCACGTAGTGAATCGCCGTGAGCGCTGCGAAGGCGATGGCTTCGCCCGCCTTGTCTGCACCGAGTTCGCGCCATAGCGTGAAACCATTGCGGAAATCCATGTCCGGCCACCAACTGCCCTGGCACGTCGGAAAATCCCGGCAGGCCAGCACCGCATAGTTGGTACTCACCCAGCCTCCGAGTGCGATTTGCAGCCACACCAGGGCGAACACCGCCCACACGCCCAGACGCAGCTGCCCACCAAGAGGAACCGAGCGGGGACCGTTCGACTCGGCCATGTTGTAGGCCACCGCCTGCGCACGCAACAGCGCCAGCAGCGCCATGCCACCAAGCAGGTGAAGCGTGACGATGGCGGGAAACAGTTTCATGGTGACGGTGAGTGCGCCAAACGCCCCCTGGATGCACACCCATACGAAGGTGAGCAGGGGCCAGCCAAACGACACCGCAACATGGCGCCGCTCCATCCACGTGACCGCCATCAGGACCATGATCAGCACACCGACACCGGTGGCGAGATAGCGGTGGATCATCTCGATCCAGGCCTTTGGAAAAGTCACCGGCCCCGTGGGCATGGCCGCTTGTGCTGCCGCGATTTCTTCCTTGGCTCCGACCGGACTGGCACTGCCGTAGCAGCCCGGCCAGTCCGGGCAACCCAGGCCCGAGTCGGTGAGGCGGGTGAAGGCGCCGAACAGCACCAGGTCGAAAGTGAGGAACAGGGTGACCAGCGTGAGCAGGCGCAACCGATGGGCGGGTGCAGCGTTGCGGCTGCGCAGCCATACCCAGGCCAGGGGCCCGAGAGCAATGACCACGCCCAGCAGCATCAGTCGGGCGACAGGCGCGAGGTCGTACAAGGGCTGGGTATCCATGATCGATCCGGCTTCAGGATGCGCGACCGGCCTTGTCCCAGAAGGCAGATGCGCGCAACAGGCGTTCCATGTCCCGCTTCGCCTGGCGGGGGTCTACATTGGCGGGAAATCGCATCATCCAGTTGCCGATCGGATCGACCACGTACAGGTGGTCCTCGATGCGCTGGCCCGGCGCGGCTTCCAGCCACCCGGCCAGAAGCGCCGCATCGACATGCAGGACCTGCGCTGCGGCAGTGGCTTCGCGCAGCACGGGCGTGAGTTCGGTCGCGCCGGTGCGCAACCAAACCCAGTCGAGCCGGTCCTTCTCCCGCCCCAGTGTTTCACGCAACTGGCGTTGCAGGTAAAGGTGCTGCTGACAGGCTTCGTTGCAGGTGCTGTCGGCCACGCTGATGAGCAACCACTGGTCCTTCAGATCCGTCAGCGGCACCGTCTTTCCATCAACGGTGGTGGCCGTGATGGACGGGATGGGACGCTGCGGATCGATCAGTTCTCCGTAATTTCGCCGGCCCTCGGGGCGCACCACGTAATAGGTGAAATAGGAGGCAATCACGGGCGAGGCGCACACCAGGAAGAGCAGCAACATCTTCCAGCGGCCCGAGCGGCTGTTCACCGCCTGGCTCGCGTTCTCGGCGCCCACACCCGGCAGACTGTGCACGGTCAGGGTAAGCGGTTCATCAGGTGTCTGAGACATGCGGTCGTTGCCTTCGGCGGGGGGAAATGATCTGAAACCAGACAAACAGGAATCCAGCAAGGGCGCACAGGCCAAACCACTGGAACGCGTATCCGTGGTGTTTGTGCACACCGGTGTCGGCCACCGGCCAGTTGCGCAGAAGGCCATCGCTCGTGTCGTCGGTCTGCACCACCGACAGCGGCATCAGGGCGGCCAGCCGGCCTTCGACGCGCACCGTTCCGGGCGGCGTAGGTACCAACGGCACACGGGCGCGGTCCTGAAAATCCCGGGGCACCCATCCCCGCTGCACGAGGACCACCTGCCCTTGGTCCTGCAGGCGCAAGGGCGTCACCACGAAGAAACCGGTACGGCCCAGCATCTGCCGGTTGTCCAGAAAGAGGGTCGCGTCTGACACCCAGTGACCGGACAGGCTCACGCGCCGGTGCAAGGCCGAAGAAGGCTCGCCAAGTGCAGCCAGCTCTCGCGCCGTGAGTGGCGTGCGCTCGGCCATGGCATCGATGCTGTCCTGCAATTGCGTTTTCTGGCGCGCCCGGTCAAGTTGCCACATCCCCAGCGACGCGG
>JALORL010000310.1 GCA_025458915.1 Hydrogenophaga sp.
CGGCTACCACGGCCTGGAAATGGGCTGCGACGGCAAGACCGTGGCCATGCCCGGCCAGCGCGTGGGCGGCTTCCCGGCCATCCGCGCCTTCCCGGTGGTAGAGCGCTACGGCTTCGTGTGGGTGTGGCCCGGCGACAAGGCCCGGGCCGACGCCGCGCTGATCCCCCACCTGGAGTGGTACGACCACCCCGAGTGGGCTTACGGCGGCGGCCTGTACCACGTGAAGGCCAACTACAAGCTCATGGTCGACAACCTGATGGACCTCACGCACGAAACCTATGTGCACTCCACCAGCATCGGCCAGAAGGAAATCGACGAGACGCCGTGCAAGACCACGGTGAACGGCGACGAGGTCATCACCAGCCGCTTCATGAACAACATCAGCGCGCCGCCGTTCTGGCAGGCCGCGCTGCGCGCCAAGGGCCTGGCCGACAACGTGCCGGTGGACCGCTGGCAGATCTGCCGCTTCACGCCGCCGAGCCACATCATGCTGGCAGGCCGCGCTGCGCGCCAAGGGCCTGGCCGACAACGTGCCGGTGGACCGCTGGCAGATCTGCCGCTTCACGCCGCCGAGCCACATCATGATCGAGGTGGGCGTGGCCCATGCCGGCCACGGCGGCTACGACGCACCGCCCGAGCACAAGGTGTACAGCGTGGTGACCGACTTCATCACCCCCGAAACCGACACCTCCATGCACTACTTCTGGGGCATGGCGCGCAAGTTCAACCCCGACGACACCGCGCTCACCGCCCAGATCCGCGAAGGCCAGGGCAAGATCTTTTCGGAAGACATGGAAATGCTGGAGCGCCAGCAGCGCAACATCAGCGCCCACCCCGAGCGCAAGCTGCTCATGCTCAACATCGACACCGGCGGCGTGCAGTCGCGCAAGGTGATCGACCGCATGATCGCGGCCGAACAGGCGGCAGAACAGCCGGTTTCCGCATGACCTCCGAAACCCTGAAGGTCCGCGTGGCCCGCCGCCGCACCGAGGCGCAGGACATCTGCAGCCTGGAACTGGTGCCGGTGGATGGCAACGCCCTGCCTGCCTTCACCGCCGGCGCCCACGTGGACGTGCACCTGCCCGGTGGCCTGGTGCGGCAGTACTCGCTGTGCAACCGCCCGGGCGAAACGCACCGCTATGAAATCGGCGTGCTGCGCGACGCCACCTCGCGCGGCGGCTCGCAGGCGGTGCACGAGGCGCTGCTGGAAGGCACCGAACTCTCCATCAGCGCGCCGCGCAACCTGTTCCCCCTGCACGAAGCAGCACCCCACCACCTGCTGCTGGCGGGCGGCATCGGCATCACGCCGCTGCTGGCCATGGCCGAGCACCTCAGCGCGCAGGGCGCCAGCTTCACCCTGCACCACTGCACCCGCTCGCGCGAACGCACGCCGTTCTTGGAGCGCATTGCCGCCTCAAGCTTTGCAGCCCGCGTACAGCACCACTTCGACGACGCCGACCCTTCGCAGCGGCTCAACCTGGAAGCCACTCTCGCCCAGGCCCCCGCCGGCACCCACCTGTACGTTTGCGGCCCCACCGGCTTCATGGACGCAGTGCTGTGCGCTGCGCGCGCCGCCAACTGGCCGGAAGACCGGCTGCACCGCGAATACTTCAGCGCCGCACCGGCCGCCCCGGCCGCGAACGATGGCGGCTTTGAACTGGAAATCGCCAGCACCGGCCGCGTCATTCCTGTGCGCGCCGACCAGACCGCGCTGGCGGCCCTGCTGGAAGCGGGCCTGGAAGTGCCCTTCTCCTGCGAAGGCGGCGTCTGCGGCACCTGCCTGACCGGCGTCAAAGCCGGCACCCCCGACCACCGCGACCAGTACCTCACCCCCGAAGAACGCGACGCCGGCAACCAGTTCCTGCCCTGCTGCTCGCGCGCCAGCAGTGCGCGGCTGGTGCTGGAGCTGTAGGGAGCGGACGCAGCAGGATCAGGCGGTTTCCAGGGAGCGCTGACCGAAGCGGACAATCTGCTCCACCACCACCTCGGGCTGGTCGAACTGCGGCCAGTGGCCGGCATCGTCCAACCGCACCACCTCGGCGCCCGGGACACGCTGCAGCGTGTGCTGCACCATGTGCCAGCCGGAATTCGGGTCCTTCGCGCCGTTGACCAGTAGCACGGGCACCTGACCTTCCACCAGGGGGCGCAGCAGGCGCTCGCTGAAGGCCAGGCGCTCGCGCCAGAAGCGGCCCACACGGTGCGCCACCTCCAGGCCATCGTTGTGCGTCAGCAAGGCCCACAGGTCGTCCAGCAGGGCCCGGGTGGGCAGATGCTCCGGGGTGAACAGCGGCTGCAACGACACCTCGAATGCGATGCGCCCGATGCGGGGCCCCACCCAGCCCCCCAACGGTGAAGCCAGCACCCGCTGGATGGTGCGCGGCCGGTAGGCCTCGGGCACCACACCGCCATTGAGCAGCACCAGCCGCTCCACCTGCGGCAACCCGGCGTGTTCCGCGCGGCGCGCCAGCAGCTCCTGCGCCACCGTCACGCCCAGATCGTGCGCCACCAGGGTGCATTCGCGGATACCCAGGTGGCCCAGCAGCCAGTCGTGCAGGTCGGCATGGTCGGCAATGCGGTAGGGGTGGTGCAATGGCTTGTCTGAGAAGCCCAGGCCCAGCATGTCCACAGCGACCACGGTGTGGGTTGCGGCGAGGGCGTCCCACACGCGGTGCCAGTCGTAGGAGCCGGTGGGGTAGCCGTGCACCAGCAACAGCACCGGGCCGCTGCCGGCGCGGCGCACGAACACGCGCTGGCCTCGGTACTTGAGGAATTCCCCTGTCTCCTGCCAGGCGCGCAGGCGTGGGGTCAACGCGTGGCTCATGGCACCACCAGCAGCAAGCGCACCGCGACCACCCACTGCAGCGCCACACTGGCCAGGTGGGCCAGCTGCCGCAGGCGAAGCTGGCGGCCGAACAGCGCCAGCGGCTGGACCACACGTGCCGCCACGAAAGCGGCATTGGCCACCAGCACCCAGGCGTCCGGCCCCGGGTGCAACTGGGCGTGCGCCAGCAGCAGCACCGCGTACAACAAGCCCTGCTCCAGCCCGTTGCCGTGGGCGCGCACAGCCACCAGGAGATCCTTGTGGCCGCCATCGCCCAAGCTCACGCGGTGGCGCAGGCGCAGTTGCGACACGCGCAGCGACAGCACCGTGATCACCAGCAGCAGGGCCACCAGGGTCAGCGGGGTGGACATCACGCCCCCTTTCCGGAGAAGCCGGGGGCGCTACGATGGCTGTCCAGAAATGGCAGCAGACTGAACGGACCTGACCTCTGG
>JALORL010000311.1 GCA_025458915.1 Hydrogenophaga sp.
GTGCCACCCGAGGTGGGCGGGTCGGGGGCGCGGGCGCAGGGACGATTTGCGGTTGCCTCAGAGCTTGAGCACCAACGGGGGGTTGACGCGGCGGTTTCCGAGCACCCAGGCCGACGCCCGCGAGCTGGACCGGAGAACGCGCCCCCGGCCCGCCCGCCCCACCACAAAAGCAACGCAAGAAGCCCCAGAAAGCATTCAGCGACCAGCCACCACCGTCCGCACCACCACCCGGTCATCGCCGAGCACGATCAGCGCAAACAGCAGTTCATCGAGGCTGTCGGCCTGCGCCGTCTTGCGCGCGAGCAACGGCGTGGCCTTGGGATTGAGCACCACGAAGTCGGCCTCACAGCCGGGTTGCAGGTTGCCCACCACACCCTGCAAGCCGAGGGCCTGGGCGGCGCCGGCGGTGTGCTGCCACCACAGGTGTCCGGGGCTGAGACTCAGGCCGGTCTTGGTGTGGTTTTCGCGGCCCACGTAGTACGCGGCCAGCATGGTGTGGAAGGGGGAGAAGCTGGTGCCGCCGCCCACGTCGCTGGCCAGGCCGTAGCGCATGCCGGCGGCGTCGGCGGCCGCGTAGTCGAAGAAGCCGCTGCCCAGGAACAGGTTGCTGGTCGGGCTCACCGCCGCCACGGCGCCGGTACTGGCCATCTGCGCACGGTCCGCTGCATCCATGTGGATGCAATGGGCATACACCGCCCGCTCGCGCAGCAGCCCGAAGTCGCCATAGGTGGCCAGGTAGCTGCGTGACTGCGGGAACAGTTCGCCCGCCCACCGGATTTCGTCCAGGTTTTCCGCCACATGCGACTGAATCCACACATCCGCATAGTTCGCGGCCAGTTCGCCCGCGCCGCGCAATTGCGCCGGCGTGCTGGTGGGTGCAAAACGCGGCGTGATGGCATAGCCCAGCCGGTCCACACCATGCCAGCGCTGGATGAGAGCCTCGGTGTCCAGCAGGCTCTGTTCGGTGTCGTCGCGCACGCCGTCGGGACTGTGCCGGTCCTGCAGCACCTTGCCGGTGATGAAACGCAACCCGCGCGACTGCGCTGCCTCAAACGCTGCGTTCACCGACGCCACGTGCGATGTGGCAAAGGTGAGCGCCGTGGTCACGCCGTGGCGCAGCAGTTCGTCAAAGAAGAAGTCAGCCACGCCCCGCGCATAGCCCGCATCGTGAAATCGGGATTCGTGGGGGAAGGTGTAGTTCTCCAGCCAGGGCAGCAGGCCTGCCGCCGGCGCGCCGATCACATCCGTCTGCGGGTAGTGCACATGCAGGTCCACAAACCCCGGCGCAATCAGGTGGCCGCGCAGATCCTGCACCGCCAGGCCCGGATACCGGGGCGCCAGCGCGGCGTGGTCACCAGCGGCCAGCACCACCGGGGTCCTGCCGGGCGTGTCATCGACCACCAGCAAACCGTCGGCATCGAACTGCGGCGTGGCGTCGTCGGCGAAACGGAGAAGGGATGCGCGGTAGCCTGTCATGCGGAAGGGCAATGGGAGGGATCGGAACGGTGCGGTGGCGCGGCGCCGGGGTGGACCACTCCGATGCGGAGCTTACCCGCCAGCGCATGCATGCTCATATGCGATTCCCCATACGCCACATGGCCAATGCCGAACGCAGCGCCGGGTCCGCCGGTCACTTCGGCAGGCGCGTCACCACGCCGTCCACGAACCAGTTCATGTTCAGGATGTCGGCATCGCCCAGCGTGCTGCCAGCCGGAATGACCACACGGCCTTCGTTGTCCTTGACTGCCTCGCGCGCCGCGAACGGGTGCAGGCGGCCGGCGGCCATGTCGGCCTGGCGGGCCAGCACTTCGTCGCGCACGGCTGCGGGCACCTTGCTGCCGAAGCCCTCCACGCGGATCATGCCGTCCTTCACGCCACCCCACACGGTGCCACTGCTCCAGGTGCCGTCCAGCGCGGCTTTCACACGCCGGGTGTAGTAATCGGTCCACACATGGGTGACGGCGACGACCTGCGCATCGGGCGCGACGCGGCGCATGTCGGAGTGGTAGGCCACGGCCAGCTTGCCGCGCTCCTGGGCGGCTGCCATGACGGCGGTGGAGCCGGTGTGGAAGGCCAGCACCTCGGCGCCCTGGTTCATCAGCGACATGGCTGCGTCGCGCTCGCGCGGCGGGTTGAACCACTCGCCCAGGAACACCACGCGGAGTTGTGCCTTGGGATTGACCGAGCGCATGCCCAACGTGAAGGCGTTGATGCCCTGGATCACTTCGGGGATCGGGAAGCCGGCCACATAGCCGGCCTGGGAGGCCATGCGGCCCGCCGCCACGCCGGCGAGGTAACGGCCTTCGTAGTAACGCGCGTTGGCCGCGGCCACGTTCGGCGCGGTCTTGTAGCCGGTGATGGACTCGAACTTCACGTCCGGGAATTCGCGCGCCACCTTCAGCGTGGGCTCCATGTAGCCGAAGCTCGGCGTGAAGATGATGCGGTGCCCCTGCTGCGCGAGGTCGCGGATCACGCGTTCGGCATCTGCGCCTTCGGGCACGTTCTCGACGTAGCGCGTCTCCACGCGGCTGCCCAGCGCGGCCTGCACCGCCAGACGCCCCTCTTCGTGCTGGCGCACCCAGCCGGCGTCGGTGAGAGGCGCCACGTACACGAACGCGGCCTTCAACGGTTCGCCAACGGGCTGTGGTGCCTGGGCCTGGGCCTGGGCGGAGATAAGGGAAAAGGGGATGAAAAAACTGGCGGCAGCCAGCGCGCAGGCGCACCGGGCCACGAGGTTTTTGTACATGGTGTTCCTCTACATGGCTTCCGTGAATGAAAAACGCGAGC
>JALORL010000312.1 GCA_025458915.1 Hydrogenophaga sp.
TGTAACCCAGTGTGTGCAATGACTAGAGTGAAAAATACCCGTTAGAAGCGGGGTAGTTCGGGATGCGCAAGTGCGCCGCCACGAACCAGCATCTTTCCGTATTCGGCACAGCGCTGCAAGGTCGGAACGACCTTTCCGGGATTGAGCAGCCCATGGATGTCGAAAGCGCGCTTCACTGCGAACATCTGCGCGTTTTCCTCCGGCGAGAACTGCACGCACATGCTGTTGAGCTTTTCCACGCCCACACCGTGTTCACCGGTGACCGTGCCGCCCATGGCCACGCTGGTCTCCAGAATGTCGGCGCCAAACAGTTCGCAGCGGTGCAACTGGTCGGGATCGTTGGCATCGAACAGGATCAGCGGGTGCAGGTTGCCGTCGCCGGCGTGGAACACGTTGGCGCAGCGCAGGCCGTATTTCTTCTCCATCTCGGCAATCGCCAGCAGGATGTCGGCCAGCCGTTTGCGCGGAATGGTGGAGTCCATGCACATGTAGTCCGGGCTGATGCGGCCGCTGGCCGGGAAGGCGTTTTTGCGGCCGCTCCAGAAACGCAGACGCTCGGCTTCGTCGCGGCTGACCGCAATCGCGGTGGCACCGCAACCCCGCAAGACGTCGCTCATGCGGCCGATTTCCTCCTCCACTTCTTCCGGTGTGCCGTCGCTCTCGCACAGCAGAATGGCTTCGGCGTTCAGGTCGTAGCCGGCGTGCACGAAGTCTTCCACCGCAGCGGTCATGGGCTTGTCCATCATTTCCAGACCGGCTGGGATGATGCCGGCCGCGATCACGGAGGCCACTGCATCACCGGCTTTGCGGATGTCGTCGAAGCTGGCCATGATGCAGCGTGCCAGCTGCGGTTTGGGAACCAGCTTCACCGTGACCTCGGTGGTGACCGCCAGCATGCCTTCGCTGCCCACCACCAGGGGCATGAGATCCAGGCCCGGGGTGTCCAGCGCTCCGCCGCCGAAGGTGACCGGATCGCCTTCCACGGTGAACCCCCGCACCTGCAGCACGTTGTGCAGCGTCAGGCCGTACTTCAGGCAGTGCACGCCGCCGGAGTTTTCCGCCACGTTGCCGCCAATGGTGCAGGCAATCTGGCTGCTCGGGTCGGGCGCGTAGTACAGGCCGTGCGGCGCGGCGGCTTCCGAGATGGCGAGGTTGCGAACGCCGGCCTGCACCACCGCCGTGCGCGAGCGCGGGTCGATGCGCAGGATGCGGTTGAACTTCGCCAGCGACAGCGTCACGCCCAGCGCGTGCGGCATGGCCCCGCCCGAGAGGCCGGTGCCGGCCCCGCGCGCCACCACCGGTACGCCCAGGCCGTGGCAGGCCTTGAGCACCGCCGACACCTGCTCCTCCGTTTCCGGCAAGGCCACCACCAGCGGACGCTCGCGGTAGGCGGTGAGGCCATCGCATTCGTAGGGCACCGTGTCCTCGTTGTGCCACAACAGGGCGTGGCCGGGCAGCACGGCTTGCAGGGCGCGAACCACCTCGGCCTGGCGCGCAGCGCGCTCCAGGGCGGTGGACTGCAGGGCAGAAGCAGGGGCGTTCATGGTGGAGCAGCTCGGTGTGGAAAAGCAAAAAATCAGTGTAGGCCATGCGCGGGTGCGCGGGTTGAAGAAACTTTCAGCGCCTGTTGAAGCCCGCAGGCCGGCAGTGGGCGGAACCTCTTGAAATCCAATCGGGCCAGCACCATTTTCCAAGGCATTGGAGGGCACCAACCGTGCCCGGTTCTTCAACCCCAGAGGAGTGATGCCATGAACAACCTGATCGCCCGCCGCAGCCTGTTCGACGATTTCTTCAAGGACATGTCGCCTGCGTTTTACGTGAAGCCGCTGCACGGCGAAGGCCTGCCGGCGCAGATCCGCGTCGACGTGAAGGAAACGCCCAATGCGTACACCCTGGAAGCCGAAATTCCTGGCGTCGCCAAAGAGGACATCCACGTGAACGTGGAGGGCAACGTGGTCAGCCTGCGCGCCGAGGTGAAGCAGTTTGATCGCCAGACCGACGGCGAGAAGGTGCTGCGCAGCGAGCGCTAGTATCGCGCAGCTTCCAGATGCCAGCCGACATCGACAACAGTGGCGCACGTGCCAAGTACGAAAACGGCGTGCTGCAACTGGTGCTGCCCAAGAAGTCTGCGAGCGTGGGCCAGAGATTGACGATCGAATAAGCGCGACCCGCGCAGCGGCGGAGCGTGGGGGCCGACGACCGCAGGGAAGGGCCGCCCCGAGCAAGGTCAGCCCCCTCGGGGGGCAGCGACCCGCGCAGCGGCGGAGCGTGGGGGCCCAGTCACTTCACACTTTTTTTCAGCCACTCCGCAAACGCCGCGCATTCCCAGCGTTCCATCGCGCCCGCCTGCCAGCACAGGTAGTGCGCGTGGGGAGAGGGAATGCTGCGGTCGAACAGACGCTCCAGCGACCCGTTCTCGATCCACGGCGCGCCAAGCTTCAGCCGCACCAGTGCCACGCCCAGACCCTGGGCGGCGGCGTCGCACATCAGGCCGATGTCGTTGAACGACGAGCCGTCGAACGGCTCTGGCCAGTCGAGTTCGTGGGCAGCGAACCAGGTGCGCCACGGTTCCAGCGGGCTGCGCAACAGGGCCGCGCGTTGCAGGTCTTCCACCGATTCGAAGGGGCCGTTTTCGCGGAGATAGGAGGGCGAGGCCAGCGGTGTGACCTCGTCCTTGATCAGGCAGATGTGTTCCACATCCGCATAGCGCCCGGTGCCGAAGCGCACCGTGAGGTCGGCGTCTTCGGCCACCACGTCGAGCAGGGGAATGGACACCTGCAGCGTGAGGTCGATTTCCGGATACGCCTCGGTGAACTGGCGCAGGCGCGGCATGAGGATGGAGCGCGCGAAAGTGGGGGTGACCGCCAGCTTGAGCTTGCGTTTGCCCGGCGCCACCTGCCCGCCCGGAAAGCGCTGCAGGATGCCCAGCCCCTCACGCACATGGGCCAGGTATTCGCTGCCCTCGGTGGTGAGGGAAAAGTCGGCCCGGCCGAACAGCTTGGTGCCCAGGATCTGCTCCAGCTGCTTAACCCGGTGGCTCACCGCGCTCGGTGTCACATTGAGCTCCTCCCCCGTCTGCGTCACGCTGCGCAGGCGCGCCAGCGCCTCGAAGGTCAGCAGGCACTGTATGGGTGGGATCCTGATGGTCATGAGGCCACCTCAAGCGCTTCGCTGAAGGGGGAGTGATCCTGGCGCGCTGCGCACGGCCGTCCCGAAGCGGACGCGCGCCCCCCAGTGGGGGGAGGCAGCCCGCGGGGCTGCTTCGGGGGGCGTCCTTGTCTTCATTTGAACACCACGGTCTTGTGCCCGTTGAGCAGCACCCGGTGCTCGCTGTGCCATTTCACCGCACGCGCCAGCACCTGGCTTTCGGTGTCGCGGCCCAGGGCGGTGAGGTCTTCCACCGTGTCGGTGTGGTCCACGCGGGCCACGTCCTGCTCGATGATCGGGCCTTCGTCGAGGTCGGCCGTCACATAGTGGGCGGTCGCGCCGATCAGCTTCACGCCCCGGTCGTGGGCCTGGTAGTACGGCTTGGCGCCCTTGAAGCTGGGCAGGAAGCTGTGGTGGATGTTGATGGCCCGTCCCGCGAGTTCCTTGCACAGGTCGTTGCTGAGCACCTGCATGTAGCGCGCCAGCACCACCAGCTCGGCACCTTCTCCCTGGATGATCTCCAGCTGCCGGGCCTCGGCCTGCGGCTTGGTGGCCGCGGTCACCGGAATGTGGTGGAACGGCACGTTGTAGCTGGCGGCGAGCTGGTAGAACTCGCGGTGGTTGCTGATGATGGCGCGGATGTCCAGCGGCAGCAGACCGCTTTTCCAGCGGAACAGCAGGTCGTTCAGGCAGTGGCCTTCCTTGCTGACGAAGATCACGCAGCGCATGGGCTGGGCCAGCGGGTGCAGGCTCCAGCGCATGGCAAAGCCTTCGGCAAACAGCTTCAGGCGCAGGCGCAGGTCCTCGTGGGTGAGCTGGCTGCAGGCGAATTGCACCCGCATGAAGAACAGACCGGTGTCGGGGTCGTTGTACTGGGCGGCTTCTTCGATGTTGCCGCCGTTTTCCAGCAGAAAACCGGATACGGCGTGCACGATGCCCGGGCGGTCCGGGCAGGACAGGGTGAGAACGTAGGTGTGGTGCATGGCGGCCCGATTGTCGCAGCAAGGCCGGCGCTGGGCCGGTCGCCGCGCGCGACAGTGGCCCCTGACAGGCACGGCCATCGCTGCCAGAATCGGTGTTCTTCGACCCGCAGGAGCACGGCATGGCCTACAACGATTTCCGCATGGACAACCAGTGGTTGCCCTTCACCCCGAACCGCAGTTTCCAGAAAGACCCCCGGGTGTTTGTGGCAGCCGACGGCATGCACTTCACCACCCACGACGGCCGCCAGGTCATTGACGGCATTTCCAGCCTGTGGTGCGTGGGCGCCGGCCACAACCGCAAGCCCATCAACGAAGCCATCAAGAAGCAGCTCGACACGCTGGACTACGCCACCGCCTTCAGCGTGAGCAACGACAAGGCGTTCCGCGCCGCCGAGATGATCGCCGCCATGGCGCCGGGCGACCTCAACAAGGTGCTGTTCTGCAACTCCGGCTCCGAGGCTGCCGACACTTCCATGAAGGTGGCGCTGGCCTACCACCGCGCCCGCGGCGAGGGCCACCGCAACATCTTCATTGGCCGCGAGCGGGGGTACCACGGCGTGGG
>JALORL010000057.1 GCA_025458915.1 Hydrogenophaga sp.
CAACCTGGAAGCGGTGGCCAACACACCGTCGTCTGCGCTGGGCTCCACCCGCGACAAACCCGACCTGAAGTACTGCCAGGAGATTTTTCAGGTGCTGCGCGCGCACGAGATCGAGCACTTCTTCTACATCGGCGGCAACGACTCTTCCGACACGGTGCGCATCGTCAGCGACGAAGCGCACAAGGCCGGCTACCCGCTGCGCTGCATCCACATTCCCAAGACGATCGACAACGACCTGGTGGGCAGCGACCACACGCCCGGCTTTCCTTCTGCGGCGCGTTTCGTGGCACAGGCCTTTGCCGGCGCCAACCTGGACAACGCGGCTCTGCCCGGTGTGTACGTAGGGGTGGTGATGGGCCGGCACGCGGGCTTCCTCACGGCCGCTTCCGCGCTGGGCAAGAAGTTTCCGGACGACGGCCCCCACCTGATCTACCTGCCCGAACGCGTGTTCGAGATTCCGACGTTTCTGGCCGACGTGAAGGCCGCCTACGAGCGCTTCGGCCGCTGCGTGATCGCGGTGAGCGAAGGCATTCACGATGCGTCGGGCCAGCCCATCATCACGCGACTGGCCAGGGACATCGAAAAAGACGCGCACGGCAATGTGCAGCTCAGCGGCAGTGGCGCGCTGGCCGATCTGCTCTGTGAAGCAATCAAGAACCAGCTGGGCATCAAGCGCGTGCGCGGTGACACCTTTGGCTACCTGCAGCGCAGCTTCATCGGCTGCGTGAGCGACGTGGACCAGCGCGAGGCCCGCGAAGTGGGCGAAAAGGCGGTGCAGTTTGCTTTCTGGGGATCGACAGATGGCTCGGTCGCCATTCAGCGCACCGGTTTCTATTCTGCGGACTATGCGCTGTTGCCTCTGGAGGCTGTGGCCGGCAAGACGCGCGCCATGGAAGACGCATTCATTGCCCCCAGTGGCACCGACGTGACCGATGCGTTCCGCCTGTATCTGCGCCCGCTGCTGGGTTCGGGCATGCCCGACGCGTTTCGTCTGCGGCACCATCCGGTGGCCCGGTTGCGCCCCCAGCGCTGAGGCTCGTTCGGTGCTTGCAAGGGTGCCGTGCCGGCCGCAAAACCTCAAGTTGTGTGTGGTGTTACCGATGAACCACCAATACGCCTATCCAGGGGTACGGCACGTGCGGTGGTGGCGCCCGACAATCATTGCAACCTGGCATGCCCCATGGAATGGAAGCAGCCGTGCCCGCGGATCGTTCGCCATTTGGTTTACGCTGGGGCCGTGCGCCATGCGCGCTGAGAAGCCAGCCCGTCGGCATGGCGCTGGTTGAAGCGGTTTTTTGTTGGAGATGTTGGTGACTTCCGGTGTACACAGCTACCCTTACTCCCCCCAAGTCCCGTTCCCGATGTCCGAGGGTCCTGTCCACAGTTTGGCGTTTTCGGCCCTGCTGCCGTCGCAGCTGCGGAACTTGCGGGACAGGCGGTACCAGGGCGAGAGTTTCGACCTATCGGTGGCCGCGCTCAGCCCTGCCGACCAGATCCACGTCCGGACGCTGTACCGCTTTGCCAAGGGTGTCTACGGGCGCTGGATCGAGATGCGGGATGCGCCCGACTGGGAGGCCCTGAGGGCATCGGTGCTCTCGGTGCTGCGTCCTCCTTTGTCGATTTCCATGAAGGAACTTGGGCAGGAGTCGATGGCCCGTTGCGGCGAGGGGGAGGCCGAGCGCGCGCTGGGCAAGGTTCTGCATGATCTCCGGGGCGGCGCGCTGATGCCGCTGCAGCTCTATGCCCAGATGGCCGAATGGGATGCCGACCCGATCCATCTGCGTACCGCGGCCTTTCTGGCGCGCGATCAGGCCAAGATCATGCGCAACGCACTGCCGGATCTGGACCCGGAGGTTCGCCGTGCCGACGAGACCGAGAAGCCGCATTACATCCAGGCCGTGGTGGACAAATGGGACGGCTTCCGGTTCGAGCGCGAAGGGCATGAGCCAGGGCATGTGCGCGTCACATGCACCTATGGTGGTCTGCTTGCCTCCTGCTGCCTCGAAGCGTCTGCGGTGGACCGCATCGTCTACAACTACATGAACAACGCGATGCGCTTCGCCAGCGGTCCGGTGATCAGCATGGAGATCGTGCCGATCGGCCACCACGCTGTTCGCTGGATCGTCGCCAACCCCGTGACGCCCGAACAGGTGGATTGGCTGGAGAAGAAGACGGGCGGCGATCTCACATGCCTGTTCCGGGGCGGTGTCACCCGGGGCGGCAATGGCCTGGGTCTGTCCAACTGCGTGGATTTCGTGGCCGCTGCCTTCGGCCTGCCCGACATCGAATCTGCGCTCTCAGGGAAATACCTGGGCGCGGTGGTGAAGGATGGCTGGTTCCTGGCCTGGGCGCACTGGCCTTCGCTCTACAGCGCCGAGGCGCCGCAGCAGCCTGGTGTCCAGCCAGCGCCACGGCCGGCACCCTGAGCCCTCGCCGTCAGCCCGCTTCGCTGAACCCCTGCAGCCGCGCGAGTGGCGCGAAGGTGCCCGGACGTTTGTCCTTCATGGCAGCGATGGCCTCGCGCACATGTGCGTTGCTCCAGATCGCGCCCTGCAGCCAGCCCATCTGGCGCAGGCTGTCTTCCACCGAATGGTCGCGTGCGTAGGTCACCGCCTGCTTCGTGCCCCAGATGGCCACCGGCGGCTTGCTGGCAATTTCCTTCGCGCACCGCAGCGCAGCCGCCACCGTGGCTTCGTGCGTGTCGAACACCTCGTTCACGAGGCCATAGGCCAGTGCCCTGGCGGCGGGCAGGCGGCGGCCGGTGTAGGCCAGTTCCTTGACCACCGCAAAGGGAATGAGTTTGGGCAGGCGCTGCAGCGTGCCCACGTCGGCCACCATGCCGATGTTGATCTCCTGGATGCAGAAGAAGGCATCGGCGGCTGCATATCGGATGCAGGCGGCGGTGACCATGTCGACCGCGCCGCCGATGCAGCCGCCCTGGATGGCGCAGATCACCGGGATGCGCAGGTTCTCCAGCTTGGTGAAGGTGGCCTGCATGTCGGTGAGCAGGTCGAAGATGGCGGCACGCCCCTCGGGGCTCTGGTCGTCCATCTGGATGGCGCCGGCGAAGGTTTCCAGCGCCATGCCCGCGCTGAAGTGTTTGCCGGTGCTGCTGATCACCAGCGCCCGCGCTGTTCCTTCGGTGTGAATGTGCGTGAGCACCTCGTCCAGCTCGCGCCAGAACGTGGGGTGCATGGTGTTCATGACCTCCGGGCGGTTGAGCGCCAGGTGGATGACATGGTCGATGGTTTCGATGCTGAAGCAGCTGAGAGGACCGGTCATGGGTTGGCTCACTTCAAACGATGGTGGGGATGCAACGCCCGATGGTGTACCCCGAAGGGCGCCAATGCCTTGTCTCGGCGGTGTCAGCGGTGCAGGCGCGCCGTGCGGCGCTCTGCTGCGCAGGCGGCTGCAAGGGTCGGTCGATGCGCGGAACATCGTTGCATAGCTGAAAACTATCTTCCATATAGGTCAAGTTGAGAAAATGTATGTCGATAGAGCCGTAAATCACCAGGCAGAGGCACGGGCGTGCCCCTCTGGTCGTTCGTGCGTGCTCCTTGGGGCAATCATTTCATTCCTATTCAGAAACGGTTTTTATGACTTTCGGTTCGATGACGGTGGGCAAGCGGCTTTACGTGGGCTTCGGCCTGATGCTCGCGATCCTGGTGGCGGTGACGGGGGTGGCGATCGTCAAGGTGCAGGCCATCAACACGGCGCTCAAGGCCAACAGCGAAGAGCACGCTGCGATTCAGCGGTATGCCATCAATTTCCGCGGCTCGGCGCACGACCGGGCGATCGCCGTGCGCGACGTGGTCCTGAGCGGCTCCAGCGAGGATCTCGCCCGGGAAGTGGCGACCATTGCCGAACTGGCCCGTTTCTATGCGGATTCCGCCGGGCCGCTCGAAAAGCTGCTGCAGACCTCGTCCGATGCCGGCCAGCTGCGGCCCCTGTATGGCGCCATACAGGACATTGAAAACAAGGCGGTGGCGACCACGCGCGCGGTGATCGAGCGGGTGCAGTCCGGCGATGCCGATGGCGCACGGACCTTGCTGTGGGACGAGGCCAAACCGCAGTACGTGGCCTGGCTCGGAGCCATCAACAAACTGATCGATTTTGAAGAGTCCCGCCTGCAGGCCCAGAACGCCGTGGCCATGGGGGAGGCCGACCGCTTCCTGTCCCTGATGCTGGGTGCGCTGGTGGTGGCGCTGCTGTGCGGTGTGGGTCTGGCCTGGGCGATTTCCGTCAGCATCGTTCGGCAACTGGGTGCCGAACCTGGCGAGCTGGGTCAGGTGGCGCAGCGGGTGGCAGCGGGCGACCTCAGCCCCGTGCGCGGTGCATCCAGCGCCGCCCCACAGAGCGTGCTGGCATCGCTGGGCGCCATGCAGGTCAGCCTGGCCCATGTGGTGGGACAGGTGCGCACCGCTTCCGATTCCATCGCCATTGGCTCGACCGAAATTGCCACCGGCAATGCCGATCTGTCGCACCGCACCGAACAGCAGGCCTCGAATGTGCAACAGGCCGCAGCTTCCATGGCCCAGATGAACACCACCGTGCAAGGCAACGCCGACACCGCCCGTCAGGCCACCCAGCTGGCAGGCTCTGCGAGTGCCGCGGCCGAACAAGGCGGGCAGGTGGTGAGCCGGGTGGTGGCCACCATGGACGACATTTCCGCCAGCTCGCGCAAGATCAACGACATCATCGGCGTGATCGATGGCATTGCTTTCCAGACGAACATCCTGGCGCTGAACGCTGCGGTGGAAGCCGCCCGTGCCGGCGAGCAGGGACGCGGCTTTGCGGTGGTGGCCAGCGAAGTGCGCAATCTCGCGCAGCGCAGTGCCGGCGCTGCCAAGGAGATCAAGAGCCTGATCGGGGCCAGCGTCGACAAGGTGGAAGAAGGTTCCCGTCTGGTGGGGGAGGCGGGCACTGCCATGGACGATATCGTCAGACAGGTGCGTCGGGTGTCCGACCTCATCAGCGAAATCAGCGCATCCACCATCGAGCAGACCTCGGGCATCGGTCAGGTCAGCGGCGCGGTGTCGCATCTGGACCAGACCACGCAGCAGAATGCGGCGTTGGTGGAGCAGAGCGCTGCTGCGGCCGCCAGCCTGGAACAGCAGGCCGCCAAGCTGGCGGAAGTCGTGAAAACCTTCCGGCTGGCGGAGTCGGCCTGAGCCTGCCACCCGCCACCAGCAAGCGGCTCAGAACAGCTGGTCCATCGGCAGCTGTGGCGCGGCGGTTGAAACCGCATTCTGGGCGGCCGGGTCATCGGCCCGCTGGAGCGAGCCCACCCGCACGCCCAGCAGCCGGATGCGCCGGCTCAGGTCCACGCGCTTGAGGCACAGCCCGGCCTGGCGGCGGATGGTGGCGGCGTCGTCGGTGAAGCGGTCGATGGTGGCGTCGCGCGTGACGATCTGGAAGTTGTCGTACCGCAGCTTCACGCCGATGGTCTTGCCCACATAGCCTTTGCGCTGCAGGTCGGCCGCCACCTGTTCGCACAGGCGCGTGAAGATGGCGCCCAGCTCAGCGCGGTCGCGCACCGCGTGCAGGTCGCGCTCAAAGGTGGTTTCCCGGCTCATGCTGACCGGCTCGCTCTCGGTCACCACCGGGCGCTCGTCGCGGCCCCAGCTCACTTCATGCAGCCAGGCGCCGTAGCTCTTGCCGAAGTGCTCGACCAGCCAGTCGCGGTCGCGCGCCGCCAGCTCGCCAATGGTGTGGATGCCGTGGCCTTGCAACCTGGCGTCGGCCTTGGGGCCGATGCCGTTGATCTTGCGGCAGGGCAGGGGCCAGATCTTCTCCTGCAGGTCGTCGGGCCAGACGATGCTGATGCCGTTGGGCTTCTTGAACTCGCTCGCCATTTTGGCGATCAGCTTGTTTGGCGCCACGCCAATCGAGCAGGTGAGGCCGGTGGCCTGGAAGATGCTTTTCTGGATCAGCCGCGCCAGCACGCGCCCGCCCTCGCGCTGGCCGCCGGGCACATCGGTGAAGTCGATGTACACCTCGTCCACGCCGCGGTCTTCCATCACCGGCGCGATCTCCAGGATGGTGCTTTTGAACCACCGTGAAATGCGCTTGACTTCATCGAAGTCCACCGGCAGCAGGATGGCCTGCGGGCAGAGCCTGGCGGCCTTCATCAGCCCCATGGCCGAGCCCACGCCGAACTGCCGCGCCGCGTAGGTGGCGGTGGTGGCCACGCCGCGGCCGGTGTAGTCCTTCAGACGCGGGAAGAAATCCACCGGAATGCGGTCCAGCGTGTCGGGACCCCATTCGCGGTCGGGAAAGGATTCGCGCAACCGGGTGAACATGGCGTCCTCGCGCCGCCGTCCGCCACCGATCACCACCGGCAGACCCTTGAGCTGCGGGTAGCGCAGCAGCTCCACCGACGCGAAGAACGCGTCCATGTCCAGGTGGGCGATGCGCCGCTGGCGGGCGGCGGGGGAGGGGGTGTGTGCGCTCACGCGCGAGAGCTTAGCGGGTCGCCACCGCACGACCAACGGGGGTTGGGTGTCCGTGACTCAGACCGACTTCTGCACCCACCAGCCGCGGAACAGCCACGGCAGACGGGGTCCGCTGCCGGCAGACGCGCCGCCGCGGTTCTCCGCACTCACCGCGATTTCGGTGGCGCCAGCGAGTGCGTCGGCGGCCACGGGCATCTGGAACGTCTGGTACTTGCTCTCCACCACGCCCAGAGACCGGGGCGCTGCGTTCCCGTTCACGGCCCACAACTGCATGGAATCTTCGCGCCCTTCGCGCACATTGTTCAGGCGCTGCACCAGCAGCACACCCTGCTGCGGATCGTGGGTGACCAGCATGGCCGGCTGGCCTTGGGCGTCCAGCAGAACCGAGACAAACCGCACCTGGGGCGTCTGGTCCAGCCGGGCCTGCAAATGGCCGATCTGGGCCTTGAGCTGTTCAAACATGCTGGCGCTGGTGGCCCAGGCCAGCAGCAGGCCGATGGTGAGCACCACGGATGCGATGCGCCACCAGGGGCTGACGCCGGTGCGGGGAGAGGAAGTGTTCATGAAGCGAAGTGTCTCATCCACCAACAACCGGGGTTCGACTCTGCCGGTCCGAAGGTGTTCCCCTTGAGGGAGGCGCGTGCGGCGCGGCGGGGATGGTTCAACCTTTGGGGTAGGTGCCTGGCAGCAGGATCGATTTGTCCACCGTTTCCACCTGCGTGTGGCCGCAGAACGCCATGGTGATGTCGAGTTCCTTGTGAAGGATCTCCAGGCACTTGGTCACACCGGCTTCGCCCATGGCGCCCAGGCCGTACAGGAACGGCCGGCCGATGTAGACCCCCTGCGCACCGAGGGCACGCGCCTTGAGCACGTCCTGGCCGCTGCGGATGCCGCCGTCCATGTGGATCTCGATCTGGCCACCCACCGCGTCGACGATGGTGGGCAGGCACTCGATGCTGCTCTGCGCGCCGTCCAGCTGGCGGCCGCCGTGGTTGCTCACGATCAGCGCGTCGGCGCCCGACTGCACCGCGAGCTTTGCGTCTTCCACGTCCTGGATGCCCTTGAGGATGAGCTTGCCGCCCCAGCGCTTCTTGATCCACTCCACGTCGCCCCAGTTCAGGGCCGGGTCGAACTGCGTGGCCGTCCACGCGGACAGGCTGCTCATGTCGGCCACGCCGCTCACGTGGCCCACGATGTTGCCGAACTGCCGCCGCTTCGTGCCCAGCATGCCCAGCGCCCAGCGCGGCTTGGTGGCGATGTTGATGATGTTCGGAAGGGTGAGCTTGGGCGGCGCCGACAGACCGTTTTTCAGGTCCTTGTGGCGCTGACCCAGGATCTGCAGGTCCAGCGTGAGCACCAGGGCCGAGCAGTTGGCTGCCTTGGCGCGGTCCACCAGGCGCTCGATGAAAGCGCGGTCCTTCATCACGTACAGCTGGAACCAGAAGCCTTCACCGGCGTGCTGTGCCACGTCTTCAATGGAGCAGATGCTCATGGTGGACAGCGTGAACGGGACCCCGAATTTTTTCGCCGCCCGGGCCGCCAGGATCTCGCCGTCGGCGTGCTGCATGCCGGTGAGGCCGGTCGGAGCAATGGCCACCGGCATGGCCACCTTCTGGCCCACCATGGTGGTGGCGGTGCTGCGGTTCTCCATGTTGACCGCCACGCGCTGGCGCAGCTTGATCTTCTGGAAGTCGTCGTTGTTGGCGCGGTAGGTGCTTTCGGTCCAGGAACCGGAATCGGCGTAGTCGTAGAACATGCGGGGCACCCGCTTCTGGGCGAGTATGCGCAGGTCTTCGATGTTGGTGATCACGGGCATGGTTGTCTCCGGTGTGTTCTGGGTTGCCGCGATGTTAGCGAGGCGGTTCCGAAATGGCTTGTGAAAGCGGGTGAATCGGGATTGAAATTTTTGGTGGTGGCCGGGCCCGCCCAGTCAGCTGCCGGGGGGCACTGCCTTACGGCAGACAACGTCCGCGCTCGTCTGCGGTCAACGGCTCCAGCCAGCCCAGCTGCTGCTCCAGCACGTCCAGCGTGGCCTCGGAAGCGTCGCGCCCGCCGGCCTGCCGGGCCGTGATGCGTTCGCGCAGCACCTCCACCGGCGCCTCACAGGCCAGGATGTGGAACGGGCAGCCCTTCGCATGGGCCAGCTCTGCGAACGCCTGCCGCTCGTGCTGGCGCAGGAACGCAGCGTCCACCAGCACCGTCCAGCCTTCGGCCAGCAGCGTGCGGGCGCGGGCCAGCAGGCTGGCGTAGTTGTCGCCGTGGGACTGCGGGGTGTACAAGCCGCCCTGCAGTTGCGACCCGCTGGTCTGCAGGGCGCTCAGCCCGTGCAGGCGTTTGCGCTCCACGTCCGAGCGCAGACGAATGGCCGGGCCATCGGACCAACCCGCCAGCCAGCGGGTGGACGCCCAGGTTTTGCCGCTGCCCGACAGGCCATGGGTGATCACCAGGGCCGGCGCCGGCGGGTGGGCCATGCGCTGTGCCAGCGCCAGGTAGGCGCTGCATGCGGCCCTGGCCGTGTCCGCTTCGGCAGACGCCGCGTCCACCTGGCCCAGCCGTATCGCCGCCACCTTGGCGCGCACCAGGGCCCGGTACACCGCAAAAAACGGCAGCACCTGCGGCGCGCGCACATCACCGCTGGCGTCCAGCCATTCGCTGAGCAGCACGCTGGCCAAGCCAATCCGGTCCTGGTGCTGCAGGTCCATCCACGCAAAGGCCAGGTCGCTGGCCACATCGATCCAGCGCAGGCTGTCGTTGAACTCGATCGCATCGAACGGCAGCACGCTGTCGCCGATCAGTACCAGGTTGGCCAGGTGCAGATCGCCGTGGCCTTCGCGCACGCGGCCCTCAAGCCGCCGCCGGTTCAACAGGAATTCAAGGGCCTGGAACGAAGACTCGGTCCATTCGGCCAGTGTCTGCACTGCGGCCGGTGAAGCCGCCTGGGCTGGCGCAAGGCGAAGGCTTTCCAGGTTGTCCCTTGCCCATTGCAGAACCGCCTGCGGCTTGCCCCAGGGGCTCGGTTCCGTGGCCACGGCGGCGCTGGCCTGAAAGGCCGCCAGGCGGCGCGCCAGCGCCTGCAGGTGTTCGGCCGTGAGCGCACCCCGCTGGCACAGGTGGTCCAGTCGGCCCGCTTCGTCGAAGCGGTGCATGTGCACGGCGAATTCAAAGGCGTGTTCTGCGGCGCTGCCCCATGCCGGGTCATCGGCGGTGCCGGTGATGGGCAGCACCTCCCGGTACAGGCGCACTGGGTCGTCGGTCCGCTCGAACCGCCGGTTCACCCGAATTTCGGCTTCGCAGGCCGCGCGTCGCAGCGCCAGCGTGCTGAAGTCCATGAACGGCAGCTTCACCGGCTTCTTGATCTTGTAAGCGTGCTCGCCCGCCAGCAGCACCCAGGCACCGTGGGTTTCCAGCAGCTCCACCTGTGTGGCCGCATGCGGGTAACGCGCCGGTGCGAGCAGGGCATTGATCCAGTGGGGTGGGGCAGAAGGCATGCGAACCACTGTACGGGAAACCCGGGGTCGCCAGCGTGGGTCGTGGCTGACGCACTGAGTTGGCGTCCACTGGCCCTAAGATGGGCGGCGGATTGTTGACAACCCCTGGAGGAAGCGATGAATTTTGGCGAAGCCATCAAGGTCTGTTTCGGCCAATATGCCCGCTTCGCGGGGCGTGCCTCGCGCTCGGAGTACTGGTGGTGGGTGCTGTTCGTGGTGCTGGTGAGCTTGGCGCTTGCGTTGGTGGGCATGGAGATGGTGGGCGCCATCTTTTCGCTGGCCGTGCTGCTGCCCTCGCTGGCCGTGGGCGCGCGCCGCCTGCACGACATCGGCAAGAGCGGCTGGTGGCTGCTCATCTACCTGGTGCCGCTCGTGGGCTGGCTGGTGCTGCTGTACTTCGCGGTGCAGCCAAGCCAGTCCGGCAGCAACGAATACGGCAGCGCGCCGTGAGCACCGGCCGCTGCTTCGCATCCCCCTTTCCCATGCGCCGTCGGCGCACGTGAAGA
>JALORL010000058.1 GCA_025458915.1 Hydrogenophaga sp.
CGCTGGCCTGGTGGCCCGAAGGCGGGCTGCCGTCCAGCACGCGCGCCTGGCGCAGGCTGGCACTCGTCCAGCCGCCGATGACGTCGTCGCCCTGCTCGCCGCTCTTCAGGCAGCTGCGGTGCACTTCCAGCGCCAGCGTGGTGACGTTCTTGTCGGCGATGGTGTTGGGCGCAGCGCCAATGAGCGCGGGGTCGGTGATGACGCTGACGGGCGCGTTCACGAGGTCAAAGATGGTCCCCAGGTTCACCGCGAACGGGTCTTGCCGCTGGCCCACGAACACCTTGGCCGGCATGCTGCAGCCCGGGATGTTGACGTTGTGGATGTGCTTGGCCGCGTAGCCGGCGTAGTCAGGGATGGTCTTCACGCCGATGTTGTCCACCGGCTTGGCGAAGGTGGTGGCGCCACCGTTGGCCGCGGTGACGGCCTGCACCGTGCCGCGCCGGCGGTCGCCGCGCACCACGGCCACGGTGTAGGTCTCGGCCAGCTGCAGGTTGGCGTCGTTCACGTTCGCCACGGCGCCGGCCTGCACCAGCGGAATGCCCACGCTCTTGCCGCCGATGTTCAGGTTCACGCCCGCGCCGTTGTTGGCCAGCGTGTTCCTGAAGCGGAACTGGAAGCTCAGGTCTTCACGCGCATCGCCGTTGTTGTCGATGTGGATCTCGTACAGCGCGTTGGGGTCGAGCGCGAAGTAGATGTGGATCTCATACAGCGCGTTGGGGTCGAGCGCGAAGTAGTTCGGGCCGCCGTAGGCGTCTTGCAGCGGCAGGTAGTTGGCGATCAGCGTCACGTACTCGCTGCGGCCAGCCTCGTAGCTGCGGAACATGTAGAAATCGGTGGCGTCGACCTTGGGCGCCGTGGTGATGAAAGGCGCCTCGCGGTGGCTGGAAGCCTGGGCCAGCGTGGCGCAGAAAGCCAGGGTGGCCAGCGCCAGGGCGGTGTGACGGATGCGGTTCACGGGTTTCTCCTGTCAGGGCCGCGACGGCGGCCACCTGGGGGGAGATACGCAAGCCGCCAGCACTTGGATGCACAAGCCTTGCGATCGAAGCGCCGGCCGCGCACAAGCCACCTTCCGGGGGCCACCCACTTTGGAGGGAAACGTTTCACCCGATGTAAGGCCTTACAGAGGGGGACGCTCCAGCGCTGGAATGTCCCTTGGATATCGAGGATGCTTCCTGCCAACAACGTGCATTGCAAAGCACGGCCAGGGAGTTCTTCTTGTCATCGAACGCGCCGCAGGTGTGGCTTTCTGCAGCTGGCTGCACCCTTCAGGTAGCCGCGCTGCTGCGCAAGGCGTTGCTGGTCGCAGCGTCGGGCGTTGCTCTGTCTGTGCCCACTTCTGCGGCAGCACAGGCCGTCAACGAACCGCGTGAGCCCGCCCTCGATCAGCGTGAGCAACTTGAACGCATCGAACAATGGCGTCGCGAACAGGAGCGCCGTGCTCCCCTGACGCGTGAAGGCGCCATACCCGGCTGGCAGCCTCCGTTGGCAGGCGAAAGCCCTTGCTTCGCGGTGCAGAGCGTCCGCATCGTGCTGGCTGAACCTGTGGCGCCAGCTGTTCGTGAAGCTTCACAGCATCTCCTCGGCCCGGTGCAAGACCTGCGCAGCTTCGGAGGTGCATGCCTGGGCGCCGCCAGCCTTGAGCGATTGCGCAACAACTTGCAAGACAGGCTGGCAGCACGCGGCTACATCACCAGCACGCTCGCCGTTCCACCCCAAGACCTGCGCCAGGGCGAACTCGTTTTGCTACTGCAGCCCGGTTGGGTGGAAGCGGTGGCCGTGGAGGGCGCTCGAGCAGCTGCAAGGCCAGCGGCAAACGCCTTGGCCCTGAAGCCCGGTGACCTGCTGAACCTGCGCGACATCGAACAAACACTGGAGAACCTGGGCCGGCTACCCAGCCAGAGTTCGCGGTTCGTGCTTGAGCCCGGCACGGCGCCGGGCGCCAGTGTGGTGCGCATCCTGCCGGTGCAACCCGACGCAGCGATGTGGCGGCTGAACCTGGGCGCCGAGCGCCCCGACGGGCGCGATTACGGCGATGTGCAGTTCACCGGGCAGGTGAGCATCGACCACGCGCTGCGTTTGGGCGAGCAGGCGGGGCTTTGGCTGGCGCACAGCCAAGGACGGGCCAGCCCTGGCGGGGCGCGGCCGCAGCAGACCTCTTGGTACGCCTACCTCAGCGTGCCGGTGGGCCGGCACGTGTTGAGCTTGAGCCACTCTCGCGCCGATTACCGGCGCTTCATCGCTGCCGGGGTGGGGCAGTTTCGCGATGCAGGCCGCGACGCCAGCAGCCGGCTGCGCTGGGAATGGACCTTTTGGCGCGGCGAAGGTGGCCGCGCGCAGGCTTGGGCGGCTGCTTCGCAGCGGCGTGCGCGAACCTCGCTGGATGACATTGAACTCATCTCGCGCCGCCGCCTGGGCACCGGCGTTGAACAAGGGCTCTCTCTATGGGGGCGTGCGGCTCCGTGTGATCTTTCTTTGGAACTCGAAGGCACGCAGGTTCAGCGGCTGGAACGTGACAGCGACTTCCAGCCTCCCACCGACGGGCTGCCACGAGGCTGGCGTACCGAGATCTTGTGGGCCTGTGCGCTGGGTGCGGGTGTCGACTTCAGCGGGCAGGCTTACGTGCAGCGCGTGGCGCAGCCCGTGGACGGCAGTGATTTGCTGGTGCTCGGCACCCGCCAGACCGTACGGGCCCACGCCCCTGCCGATGCGTTGACCGGGCGCGGCCTTGCCGTGTTGCGACAAGAGTGGCTGCTCCCATGGCTGCGCATAGGTGCCCACGCCGCTGTGCGCCCGGTGCTTTCCCTGGACTGGGGGCGCATCCACCATCCCATAGATGGCGGTCAGACCAGCCGCGAGCTGGCCGCCGTGGCGCTGGGTGTGCGCTGGCAAGCCCACCGCGCCAGCGGGCAGATCAGCACCCAGTACGCACTGCGCCCCACGGCTGCTGCAGAAGCTTTCGCAGAGGCCCGCCGCAAAGCACGCCGTGACGTACGCCTTCAGGCCAGCCTGCGCTTCAGCCTCTGACGGCCTTGTACTTTTTCAACCACCCACCCCGCGCCGCGAACCACCCCACTTCGAGAGGACACCCGATGAACCCACCCCGCCGACTGAACCTGCTCACGCGCGCCGCCTTCATCGCAATGAGCACTTGCCCAGTAGCCTGGGCGCAACCGGTGGCCGACACTTCGGCCCCAGCGGCCAAGCGGCCCATCGTGCAAACGGCACCCAACGGCGTGCCAGTGGTCAACATCGCCCAGCCCAACGCCGCAGGCACCTCGCACAACCTGTTTCAGAGCTTTGGCGTTGATGCGCGAGGCGTGGTTCTGAACAACGCCACCGTGGGCGTGAACGCACCCGCCCCGCAGCCAGCGCCCCCACCGCCTGCACCCCCGCCCCCTTACTACCCTCCACCACCCCCCGATTGCCCTGATTGCGCCATTCCCCGCGGCACGCCACCCGCTCCGCTGCCACTCACGGGGCTGGCCGCCCTGGGCAGCGCAACCAGCACCTTGGTGCCCGGCCTGCAATCGCTGTCTTCCGGTTCGGCGCTGGTGGGCGGCATGGCAGCCAACCCGCTGCTACAAGGCGTGCCTGCGCAACGCATCGTGGCCGAAGTGACGGGCGGTACCGCCAGCCACCTGGCAGGCAGCCTGGAAGTCTTCGGCAACCGTGCCGACTTGGTGGTTGCGAACCCTTGGGGCATCACCTGCAACGGCTGCGGCTTCATAGGCGTGAACCGCGCCACCTTGAGCAGCGGCGCCCCCACCTGGGCAGGCACGGCCCTGGACGGTTTCACCGTGACGGGCGGCAGCGTCAACATCGGCGCGGCGGGCTTGAACGGCGCTGGGCTCGCATCGCTAGACCTGCTGGGCGCAGCGGTGAACGTGGCTGGCCCGGTCAACCTGCCCGGCACTGCCACGGCGGTGTACGTGGTGGCCGGGCCCAACCAGGTTAACTACGGCACGCTAGAAGCCGTGGCACGCCCTCGAGGTGACGGCTTCGGCGGCCGCACCGTAGACATCAGCAGTGCCGGCGGGCTGTATGCCGACCGCATTTTCGTGCTCAGCAGTGAAGCCGGCCGCGGCGTGCGCCAGGCGGGGCATGTGCAGGCACGTGCCGGCGCCCTCAGCATCGATGCTTTCGGCCAAATCACGCTCGCGGGCGTGAGCGAATCGAGTGCCGGCACGGTGGCCATCAGCACCACCGGCAGCATCGACGCCGCTTCCGCCGTGGTCCGCGGCGCAGCGCTGACGCTGCTGCAGGCACAGGGCGACCTTGACCTGACTGGCGGCAGCCTCGCTGGCCTGGACGTTTATGCCAGCGCAGGCGCCGCGCTGAAGGCCCGGCAGGGTACGGTTTTCGACGCCGTACGCAGCGTAGACCTGGCCGGCAACAGCGAGCTGACGCTCAGCGCAGCAAGCATCAAGGCCGGCACCGACGTGACCTTGTCATCCACCGGCGACCTGACACTGGCACCCGCGCTGAGCGAGACCCATGAGCCCATTGCAGGTGGCTGGCGGCGGTACTCCCGCTTTGCCAGAACCGAAATTGCAGCCGGCGGCAGTGTGGCGGCACAGTCGGCCAACGGCCTGCTGACCCTGGACGGCGCCCACGTCACGGCCACCGGCGGCGGCGTGGCCCTGCAGGGCCAAAACGTGGTGCTGCTGGCCAGAAAGAACCTGACCGAAGAAGAAACCTCCAGCGGCGGCTGGACGAGGCGCCCCACCACGGAAACCCCCGTCGGCGTTCGGGTGTGGGCCGAAGGCGCCGTTTCGCTGCTGGCCCATGGCCAGGGCGTGGACCAAGGCGAACTGTTTGCGACCGGCGCGTTGATCGAGAGCAACAGCGGCCATGTGTCGCTGCTGGCCGCGAAGAACATGAGCATCGCCAACGACACCACCACCGACCGCACCTTCGAGTCGTTCTACCAGTCGAAGAGGCGCTTGTTCAGCCGCCGCGTGACGACGGAGCTGCGCACATCGGTTGACGAGACCATCCAACCCACCGTCATCAGCGGTCGCACGGCCAGCCTGTCTGCGGGCGGGCAGTTGGACCTCGTGGCCAGCTCTGTGCTGACCGATGGCGCCGCAGGGCTGCACGCCGATGGCGACCTGAACCTGCTGTCGGCCGCTGAGCACGACCTGGCCTACAGCGAACGCACGGTGCGCAAGAGCGGCGTCTTCGGCAACGGGGGGCTTTCCGTCACCATAGGCAACCGCAGCAGCACGACCATCAGCTCTTTTGAGCAACGCCTGCAGCACGGCAGCAGCGTCGGCAGCCTGGCCGGCGACATCCTCGCCACGGCGGGCGGCCAGTACCTGCAGCTTTCCAGCGACCTGACGGCGCCGCAGGGTGACGTGCACATCGCCGCGCAGAACGTGGCCCTGCGCACGGCACCCAACACCACCAGCGTGATGAACCTGGTGCGCCAGCGCCAGAGCGGCCTGACGCTCAGCGCCAGCCACCCCGTGGTGCAGGCCGCGCAGACCGTGGAAGACATGAGCAAGCTGGCCAAGCGCACCGACAACGGCCGCTACCAGGCGCTGGGCTTGATGACCGCCGGGCTGACCATCTACAACGCCTACCGCGACCCCGACCTCAACTTGCTAAACATGGCCAATCCGGTGACGGGCGGGGGCTGGGGCGGCTGGTCGGTCAGCGCCAGCGTGGGCAGCAGCCAGAGCCAGTTCGAGAGCATCACCAAGACCACCACGCCGGTTGCCTCGGCCATCGAAGCCGGGCGCAAGGTCACCATCACCGCCACCGGCACCGGCGCCAACAGCGGCGACATCACCGCCATCGGCTCGCGCATCAGCGCACCGGGCCACATCGCGCTGAGCGCGGTGCGCGACATCACGCTGGCTGCGGCCATCGGCGGCCACAACGAAACCACCCGCCAGCGCGCCAGTAGCGGCTCGGTGGGCCTGACGTTCAGCCAGAACGGCGGCGGCGTCGGCGTGGCGCTGAACCTGGCCATGAGCCGCAGCAACGGCTGGAGCAACGGCTGGGGCACCACCTACTACAACACTGAAGTGGCCAGCGGCGGCACGCTCAGCCTGAGCAGCGGCGCCAACCTCACGCTCAGCGGTGCCAAGGCCAGCGGCAAGGCGCTGGTGGCGCGCGTGGGCACCCGCGGTGCCGGCGACCTGACAATCGGCAGCCCCATCGACGAATCGCACTACGTGGCGCGCGAGTCCAGCGCCGGGTTCAACCTGAGCGTGCCCATCCCAGGCATGAGCACCGGCGCGCCCTCGCTGGGCCTGAACGCCAGCCAGCTGAACCTGCTGGCGCAGTACGAGGCCGTGCGCCAGCAAAGCGCGCTGTCGGCGGGGGTGGATGGTTTTGATGTCACCGTCAACGGCCACACGCACCTCAAAGGCGGCGCCATCACCAGGGAGGATGGGGTCGCCAGCAGCCGGCTGGTGACGCAGACGCTCACGCACGAGGGCATCAACAACCGCGACGTGGTGGAGGGCCGGGGCTGGAGCATCGGCCTGAACGTGGGCAACCTGGGCCAGAACGGCTGGAACCTGGGCGCCTCCAGCGCCGGCTATGCGCGGCTGGACACCAACGAGCACAGCCAAACCGCCGCCAGCGTGGGCGGCGTGCTCACCCTCACGCGGCCGGATATGCAAGACAGCCGCGTGGCCGCCATGAGGGGGGCCGAGCGCAGCCCGCTGGTGTACCGGCTGGGGCAGGTGAACGAACAGCTGAACAACCTGTACAACAACGAGCCGCCGCAGTGCGCCGACTGCTACATCCCCCGGGGCACGGCAGCGGGGGCGGCAACGGCAACAGCACCGGCAACACCAGCTGCACCAGCGCAAGCCTTGACACCCGAGTTCCAAGCCACCATGGGCAGCAGCCCGGAATGGCAGGCCTGGTGGCAGGCCGTGCAAGCCCTCCAAGCCGAAAGCGCCCAGCTCCATCAGCGCATTGCCGCCGTGGACGCCAAGGTCTACGGCACGGCCGCCAACCTGCGCAACGACCCTAGCTCGCTGCACCAGCCCTTGCTGCACACCTTCGATGGCGCCAAGGCCACGCAAGAGCTGCGCGACGGCGTGGCGGTGACGGCGGCGTTTGGGAAGGCGGCTTACAAGTGGGCCGGAGAAGAGGCAACTCGGCGCATGGCTGCTGCGGCCCCCCAATGCCCTGGCGCACTGTCCACCTGCGAAGAGTACAAGCGCTGGGACGAGGGCGGCCGCTATCGAACCGCGCTGCACATGGCTGTTGGCAGCATGAGTTTTGGAACCGCAGGTGCTACCGGATCTCTGGCTGCCGGGCTGATGACGGCCGCGATGGAAGGGACGCTTGAAACGCTTGGCATCACCAACCCCGACGTGGCCAACTTACTGACGAATCTCGCAGTGGTGATGGCGGGCGCCGGCAGAGACGGGACCGCAGGCGCGGTGGCAGCGTTCAACGGCGATGTCAACAACCGAATGCTCACCGCGGCAGAGCGTGCTCGAATAGCGCTGCTGGCAGGCAACAACGGCGCAATGCACATCAAGCTCGTCGCCGCCGCGTGTTTCCTGGTGCGCTGCTCTGGGCAGCATGTTCCAGGCACGACGGCGCATACGGAGTGGCGTCGCTGGGAGTCCATGGGATCGGAGCTGCCCGCAGAACAAGCCCTGTTGCTACAGCAGTACGAAGGAGGCTCTCAACTATTCACCTACTCATGGTGGCAGAGCCATGCTGATGCAGGCCTTGCCTGGACCGAGCGCTACGCTTTGCCATTGGCACGCCTGGGTGGCGCGGCGCAAGTTCTTGGCGGCACTGCAGGCCTTGTAGCGGGAAGTTCACTCGCTGCGACGGGTTCAGCTTCGTGCCCGGTGAGTCTCGGGGCAGGCTGCGGGGCGGCGGCAGGCGGCTACGCCTTGAGTCTGTGGTCACTCGACCAAATCCGCACCGGCGCCCAAACGGTGTTCAACCCGTCAGAACCACGGTATACCCTGGGTGCACATCTCATTTCTGAGGCGACCGGACTGTCGGTCCAGACCGCTGAGCTTTGGTATGCCTCGATTGGCGGCTTGGGCGCGGGCGTGGCACCAATGGCTACCGCACTTGCGCAGGACGCCGCGCTGGCCGCCGCTTGGAGCCGGGCGGCAATGCGGGCTGGTTTTGCTGACGAGATTGCGTCACTTCGCAGTACGCTTCCGAGCGGGCCGAGAACCTCGGGCAACGTGGCCGTGGCATCTATTCAGGTTGACGGACTGCCGCTGAAGATGGCAGCTTCTAGTCGCATAGACACTCCAAATGCAACGCAGGCGACAAACGGCTTTGTGGGACTTGTTCCGGAGGTCTTTCCGAGCTCATCTGTTCCCCGGCCAAATGGCACCATGTCCTTTAGAGCTGGTGATGCGGAAGCCAAGATTCTCAACAACGCAGCCACGATCTTGGGCAACAACACATCAGCACGCGGAACAATAACCTTATTCACCGAGAAAGCGCCATGCAGCAGCTGTGCAAACACCGTTGAAAGCTTCCGTCAAAAATACCCCGGCATTAGACTCATTGTTATAGACAATTTCGAGGTACGCGCCATTCCGCCCAGGCCTTGAAAGGACAACCCTGTGAAAGATGAATTCAACACCTACAACAGCATTCGTCGCGAAGTACTAGACTGCTATTTTGAAGGGTGTCGCAGCATGGCCAAGTTAGGCAGACCACACGCCGAGGCTTTGGGCTACACCACACTTCAATACGAAGGCGTTTTCGAGAGTCCATTGACTAATCTAATGAAGGATGTGGTGGTGCTTATACTGATCGGGCCCTGGTATCCTGACATTTACGAGACGATGAGGCGTCAAGTGCGAGATGAATTGCTTGATCCCCTTGTTGTGGCGCAGTTGGCTGGCCTGCCCGCTGAAGAACGCGACGAGTTTCTTGTCGACTTGATGGCCTGCGACATAACGCCAAGCTGAAATAGCGAAACACCCAACCTTGAATTCGCTTGCGGGCGCACCAGCAGTTGCTCTAGCTCAACACTCAGCGGTGCCAAGGCCAGCGGCAAGGCGCTGGTGGCGCGCGTGGGCACCTGCGGTGCCGGCGACCTGACCATCGCCAGCCCCATCGATGAATCGCACTATGTGGCGCGCGAGTCCAGCGCCGGGTTCAACCTCAGCGTGCTAAAGCCCAGCCCTGCAGCAAGCTTCAGATCATGGGAAAAGTGGGCGGCTGAGTGGCCCGCCAGCAGATGAAAAGACCTAGCCATGAGTTCTCAAGCCGAAAAGGTGATCCTGCTTCAACAGGCCGCCCTGCATTTCGAGCGGGAATTGACGGCACAGGCGCCCACGGATCAAGAAATTGCAGCGGTGTTGCGCGGGCTAACGCCGCTACTCAAAAGAATTGCACAAGGGCAAATCACGCCCCCAGTTGAGGGACTGTATGAACGTCAGTTCTACATCGAACACCCCCGTCATGGAGACGGAAGTGCGATATACAGCGCCGAAGCTTCGTTCCAGTCGGCCCTTCTCGATTGGCGTTCCAAACCATGGTACCCAGAATAGGCTGGGCGAAAGCTAGCCGCGCAGAATGTGGCCCTGCGCACCGCGCTCAACACCACCAGCGTGCTGAACCGGGTGCGTCAGCGCCGGCCACTCCGAGGCCGCTGACAGAGTCGAAACCTTGTGGAATGTCGCGAGCCCCCGAACGTAGTGGGCTACAAGTACGAGGTCGCTCTCCCATCGCCAGGAGGGACAGTTGTACCAACCATAACAATTAAAAGGCGGTAGCCATGACGAGCTGTTTGGGCGTGCACAAACGGTGGAACTTCAAGTTCTTGTTGAAGGAAATTGGCTTTAGGGTTCCCGAACACGCTGGCCTCACACCTGAACGACTTGCCGAGTCCTTGGCCGGTCACGCCGCAAATTCGGAGAAGATCAGCGCCTAAGCATCAGGCAATCCGGAGTTCGATCTCGGCGACGTCCTGCTGCCGCTGCAGTGGCATGGACAGCACTTGATGCGCGAAGCAGAGTTTGTTATCTACAAGCATGGAAGCGGGGATCGCACTGACTTGATTCGCGGAACATGGCACAGGGTACTGCAGCATTTGCTCTGGCTAGGACGCAACGCTGCGCTTCGGAGACTGTGGGGCAGACAGAACCTTCGAGACGTCGCCGGCAGCCTGGCCATGTCCTACTCCTTGGGCTGGAACTCCTCCGCCGACAAGATCGCCGAATGGGCCGTTCACTTCATGCCCCAACGCGCCCTGTGGACCGAAGAAGACGAAGACCCGCGCTGGCAGCGAAACCGCGAGCCGTTCGCGCGCTTCACCTGGGCCTTGTGGGCTGACTTCGCGGGCGTCAGCCTGCCGAAGATGCCCGACCACCCCTATGAATCGCCCGCTTACGACAAGCTGCTGGCGTGCTGGAGAACGCCAGAACCCGAGGCCTTGGTCGAAGCGCTCTTGGACGTTTGCGACTGGCACACCCACGAATGCATGTACAGCCGCTCCATGCTGCCCAGCAAGCAGGTGGATTTCATCGACGACACGCTGATGGGCTGGCCGGTGGAAGTGCACATGGTCTACCGTCTGCGAGAGCGGCTGGGCCTGGCCTTGCCGCCGGCACTGGACCACCCGTTGATGCAGGCACCACTGGGCGCCTACCTGCCGGCACAGCCCATACCGCGTGACGAACGCCTGCAGCAGGTCATCAGCCGGGCCTGCCGCGAAGTGCCGGGCCTGGAGGCCGTGCTGCAGCAGGCCCTGGGCCCGGCCAGCACCCTGGCACACCCCAGCTAAATCTGCCCCAGCGAAACAATCGGCCCCGTGGGCGCGCCCGTGGGCGAACCGCCCGCCGGTTCGATGCTCACCGCGAAGGCCGCGGTGCCTTCCTTCACACCCGCCTGCAGCAGCAGCGTGGTGGCGGTGTCGGCGCGCACCAGGCCCAGCGAGCGCGGGCCGCCCTGGGCGGGCACGCTCCACAGTTCC
>JALORL010000313.1 GCA_025458915.1 Hydrogenophaga sp.
GGTCCGACAAGACCGGATAGAAGTGCTTTGGAAACCGAAACTTGCCTCGGTAGCGTTTGGTGGCAGACACCGGGTAACAAGCTGGGTCGAAATGGAAGGTGTGCAACGGGCTTGCTTCCAGCGCCCAACCGCCGTCGAGCACCAGTTGCGCAAAAACGGTTCGCGAAGCCTTGTCGCGCAGCTCCGCAATGCGCAGCGCCAAACTCTGCACCAGCGGGTACTGGTGGCGAGCAAGCTGCCCCAAAGGAATGTGCTGGTCGTTCATCAGGTGCTGCAGGGTCGCCAGCACAAAGGCGCGCAAGTGAGCAGGCGTCACATCGCGCGCCACGTTGCGCGACGGGTGTTGCAACTCCTCGCTCAACCAGCGGGCCAGGTCTTCGGCGCTGATGGAGGGTTCCACACCGTCCAAGGGCAACTGGGTCGAATCACCACGACCTATGCGCAGACGCTGGCCGTCCAGGTAAACCTCCCAAAGGGCCCCTTGCTCAACCATGGCAAAGCCCCGCAGGCTGACAGAGTCGGCCAGCAGATTCAGATCGATCTCTTCAATGACGGCTTCACGCTCAAGCAATTGCAGCTCGCCCTGCGCATCCGCAGGCCGATAGCACAAGCGCGGAACCGGCGCGAAAACTTCTCCCCGGTTGCAGGGTGCCAGCGCGCCCACCACCAGCGCGTTGTGCCGCTCGATCTGTTGGGTCACCTGCTCCCGCTGTTTGCCACGTTGTGTGGCCACCAGCGCCGTCGCCACGGCTTCGTTCACCTCACCCCGCAGTTGCACTCGCTGGCGTTTGCCGTCGCTGCTCACCGTGGCCAAGCCCTTCTCAATCGCTTCGGCCACCGCCTGCGGCAAGGCTTTGTCCGCCGGCAGGTCCACCGAGAGCGAAGGCAGTACCGGCTCTGCGCGTGACTGCGCAAACAGCGGCCCGGCGTCCATACCCTCCAGTGGCAGCTGCGGCGCAATCATCGAAGCCATGTCCAGCGGGTCAAACCCCATGCCGTCGATCAGACGATCAGCCAGCGCATTGGCTGCCAGGCCGGTCTCGGTTTCGGTCACATGGGCATAAGCCTTGTTCAGCGCTGGTCGGCTGCGCTGCGTCGCATAGGGCATGCGCAGCACCCGGCCCAGCAACTGCTCCACCGCCGTGGCCGAACGGATGCTCTGCACCGAACACAGAATGTAGGCAAATGGGCAGTCCCACCCTTCGCGCAGCGCCTGCACCGTGATGATGTAGCGCACCGGGCAGCTACGGGCTGAAAGATCCAACCCCTCAAGGCCACGCTCGTCGCCCGTGGCCACCTTGACCTGGTCGGCCGGAATATCCAACTCGTGCACCAGGTGCGCGCGCAATACGTCCACGTTCACCGGATCGGTTTTGTTCTGCGCCTGCAGCAGCACAATGGGTCGTATGTAAGCGCCTGTTGCCGCTTCTTCCTGTTGCGCTTCGGCTTCCAGCAGCCGCTGGTTCTGCACCGCGTCGAACACCGCTGCCTGCCACCCGCGCGTGTGCTCGATCAGCGCGATAGGCATCTTGATCATGTCCTCAGCCTGCAACTCCTGAGCCGACACGTGGAACAAAACATTGGTGCGCTTGGGCACCGGTGTGGCCGTCAATTCCAGAATCAGCGACGGGTTCAGGCGCTTAAGGGCCTCGAAGCTGCGTTCGGTTTTGGTGCTGTGTGCCTCGTCCACGATCACGTACGGCCTTCGAATGGCCAGCCAGTTGGCCAGGCTCCAGCGCGGCTGGCCCACAAAGCGCGTCAGCATTTCGCGCCCCGCTTTCGCCGAGGCGGCTTCTTCCGCTGTGACCAGCGCATTAGGCAGTTCGTGCAACCCGCGCAGCGCGTTGGCGGGCAAGCCGCGAAAGTGAGGTTCAAACGCTTCGCTGAAGGCGTACACGTTGCGCTGCTCGGTGTCTTCAATGCGAAAGCTCTGGATGGTCGCCACCACCACCACGGCGCGGCTGTCAAAGTCTTGCGGTGAAAGCGTGGCCAGATCGTTCAGGTCGCACGCGCGCACACTGTCGCCGCAACCCAGCGCCAGCGCTTCACGGAAGGGATGGCCCGGTGTGGCCAGTGCGGTCAATGTCTGGGTGCGGATGGCATCGCTGGGCACCAGCCACAGCGCCAGCGGGTGCGGCGTATTGCCCGGCCACTCGCGCGTCATGCGGCCGACCGCATGCGCGGCCATCAGCGTCTTGCCGCCGCCGGTGGGAATGCGCAGGCACACACACGGCGTTTCACCAAAGGGCTCGGGGTTGTAGCCATGGCCCGTCTGTGCCTCGAACGCGCCGCGTGGGCCGCTGATTCGGGCTGCGCGCAAGTACTTGTCAAGTTCGTCCAGGGCTTTGTCCTGGTAGCGCTTGAGCTTCAACATGGCCATCGGTTGGTCCCTGGATCTTGTTGTTTGGTGTCGGTCACTTGGGGACCGCGTGCGGCAGTTGCTTGAAGGTGATGCCCTCGGCTGCCAGCCGCGCATCGCCCAGGCGGCAGGCCTCGCCATAGACCACCTTGGGGCCCTCGTGCCCGCACAGCTCGTTCAGCGCCTGCAGCACCGCCGTGGTGAGCACGTTGCCGCCCGCCGGGCGGCGGTCGCCCAGGATGCCGTTGAAAAGGAGGTAATAAGCTGTGCCTTCAAGCACGCCCAACAAAGGCAGGCGCGCTGCGCTCGGTGCCGCCTCCAGCGGCAAGGCCGTGCCGGTTTCGCGCATCCAGATGAAAGCGGCCAGGTCGGCAAACCGCACCTCGGGGTGGAT
>JALORL010000314.1 GCA_025458915.1 Hydrogenophaga sp.
GCGTCGAGGAAACGGTACTTGGCCTGCTGCCGCTCCTCGCCCGACGAACCACTGGGGAAGTACGCGCTGATCAGGCTGAGCTTGCGCGCCGGCGTGTCGAAGCGCAGCTCCACGTAGCGGCCCTCGGCATCGAATTCACCCCGGTCAAAGCCGATGTGCACTGCGCTGGGCTCGTGCCGGGTGTAGATGCCCACGCCCGCATAACCCTTCTTTTCAGCACAATGGAAATGGCCCTTGAGGCCCGCGATGTCTTCAAACCGCCCGGACAGGTCGGACGCCTGGGCCTTGATCTCCTGCACGCAAATACAATCCGGCTGGAGCGCGCTCAACCAGGGTTCCAGCCCCTTGTTGCTGGCGGAACGGATGCCGTTGAGGTTGAGGCTGGTCAGTTTGAACAAGGATGTCCCCATGGTGATGAAAGCCGCCGCAGACCCCGCTGGCGCGGACGCGCTGGCGCAGGAATTCGTGCAGTTCTGTGTGGATTCGGGCGTGTTGCGCTTCGGCGAGTTCAAGACCAAAGCGGGTCGTCTGTCGCCCTACTTCTTCAACGCCGGGCTGTTCGACGACGGGGCCAAGCTCAGCCGGCTCGCGCAATTCTATGCAAACGCCCTGCTGGCCAGTGGCATCGAATTCGACATGATCTTCGGCCCCGCCTACAAAGGCATTCCCCTGGGTGCGGCCGTGGCCATCGAGCTGGCCCGCCTGGGCCGCAACGTGCCGTTTGCCTACAACCGCAAGGAGGCCAAGGACCATGGCGAAGGCGGCACCCTGGTCGGCGCGCCGCTCAGGGGCAGGGTCCTGATCGTGGACGACGTGATGAGCGCCGGAACCGCCGCGCGCGAGTCCATTGCGCTGATCCAGGCCGCCGGCGCCACACCCTGCGCGGTGGCGATTGCCCTGGACCGGCAGGAAATGGCCACCGAGGCCGGCCCCGACGGGCAGGTGCGTGACGTAGCACACAGCGCCGTCCAGTATGTGCAGCAACACCTGGGCCTGCAGGTCTGCGCCATTGCGAGACTGGCCGATTTGCTGCAATATCTGGCGACACACACCGGGGCGGAACTCGACGCGCACCACCAGCGCGTGCTCGCATACCGCGAGCGTTACGGTGTGGCCTGAGTCAGCCCACCGTGCCATCCACCACCGCCATCCGCCGTCTGCGCTCCCCACACCCCACCCGACCCCTCTGGTTGCTGCTGGGCGGGTTGATCGTCGGCACCACGGTCCAGGCCCAGGGCATCTACACCTGCATCGACGGCACCGGGCGGCGCATCACCTCGGACCGACCCATCAAGGAATGCCTGGACCGCGAGCAGAAAGAGCTGGGGGCGAGTGGAACAGTGCGCAAGGTGCACCCACCCAGCTACACCGCCGAAGAACGTGCCCGGCTCGCGGCCGAGCGCAAGGCGCAAGAGGCCGAGCAGGCCCTGATCCGCGAGGAACGCCGGCGCGAACGCGCCCTGCTGGTCCGCTACCCCAACCAGGCCATGCACGACAAGGAACGGGCCGAAGCCCTGACCCAGGTCGACGAGGTGATGGGTGCGGTGAAGAAGCGCGAGGAAACCCTGCTGGTACAGCGCAAGCAGATCGACAACGAACTGGAGTTCTACCAGGGCGACCGCGAGAAGGCCCCCAGCTGGCTCAAGCGCAAGATCGAGGACAACGAGCAGCAGGTGCAGGTGCAGAAGCGCTTCCTGGACGAACAGCTCAAGGAAAAAGAGCGCATCAACGCGCGTTTCGACGAAGAGCTGGCCAAGCTGCGCCAGCTTTGGCGGCAGAGCAGCGGCGGGGCTGCCGCGCTGCCGCGCTGACCCAGGGCGAGCGCCGGGGCCAGCCGCTGGACATTTACTGAAGCTTCTGCCGCAGCAGGTCGCCCGCCTGCTGCGGGTTGGCCTTGCCCTTGCTGGCCTTCATGACCAGGCCCACCAGCGCGTTGAAGGCCTTGTCCTTGCCGGCACGGAACTGCTCGACCATGGGCGCGTTGGCGGCCATCACCTCGTCGATGATTTTTTCCAGCGCACCGCTGTCGTTCATCTGCTTGAGGCCCTTGGCTTCGATGATCTGACTCACAGCAACTGCGGCTTGAGTCAAATCGTCATTCGCAACACCAAATACGCCGCGACGCCCTTCCCACAACGAGTCAAAGACAATCTTGGCAGCGTTGTTCGAAATGGTGCCGTCAGCAATCCTTTTCAACATCTCCGCCAAGTGGCCAGCAGGCACCGGAACAGTGGATATGTCTGCACCTTCGTTGTTCAGCCGCCGCGAGACCTCGCCCATGATCCAGTTGCTGACCATCTTGGCCTGGCCACTGGCCTTGGCGGCGGTCTCGAAATAGGCTGCCATGGCGGGGCTCTGCGTCAGCGTGGTGGCGTCGTACTCGGGCAGACCATAGTCGGCCACCAGGCGCTCGGCCATCTGGCGCGGCAGCTCGGGCATGGCGGCCTTCACCTCGTCCACCCAGCTGCGCGCGATCACCAGCGGGGGCAGGTCGGGGTCGGGGAAGTAGCGGTAGTCGGCCGCGTCTTCCTTGGTGCGCATGGCGCGGGTTTCGCCCGTATCGGGGTCGAACAGCACCGTGGCCTGCTGGATCGCGTGGCCGTCCTCGATCTGCTCGATCTGCCAGCGCACCTCGTAGTCAATGGCCTGCTGCATGAACTTGAACGAGTTCAGGTTCTTGATCTCGCGGCGCGTGCCCAGCGGCGCGCCCGGCTTGCGCACCGAGACGTTGGCGTCGCAGCGG
>JALORL010000315.1 GCA_025458915.1 Hydrogenophaga sp.
TCGGCGAAGCGGGCACGGATCCACTGCTCGCAGTCTTCGTCTTCGGTGCTTTCGTCCCACACCAGCTTGGACGACTTGCCCTTGCCGATGCCGCGGCCGATGTCGAAGAAACCCCAGTCCTTCTTGTCCTGCGACACCTCCAGCTTGACGATGCGCGAGTTGGTCTTGTTCTCCACGTAGAAGTAGTAGTTGCTGGCGCTCACCAGCGGCGACAGCGTGGCCAGGCCGAAGCCCAGCAGGGTGGCACACACGGTCTTCTGGGCGGAAGTGAAAAACGACATGGGGGGGAATCCTGGTTGCGTTCACATGAACGGCTGGATTCTGGCGCCGCCGAACGCCCGCCGACAAGCGCATGCGCAAGACTTGCAGCGCTTGTGTGGGTTTTTTCCGCTTTCCTGCTCGGCGTGGTCGGGACAGGCTCACAGGATGCGGCGCCGCAACGCCGCACTCACCCGCTCCACCAGCAGCACCAGCGCAAAGATGGCCAGGATGATGGTGGCGGCTTCGTCGTAGCTGAACAGGTCCATGGCCACCTTCAGCTCAATGCCGATGCCACCGGCCCCCACCAGCCCCAGGATCACCGACGAGCGCGTGGCCTTTTCCAGGCTGAACAGCGAGGTGTTGATGAACGAAGGAAGTGCTGCCGGAATCACCGCGCAACCGATCACCGACAGCCTGCTGGCACCCATGGCCTTGAGCGCTTCCTGCGGCCCGCGGTCCACCTCTTCCATGGCCTCGGCGAAGAAGCGGCCGCAGAAACCGATCTTGTCCACGATGAGGGCCAGCGTGCCGGCAAACGGCCCCAGCCCCACCGTCACCACGAACAGCAGCGCCCACACGAGGTCGGGCACGGTGCGGAAGAAGGCGATCAGCGTGCGCGCGGCCTGATACACCAGCGGGTGCGGCGACAGGTGCGGTGTGGCCAGCACCGCAATCGGCACGCTGAGAATCACGCCCACCACCGTGCCCACCAGCGCCATCTGAAAGGTCTCCAGCAGGGCGCGGCCCACGGCTTCGAGCCGCGCGCCGGACGGGGGCATCATTTCACCCACCAGCCGCGCCATTTGCGGCAGGCCATCAAAGAAGTCGCCCACCGACACCTGGGTGCCTTCGAGCGACCAGACGAAGAAGGCCAGAGCGGCCACGCACAGGGCGAAGCTGGCCGCCCCCATGCGCTCGAACCGCTCCGGGGGCTGTGCCGGCCGGCGGGCCGGGATGTCAAGGGCGGTCGTGGTCATACAGGGCTCGCAGGGCGACCGCGTCGGTCTGATGGGAAAGGGTGTCAAGGGCCACCTGGCCTTTGTGCAGGGCAATCACGCGGTGGGCGTAGCGCAGGGCGTGGCTGAGGTCGTGCGAGGTGAACAGCAGGGTCAGGCCGTCCTGCTCCACCAGCTGGGCGAACACGCCCATCACCTCGTCGCCCGACACCGGGTCCAGGCTGGCGGCGGGCTCGTCCGCCACCAGAAAACGCGGCCGCTGCATGAGCGCGCGCGCCACCGCCACCCGCTGGCTCTGCCCGCCGGAAAGATGATCGGCCCGCTTGCGCGCGTGCTCGGCCAGGCCCACGCGCTCCAGGCAGTGCATGGCCTCTTCGCGCAGGGCCTTGGGCGCCGTGCCCTGGAACCAGGCACGGCCCAGCGGCGCACGCGGCAGGGCGCCGTGCAGCACGTTGCTCAGGGCCGAGAGGCGCGGCACCAGGTTGTGCTTCTGGAACACGAAGCCCACGCGCGACCGCAGTGCACGCAGGCCGGCCGCGCTTTGCGCCTGCAGCGGCTGGCCGAACAGGTACACCGTGCCTTCGTCGGGCTCGATGAGGTGCATGCAGCAGCGCAGCAGCGTGGACTTGCCGGCACCGTTGGAGCCGATCAGCGCCACCGCCTGTCCTTTCGGAATGGCGAAGCCGATGTTGGCAAGCACCGGCACGCCCGGCGAAAAGGCCTTTCCCAGCCCTTTCACCTGCAGGTCCACCGCGTTGTCTTCCCACACGGGGTGGCGGCCGCTGGCGCGGTCGGGCAGCGCGCCGTGCGGCAGCATGCCGCCCAGGGGCATTTCTTGTCGGTACATCGGCCGGTGCTCCATGGGGTGCGATCAGTCGCCCACGAACTCGGCGTACTGCGGCTGGCCGATGGTGGCGTACATCTTGCGCACGTAGTGGTAGTCCTTGTCGGCGATGCCGGGAATGAAGGCCATGCCACGGAACTTCTGGTTTTCATCGGGGCCCAGCAGCACGGCATCGATCAGGGCCTGGCTGTTGTCGCTGAACACTTTCTTCATGGTGGCCACGGTGGCGTCGGGTACATGGTTGCCGGCCAGCAGCACGTCGTTGGGCAGGTCGCGGCCGCGTGCAATCACCTTGAACACCACGTCGGGGAATTTCCTGCTCAGGCCGGGCAGGTCGGTGCGGTTGATGCCGATGGCGGCCACATCGCCGCGCTTCATGGCTTCCACCGCGACGTTGCGGTTCACGTGCAGCACCTGGAAGTCCTTCTGCGGCTGCAGACCCAGGTCGGCCAGCACCTGGATGGGCGAGAGGTGGCGCGAGGTGGAACCCACGTCGCCCAAAGCCACCTTCTTGCCCTTGAGGTCTTCCACGCCGTCCACGCCCGAGCCCACGATGGTGACCACCGAGCCGTAGTACTCGGGGCGGCTGAAGCCCACCACCAGCTTGGCGTCGGTGCGCTTCTTGAACACCACATACTCGGCCGGGCCGGTGAGCACCAGGTCGATCTTCTTGGCATTCAG
>JALORL010000059.1 GCA_025458915.1 Hydrogenophaga sp.
GAATACTGGGTGCCGGTGTAGAACTCGGTGATCCACACCAGAACCGCGGTGAGCGCCAGGCCCACGGCGCAGGCGCCCCAGAGCCGCAACTGGCTGCCCGTGGCGGTGATGGCGTTGTCCGGCATGATCCAGGCCGTCACAAACCAGAAGGCGATCAGCGACAGCACGCCGGCAATGGCGAGGCCCTTGTAGAGCGCCGGCATCACGTTCTTCATGCCTGGTGTGGCCTTCACGAAGAAGCAGCCAATGATCGACGCCAGGATCGACACTCCGCCCAGCACCATGGGGTAGAGCACCGCCTGCATCGGCGCTGCCGCCACCATCAGCGCGCCCAGCACCATGGTGGCGATCAGCGTCACTGCATAGGTTTCAAACAGGTCGGCCGCCATGCCGGCGCAGTCGCCCACGTTGTCGCCCACGTTGTCGGCAATCACCGCCGGGTTGCGTGGGTCGTCTTCGGGAATGCCGGCTTCCACTTTGCCCACCAGGTCGGCGCCCACGTCGGCCCCCTTGGTGAAGATGCCGCCACCCAGGCGCGCAAAGATGGAAATCAGCGAGGAGCCGAATGCAAACCCGATCAGCGGGTTGAGCAGCTTGGCCAGGCTCTGCACCGGCGTCAGGTTCCCGTTGCCCACGAGGAACCAGAAGAAGCCGGCCACGCCCAGCAGACCCAGCCCCACCACCAGCATGCCGGTGATGGCACCGCCCCGGAAAGCGACATCCAGCGCCGGACCAATGCCCTTGGTTGCGGCCTGCGCGGTGCGCACGTTGGCGCGCACCGAGATGTTCATGCCGATGAAGCCGCAGGCGCCCGACAGGACCGCACCCAGCACGAAGCCCACCGCGCTGAGACCGTCCAGAAAAACCCCGATGAGAATGGCCAGCACCACGCCCACCAAGGCAATGGTCTTGTACTGCCGCGCCAGGTAGGCGGCAGCGCCGGTCTGAATGGCTCCGGCAATTTCCTGCATGCGGGCGTTGCCCGCGTCCTGCGAAAGAATCCAGTTTCGGGACCAGAAGCCGTAAACCACGGCCACCAGCCCACAGACCAACGCGAATATCAGCGCAGATTGACCCACCATGTATTTCTCCTGCTCGAATCGACTTGGAGGGGGCAACGCCTCCGGGGCTGCCCCCGCTGCGTTGCTTCCTCGTAGCCGCTTTGCTGCCGGCAAGGGCAGTGAAACAGACGATTGGCCAACGGGTTCAATTTAGCGGGAATTGCGCGGGGTGGGAAGGGCACAGCGCATCGTGGGAGCCGCACAGCGCCTTTTCGTCAGGCTGGAGTCGGTAAAATCAGGGTAAATCCGGGGCGCCGTTGTTCGTTTGGAACCACGGCGCTCTTTTCTGCCCAAGGCCGAATCCGTTTTCATCAACTCCGTACTTCCATCATGTCCCTCGACAACGTCACTCCCGGAAAAAACGTCCCCGAATCGTTCAACGTGGTCATCGAGATCCCCATGAACGCCGACCCGATCAAGTACGAGGTGGACAAGGAAACCGGGGCCATCTTCGTGGACCGTTTCATGAGCACGGCCATGCACTACCCGACCAACTACGGTTACGTGCCCAAAACCCTTTCCGGCGACGGTGATCCGGTGGACGTGCTGGTCATCACCCCGGTGCCGCTGATTCCCGGTGTGGTGGTGCCTTGCCGCGCCATCGGCATCCTGAAGATGCAGGACGAGGCCGGTGAAGACAGCAAGGTGCTGGCAGTCCCTACCGACAAGATCCTGTCCATCTACACCCAGTGGCAGAAACCGTCCGACCTGAACCCGATGCGTCTGAACACCATCCAGCACTTCTTCGAACACTACAAGGACCTGGAGCCGGGCAAGTGGGTCAAGGTCCTGGGCTGGGAAGGCCCGGAGGCCGCCCACAAGGAAATCATGGACGGCGTGGCCAACTACAACAAGGCGCAGGGCTGATCATTCACCAACGCCGCGGCTTCGCTGCTCAAGCGCAAAGGCCGCCGGGTTGCCCTGGCGGCCTTTTGCATTCCGGTCCGGAAGGCATCAATTGCGGGCGGCTTCGATGTCTCCGCGGTATTCGATCTTCCCGCGCACCCGGGCACGCGGATGCATGTCGATCAGGTCGTCGTAGCTCGCGTCGCCAATCAAGGTTCCCGATCCGGTGATTTCCAGCGCCTTGCGCGCCACCACAGTGCCCACCACTTTGCCCTCGATGAACACGTAGTCCGCCTCCAGCCGCGTGTTTTCAATCACCCCGGTGGCGCCCACGTGAAGCGTGCCACCGGTCTCGAAGGTGATGTTGCCGGTGAGCCTGCCGTCCACCTTGATGCCCTGATCGGCGGCAGAGTGGAAGTGTCCGTCGAAAACCGCACCCTCGGCGATCAGACTGCTGATGGCGGTGAGTCGGTCGACCGGCACCAGGCGGGTGGATGAAGGGTTCTGAGTCATGGTTCAGGGCTCCTTGGTGTTCGGGTTGTCAATGTTGGGGAAATCGGTGGGCGGCGGCGGGGGTGGATGCAGCCAGAGCACCAGCCGTGCGTGCGCCTCGGGCAGCGCCCAGACCCAGACGCCAGCAGCGGTGCCAAGCACCAGCATGGCCGGCAACCCATAACGAAGCAGCGCCCACACCACCCAGCGGCGCGCCAGCCGGCGACGCGCCACCTCGCGGTCGCGCTGCCAACTGCGCTGCAGGGCATCGAGCCGGACGGCTTCCGGGTCCGGCAGGGACATACCTGGGGCAGGCGGTGAAGGGTGGGCCGAACCGGTCCACGGCATGGTCGCGGGTGGACGCGATCAGCTGGCGGGCTTGCGCGCAACGGCGCGCTCCAGCGTCGCGTTCAGATCGGCGCCATTGACCTGGATGCGGCCGTAGCGAACCAGCCCGTGCACGCTGGCGGTGTCGTGCAGCGCCACCTCGCCCTCGCCGGAATCCAGGATACCGTCGGTGTGGCCCATGACCGAAATCTTGTGCGCCGTGATGTCGCCTTTCACGCGCCCGGTTTCGGTCACCACCACCGCCACCTGCGCATCAGGCGCCTGCTTGATGTTGCCTTCCACGTGACCGCCGATGCTGCACGGTCCGCGCAACTCGGCGTTGCCCACAAACCGCATGCCTTCGGCCAGCAGGCTGCGCGCCGAACCGGATTCAACCGGTGCCACCACCGGGAGGTTGGACACCTGCGGCGGCGGCATGGCATTTCCAACGTCGACCTCCAGTTGTGTGGGGGAGGGCTCGTTCACCTCGGCTTCGTTGAATTGCGTGCTGGCGTTCGCTTCGTCGCTGGGCTGCGGGTTGTAGATGTCGTTCACGGTCGGGTTCTCCAGGTCGTTGTCCAGGTGGCGGTCGGGCTGCAGATAGCGGTGGGATTTCATGCGGGCCTCAATCGACGCAACGCATCAGCTCTTTCCCGCCTGCACATCGTGCAGAACGGGAATGTTTTCGCCGAGTTTGAGGGTCTTGAATGGGCCTTGCAAGTCGGCACCTTCGTAGAGCTGCAACCGCCGCGCCATCAAGGTCCCGGTCGAAATGCCAGAGCGCGCCACATAGGCCATGCCATGGCACTCCATCGTGGTGGCGTTCGGGCCGGCACCTTCCGAGCCCAGCCGCCCAAAAAGGTACAGGTCGCCCATGACCCGGATGCGTCCGCGGACCACCCCACCCATCCAGACGATCAGGTTGCCGTTCACGTGCAGCAGTCCGGACAGGTCGCCCTGCACCAGAAGACCACCTTCAAACCGCAGGTCACCTCCCAGCTGCGACCCTGCAGCCACCCGGCTCACCACATTCATGGCCACCGGATCGATGGTGAGCGTGTCCTGCGGGGTCTTCAGCGTCATGCCATCAGCCCCCAGAAGAGGGCCGACCCGGTGAGGCTGGCGAGACCAAAACAGGCCAGCCAGAAGGCATGGCGCTCCAGGATGCGCCTGTACCTGCCTGGCCGCCGCCGCGGCCGGCCGGGAACGTCAAAAGCCGGGTTGCTGACCAGCCAGTCGTTCCAGACCTCGCTCAGTCGGTGATGCCCGGTGCCCAAGTGGAATTCGATGCCCGAGGTGCTGGTGTGCCTGGGACCAAGACGGCGACCCAGGACCACCGAGAAGGGGGCGCCCACGATGGTGTGCGTGAAAAAAGCGTCCGAGTCGTTCATGCCGCGTTAGTGTAGCCACCGATCCCCGTCGGCCCGAACAACGGGCTTGCGCCCGGCTCTTGGAACCGGTCGTGTCAAGGCTCCCGGCCACTGGAGGACAACGTCAGCGCCCTCTTGACGGGGCTGTGCTGCTCCAGTTGCTGTACGTATTGTTCAATGCCCTGGCCCTCGCGGACGAGGAACCGCTCCACTGCTTCGGCAAACGACGGGTGGGCCAGCCAGTGCGCGCTGGTGGTTTTCACTGGAAGAAGCGCCCGCGCCATCTTGTGCTCCCCCTGGGCGCCTCCTTCGAAGCGCTGGTAGCCGTGCGCAATACACCAGGCCAGCGGCTGGTAGTAGCAGGCTTCGAAGTGCAGGCAGTCCACACGCTCCAGAGCGCCCCAGTAACGGCCGTAGGCCACACGGGCCACCGGGTCGATCCCGATCAGACTGCAGGCGATGTCGCGCCCCTGGCGTTCGCCGACGAACAGCAACCAGTTCTCTGGCATGGTGTGCTGCATGCGGTGGAAAAAGTCGCGGGACAGGTAGGGTGCATTGCCATGCTCCAGGTAGGTGCGTTCGTAGCAACGGTAGAAAAAATCCCATTCGGATGCATTGATCTGCCTCCCCGCCATCCAGCGGAAAGTGACGCCCGCATCCGCCACCTTGCGGCGTTCCTGACGGATTTTTTTGCGCTTCTCTTGCTGCAGGCAACCCAGGAACTGCTCGAAACTCTCCAACCCGCCGCCGCCCGATGCAACGCCGGGAAGCTCCAGGTGCTCCTGCCGGTTGTGCCAATGAAACTGAACGGTGTGCCGCAGCATGAGCCCTTCTTCCTGGCAGACCTGGACATCCTCCGGCTGCAGAAAGAGCAGATGCAGCGACGAAAGCTGCTCCGTCGCCGCATGCGCGACCAGCGCACGAACCAACGCGCCTTTGGAAGCGCTGTCCACCGCCAGCAAGCGTGCGCCAGGCACCGGGGTGAATGGCACCGCCACCAGGGCCTTGGGGTAGTAGTCCAGTCCATGCTGACCGTACGCATTGGCCCAGGCCCAGTCGAAAACATACTCGCCGTAGGAGTGGTTCTTCAGGTACATCGGGCAGGCCGCCATCAGGACATCGCCCTGCCACAAGGTGACGAACTGCGCCTGCCACCCTGCAGAAGGGGTGGCACATCCGCCGCGATGCATCGCCAGCAGGTATTCGTGGCGCATGAAGGGGCTGGGGTCGGCGGTTTCGCCGAGCAGCGCATTCCATCGTTCAGCAGGGATATCCGCCGGCGAGGCAAACACCCGGGTGACATAATTCCTGACGCTCAAGCGCTGCCCCCGGTTACCCGCCGAACGCGGCTTCGCCCACCATGCCCAGGCGCCGCTGCCCGCCTTGCCGTCGGGACATTCAAAGCCATATCCATCACTGACTGCATGACTCTTTCAATTTGCGTGGCTCAGCTCAACTTCGTGGTGGGCGACATGGCAGGCAATGCCCAACGCGTCATTGCTGCGGCCAACGACGCACACAGGCGCGGGGTTCGCCTGCTGCTCACCCCCGAACTCGCCCTTTGCGGCTATGCCGCCGAAGACCTGTTCCTGCGCCCCGCCTTCATCGACGCCTGTGATGATGCCCTGAAAGCGATTGCCGCTGCCACGGCAGGACTCAAAGGCCTGCACATCGTGGTGGGGCATCCGGCCCGGGTGGCCGGAGATCCGCCCGGGCGTGAGCGCAGCCGGTCGGTTGCCAGCCTGCACAATGCCGCCAGCGTGTTGCTGGAAGGGCAGTTACTGCACACCTACGCCAAGCGGAAGCTACCCAACTACCAGGTGTTCGACGAGCGCCGTTACTTCGTGCCGGGCCAGCAACCGTGCGTGTTCGAGGTGGCCGACAGCGCGGGCCACCCGGTGAAGGTGGGGCTGCTGGTGTGCGAAGACGCCTGGTTCGACGAGCCGGCCGAGGACACACGGGCGGCCGGCGCCGAACTGCTGGCCGTCATCAACGCCTCGCCATTCCATGCGGGCAAGGGCGGCGAACGCGAATCCACCATGCGCGAACGGGTCATGGCTACCGGCCTTCCCCTGGTGTATGCCCACCTCGTGGGCGGGCAGGACGAAATCGTGTTCGAAGGGCGCAGCTTCGTGCTCGCGGCCGACGGAACCCTGGCGGGCAGGGCCCCGAGCTTCCACGAAGCCCAGTTCGACATCGTCCTGAATCAGCGGGAGGGCCGCCTGCAACCTGCTGCTGCGGTCGAACCCGACCACAGCCTGGAAGCCGACCTGTGGCATGCGCTGGTGCTGGGCGTACGCGATTACATTGGAAAGAACGGCTTTCCTGGTGCCATCCTGGGCTTGTCGGGCGGCATCGACTCTGCGCTGGTACTGGCAATCGCCGTGGACGCATTGGGCAAGGACCGGGTGCGCGCGGTGATGATGCCGTCGCCGTACACCGCAGACATTTCGTGGATCGACGCGCGCGACATGGCGGCGCGCCTGGGCGTTCGGTACGACGAAATCGCCATTGCGCCGCAGTTCGAGGCATTCCGGCAAAGCCTGGCGCGGGAGTTCGAGGGAATGCCCGAAGACACCACCGAAGAAAACTTGCAGGCCCGCATTCGCGGCACGCTGCTGATGGCCTTGTCGAACAAGTTCGGCAGCATCGTGCTCACCACCGGAAACAAAAGCGAGATGGCCACCGGTTACTGCACCCTGTACGGTGACATGGCGGGCGGCTTTGCTGTCATCAAGGACGTGGCCAAAACCATGGTGTTCCGCCTCGCACGGTGGCGCAATGCGCACGATCCGTACCGCACCGGGCGGGAGCCCATTCCGCAGCGCATCATCACCCGGCCCCCGAGCGCAGAACTGCGCCCCGACCAGAAGGACCAGGACAGCCTTCCTGAATACGCCGTGCTCGACACCATCATCGAGCTCTACATGGAGAACGACCGCAGCCCGGCCGAGATCGTTGCCAAGGGCTTTGCGAAGGAGGATGTGGACAAGGTTGTGCGGCTCATCCGCATCAACGAATACAAGCGCCGCCAGGCACCTGTGGGCATTCGGGTCACGCACCGCAGCTTTGGGAAGGACTGGCGCTACCCCATCACCAGCAAGTACCGCGCCTGAGTCACTGGGTGGAGTGCCGCTGCAAAGCCCAAACCGCCCGCATTTCACCTACCTCGATACCGGCCGAATTTTTCAGAGGCGCAGGCAGCAAGGCGCGAAGACTGTGTCCTCGCGTCTCGTCCAGCCATCCCAGCTGGTCCAGCACCGACACGAACCCCACCATCAGCGGCGTGAGCGATCCATCGCTGCACTTGGCGGCGATGGCCACACCGAGGCTGTGACTGGCCAGCACCTGAACCCCGTCGGCTCCCACCTTGCTCACCCAGTCACCGCCACCGGCGCGCATCAGCGTCAGGTCATTGCGGCCGTTCCCGCTCACCAGTTCCGGATGCGCCGTCATGGCCCGCCCGATGCGCGCTGGCGCCATGCCATACACGGGGTCTGGCGCCGTGAGGGTGAGCTTGGCAAATGCCTGAGCCAGCGACCGCAGCGGCATCGCGTAGTTGGGTGCACTGCAGCCATCAGTTCCCCGGATGAGATCGGCAGACGGTATGTCCGAAAAATGGCTCACGCTCTGCAGGATCGCCTGCTGCACCGGGTGATCCTCCGACAGATAGTTGCCCAGGGGTGCACCGAGCGCCTGCGCCAGAAGCAGCATGCCGCTGTGCTTGCCCGAGCAGTTGTGCTGCAGCGGGCTGTACCGTACCCCCTGCGGCGGCGTCTGTTGCAGCGCAGAATAAAAGTAGGGCATGTGGCAACCACAAGCCAGGTCGCTCGACGATGCGCCCGCGCGTGCCAGCAACGCCGCCACCCGCTCCACATGCATCGCTTCGCCGTTGTGGCTGGCGCACAGCAAAGCAATGTCAGCGTCGTCGAGCCCAAAGTGATCCGTGTATCGGGCAATGAGGGGAAAGGCCTGAAAAGGCTTGAGACAGGACCTTGTGAACACCGGAGTTTCGATGTCGCCAGCGCTGGCCAGCAGGCGCCCGTCGCGGTGCACCACGGCCACCGAGCCGTGGTGAATGTTTTCCGGGTAGCCACCCCGGTAGACCACCGCCATGGGAATGTGCAAATGGTATGTGGCTGGATGCATCGCTGAAAGTTGCGGGTTCGTGGACATGCGGGGCATTTCAGCACAACTGCCTGTGCAGATGACGCATCTACCGATGCATGACACCCCCGCAGCGGGTTCGGGAAGAGGGCGCGTGTTACAGTTTTTGGACTGTATCCACCCGCACCCGGAGAGTCCCATGAAGCAAATCACCGCCGTCATCAAACCTTTCAAGCTGGAAGAGGTGCGCGAAGCCCTGGCGGAACAGGGCGTTACCGGGCTCACGGTGACTGAGGTCAAGGGATTTGGCCGGCAAAAGGGTCACACCGAGTTGTACCGCGGTGCCGAGTACGTGGTCGACTTCCTGCCCAAGGTGAAGGTGGAGGTGGTGGTCAAGACCGACGATGTGGACCGCTGCGTGGACGCCATCGTGCGCGCAGCGCGCACCGGCAAGATCGGCGATGGCAAGATCTTCGTCACTTCCGTGGAGCGAGTGGTGCGCATTCGCACAGGCGAAGAGGACGAAACCGCGGTCTGACTTCAACCGGCAGCCATGTCTGCCGACGCCAGCTGAACAGGGCAGCAGCCGCCCTGCCTGCAGCTACACCTGATCCAGCCCGATGGGGGGAGGTCTGGAATGGTGATTGGCATTGGTGGCCACAAGCCTGCCCAGCAGTGAGTCGACTTCCGTGTCCACCCGGATCAGTTCCATTTGCCACTCTGCCATGAAGGCAGCTCCCACACTCGCCTTCAGGAACGCCAGCAAAGCGTCGTAGTAACCGCCGGTATTCAACAGCCCCACCGGCTTGTTGTGATAGCCCAACTGCCGCCAGGTCCAGGCCTCGAAGAACTCCTCCAGCGTGCCGATACCGCCCGGCAGCGCCAGGAATGCGTCGCACCGTTCGGCCATCAGTCGCTTGCGCTCGTGCATGGTGTCCACGACGTGGAGTTCGGTGCAGCTGTTGTTGGCCCATTCCCGCTCCACCAGGGCCTTGGGGATGATTCCAACCACCCGCCCACCGGCCTCCAGGGTGGCTTTGGCAACGGTGCCCATCAGTCCGTTTCGGCCGCCTCCGTACACCAGCTGACCGCCACGTTCTCCGATCCAGCGGCCCACTGCAACTGCCGCATCCGTGAACTCCGGGCGGTTTCCAGGCCGAGATCCGCAATACACGCACAGAGAAAAGGCAGGCTTCATGGGATGCATCCCGTCAAGTCAGGAAAACCGGTTCCACAAGGCAGCGCCCCAGACGGCTCCACACAGCATCAGCGACAACAGCACCGCCGCACTGCCCATGTCCTTGGCGCGCTTCGAAAGGTCGTGCCATTCGGGTCCGACGCGGTCGATCGCGGTTTCAACGGCGGTGTTGAGCAGTTCCACAATCATCACCAACACAACCAAGGCACATAGAAACGCCACCTCGAGCCACGAATCACCCAACCAGAACGCCAGGGGCAAAAGCACCAGCGCCAGCAAGGCTTCCTGGCGGAACGCCGCCTCGCCCCAGCCAGCCCGCAGGCCCGCCATCGAATAGCGCAACGCATGGACCACCCGGCGCCATCCTGCGCGGCGTTTCTGGGCGTCTGCGGGCTCGCGGGCCTTCATGGCAGCTTCCACATCACAGGTGCCAGAACTTTCGGCCCTTGACGGGCTCCGGCGGCTTGTGGTGCACCAGCCGCGTCCCCGCCAGGGCATCATGCAGGAATTGCCGCTGGGGATGGAACCGGGCCAGCACGGCCCACACGGCGACCCAGCCCAGCACGATCACGGTCACTTCAGAGCCGGACAGCCGGAAATACGCCCCGCCAGCCAACGGCGGCAGGAACCAAAGCCACGACAGGAGGTAGCGGAGCATTGCCCTGGACCGCGTCAGCAACTGCCCATGAAGGTCCACGACACGGATGTGCCAGGTTTTCATCGCCAGGGTCTGTCCGCGGCGCCAGAACCAGACGAAATACAGCGCCAGCACCACGAATACATAAGCCTGCAAGGAATAGCGGTTGTTGAAACCGTCGCGCAGGGGAACCAGGCGGGGTTCCACATGGCCGGCCACAAAAACAGCGCCGAAAAAGAACAACCCTCCGCCAAACAGAACGCCGAACAGCAGCGTCCCTTCATACAGCCAGCAGGCCATGCGACGGGTCAGGGACGGTGCCGTCAAGGGGCTCAAGGGGACAGAGGTGGGTGGCGTGGCAGTCATTGCAGGGCCGACCCGGATCGGGCAGCAGCAGGCGTTTTAGGGGGCGAGGAATTGTCGCATTCCAGCCAATCGGTCCCTATTTTCTGCAAGCCGGCAAAGCCGGTGGCGTGACAGTCCATTTTGCGGTGCAATAATGGAGGGCTGCAATTCAAAACAAGGCAAACGGGTCAAGGTCCGGCAGAGTATGTGTCTGCCCATGTCCATTGGCCTCAAGTCTCAACACCGCTTCACAAGGGCCGGTCTAGAGGCACCCAAGGTTTTTCGTCAGAGAAATTCTCGAAAGGTTCATCATGGAAATCTCCAAGGCCGAACTGGCCTCGGCGGCAGCAGCCGCCGACTCATCCCCACAGGAACTTCGCGGTGCCGAAATACTCGTCAAGGCCTTGCAGGCCGAGGGCGTGAAGTACGTCTGGGGTTACCCGGGCGGAGCGGTGCTCCACATTTACGACGCGTTTTACAAGCAGGACACCATCCAGCACGTTCTGGTTCGGCACGAGCAGGCCGCCGTGCACGCAGCCGACGGTTTTGCGCGCGCCACTGGCGAAGTGGGTGTGTCTCTGGTCACGTCAGGCCCTGGCCTGACCAACGCGGTGACAGGCATTGCCACCGCGTACATGGACAGCATTCCGATGGTGATCATCAGCGGCCAAGTGCCCACGGCTGCCATCGGCCTCGACGCCTTCCAGGAATGTGACACCGTGGGCATCACCCGCCCGATCGTCAAGCACAACTTCCTGGTGAAGGATGTGCGCGACATGGCCACTGTCATGAAGAAGGCCTTCCACATTGCACGCAGTGGTCGCCCTGGCCCTGTGGTGGTGGACGTTCCCAAGGATGTGTCGTTCAACAAGACCACCTACACCGGCTATCCGGAGACGGTGGAAATGCGCTCCTACAACCCGGTGCGCAAAGGACATGGAGGTCAGATTCGCAAGGCGCTCCAGTTGCTGCTGTCCGCCAAACGCCCCTACATCTATACCGGCGGCGGCGTGCTGCTGGGCAACGCCGTGCAAGAGCTGCGCACCCTGGTGGATCTGCTGGGGTATCCCGTCACCAACACGTTGATGGGCCTTGGCGCCTACCCGGCCACCGACAGGAAGTTCCTGGGCATGCTCGGCATGCACGGCACCATCGAGGCCAACAACGCCATGCAGAACTGCGACGTTCTGCTCGCCGTGGGCGCCCGTTTCGACGATCGCGTGATTGGCAACCCCAAGCACTTCGCTCAAAACGAACGCAAGATCATCCACATCGACATCGACCCCTCCAGCATCTCCAAGCGCGTGAAGGTGGACGTCCCGATCGTGGGTGACGTCAAGGATGTGCTCACGGAACTCATCAACATGGTTCGCGAGAGCACGCAACGCCCCGACGAAAAATCGCTGGGATTGTGGTGGGAAACGATCGAAGCCTGGCGCTCCAAGGACTGCCTCAAATACGACCGCGGCAACAAGGACGTGATCAAACCCCAGTTCGTGGTGGAAACGCTCTGGGAAATGACGCGCAACGCCGACACCTACATCACTTCCGACGTCGGTCAGCACCAGATGTGGGCGGCCCAGTACTACCGGTTTGACGAACCGCGCCGCTGGATCAATTCGGGCGGTCTGGGCACCATGGGTGTGGGCATCCCCTACGCCATGGGCATCAAGATGGCCAAGCCCGAGAGCGAAGTGTTTTGCGTGACCGGAGAAGGCTCCGTGCAGATGTGCATCCAGGAGCTCTCCACCTGCCTGCAGTACAACACACCCATCAAGGTGGTTGCACTCAACAACCGGTACCTTGGCATGGTGCGCCAGTGGCAGGAAATCGATTACGAAGGCCGGTACAGCCACAGCTACATGGATGCACTGCCGAACTTCGTGAAACTGGCCGAAGCCTATGGCCACGTGGGCATGCTGATCGAACGTCCACAAGACGTCGAGCCTGCCCTGCGCGAGGCCCGCAAGCTCAAGGACCGCACCGTGTTCATGGACTTCCGCACGGACCCCACCGAGAACGTGTTCCCCATGGTCAAGGCCGGCAAGGGCATCACGGAGATGCTGCTGGGGTCCGAAGACCTCTGACGCAAGTCGACGGGCCCTGCCAGTGCGTCTTCAGTGGCGCAACTGACAGGCTTCGCCAAGCAACTTCCCTGAAGAATCTATTTGCAGCCAAGCCTGCGCATTACCGTGCGCAGGGGAGGGCTCAGAAAAGAGGAT
>JALORL010000316.1 GCA_025458915.1 Hydrogenophaga sp.
TGTCATTGGCCTATCGGTGCAAGACAATGAATTGCATATTTTCCGTGCCATGATGGGGCTGTATGGCGGCATGGGGGGGCTGTTGATCATGGGTTCCCGCTACAGCCAGTATGTTCGACCGGCTCTTGTGCTTGAAACGGTTTTTCTGGGTGGCCTTGCGGGCGGTCGGTTGGTGAGTTTGCTGGCAGATGGCCACTTTCACTGGTTTGCACTGTTGGCACTTTCAATCGAGTTGCCCATGTTCTTTCTTTGCCTTTTCCTGCTGAAGAAACAACAGGGCAGCCCATCCCGGTCAGACCCTGTTGGTGTCTGACGAGGGGCTCGATCCATGCCCACCAATCGGATAATTCAAGTTTTTCAATGCGTTGCCTGGGGCCGGTGGAAGATAGCCCCGTGATTTGACCGCTGGGCCTTGCAGCCCGCCCCATGGGAGTTTGTATGTCATTCAGTCGAATTCTTACGAACATCTGCGCTGACGATCTCAAGGCAAGCCGGGACTTTTATGTCCATTTGCTGGATTTTCAGGTCAATTACGACAGCGATTGGTATGTGCAGCTTCGAGGCCCAAAGCCTGCAGATCTTGAATTTGGAATCATCAAGCGAACGCATGCACTTGTCCCGGCAGAGTTTCAGACAAAGCCAACCGGCATGTACGTGACCTTCGTTGTGCCCAACGTCGACGCGTTGTACCAACGGGCGAAATCCATGGGCGCCACGTTGGTGCAGGAACCCCGGAACGAGTTTTATGGCCAGCGCCGCTTCTTGCTGCTTGACCCCGCCGGATGCCTGATTGACATTTGCTCCCCCTGGAGTGACGCGGAGGCGCAAGGCTCCGATGGAGGCGGCTGACCGGGAGGGGCGGTTCAGCAGGAGCAACCATGGCTTGGCCCGGAAATCTTCAGCCTGTTGTTAAGCGGTGGCTGCTGGTGTTCGTCGGTGCTGTGGTGCTGACGAGCTGCGTCTATGGGTGGTGGCCTCTGCAGGGGGCTGTGGGGACGGCCCTGTCGTACACGCTGCTGCCGGGTGTGGCGCTGTACGCTGCGCTCAACGGCTCGGTTCTGTTCGGCGCCGGCTTCGGCGGGTTGGGGAACTACCTGATCATCGCGCTGGGTTCGGCCGTGGCATGGACAGGTCTGGCCGTTGCCCTGGTCTGGCTGGTGTTCCGGGTCCGTTCGCGCATGCAGGGATGACTGGACACACCACTTTCTTCGCGGCGCTGCGCGCTTCAGCCCGTAACCGGCCGCCCGCGGTTCGCGCCCGGCACACGCTGCCGGAGTTCCGGTCTCTCCCAGACTGCGGCCTTCAAATGGCGCCGTGCGGATGCGTCGGGTCCACCCACAGCACCTGCTCGGGTTTTTCCACCGGCTCGATGTCCAGGTTCACCGCAACGGCCTGGCCGTCGCTGCGGCACAGCACGCATTCCAGGACCTCGGTGGGGCTGGCGTTGATTTCCTGGTGGGGCACGTAGGGTGGTACGTAGATGAAGTCCCCGGGGCCGGCTTCGGCGGTGAATTCGAGCCGGTCGCCCCAGCGCATGCGGGCGCGGCCCTTGACCACGTAGATCACGCTTTCCAGCGGGCCGTGGTGGTGCGCGCCGGTTTTGGCGTCGGGGTGGATGGTGACGGTGCCGGCCCACAATTTTTGCGCGCCCACCCGGGCGAAGTTGATGGCGGCCTTGCGGTCCATGCCGGGGGTGCTGGGCACGTTGCCGTCAAGCTGGTTGCCGGGCACCACGCGCACACCATCGTGCTTCCAGGGTGCATCTGCGGTGGTGGTGTGGGGGTGCGGATGCTCGTGGTCGTGGTTGGCGTGATGCGGCATGGCGGCTCCGGGCAGGCGGGAATGCCCATGCACTCTATCGGCGGGGTGGTTGGCGTCAAGCTTTGGGCATGACCGCAGGCGGGGCAAAGGCCGGGAGGCTGGCGGCCCTGGTGCAGCCGGCGGAGAATGCGCGGCATCGCCCAACCCGGCCCCCTTGTGGAGACCCCATGAAAGTTGAAGACGAACGCTGCTGCGGTACCGGCACCTGCATCATCGACGCGGAGGGCCGCTGCTGGTGCGGTCAGCAGTGGAACGGCACCACCATGTGCTACCCGGAGCGCAAGGACAAGACATCCGGGGGAGAGGCCCGCCAGCCCGCTGATGAGGGCAACGGCGATGGCGACGGCGATTGATGCGGCAGCGGATGCACACGGACTGACCGCGCGCGTCTGGCACGAGCTGTCGCTGGCGCTGCGCGATCGTGGGCACGGCTGGCGCACCCCGGTGCTGGCCACGGTGGATCCGGAACAGCAGCCGCAGGCGCGCACGGTGGTGCTGCGTGGGGTGGATGCGGAGAAATCCCAGTTGCGCGTGTTCACCGATGCGCGCAGCCCCAAGGTGGCCGAATTGCGTGCGCGGCCGCGCGCGGTGCTGGTGTTCTGGAGCGCAGCTCTGAACTGGCAGCTGCGTGCCACGGTGGACGTGACCGTGCTGGATCAGGGCACCGAGGTGGATGCGGCCTGGGCGCGGGTGAGCCCTTCGGCGGCAGCGCGGGATTACCTGACGCCAGTGGCGCCGGGGCAGGTCCTGCAAGGTTCGGCGGGTGGCACCGCTGGCCAGCACCATCTGGCCATTCTGTTGGCGCAGGTGCAGGCCTTGGACTGGCTGGAACTGGGTGGGCAGGGAGAAGAGCACCGGCGCTGCCGGATCACGCCGGAGGGCGTTGAGCGGCTGGTGCCTTGACGCGTTCGGGT
>JALORL010000060.1 GCA_025458915.1 Hydrogenophaga sp.
AGCGGCAAGCCCGCCAGCGATTCCACACGGCCGCCCGCACCAGCGAGCACCGCCTGCCCTGCGGCCACGTCCCATTCCATGGTGCGGCCCAGGCGCGGGTACAGGTCGGCCTGGCCGCTGGCGATCTGGCAGAACTTGAGCGACGAGCCCACCCGCAGGGTATGGGCCACCCGAACGCCCAACAGCGCGAGCAAGGCTTGCTGCCGCTGATCGTCGCCATGCGAGCGGCTGGCGGTGACGGTGAGGCCACCGGGAGGCGCCCGGCGGCACTGCACCGGTTGCCGCCCGGGTGGCAGGCCCTGGGCGCCGGAAGGCGCGTCGGTTTCGCACCAGGCGCCGAGGTTCGGACCACCGGCGTACAGCAGGCCCAGCGCAGGTGCCTGCACCACGCCGAGCACCGGCTGCCCGAATTCCACCAGCGCCACGTTCACCGTGAACTCACCATTGCGCGCCACGAATTCGCGCGTGCCGTCCACCGGGTCCACCAGCCAGAAACATGCACCGGACTGCAAGGCCGGCTGCTCGCCAGCCGCCACGGCCTCTTCGGCAATCACCGGTACCCCGGGCAACAGGCGCTGCAGCGCGGTGGTGAGGATGGCCTCGGCGCGGCGATCGGCTTCGGTCACGGGAGAGTCGTCGGACTTGCCGTGCACCAGGAAGTCGGTGCCGTAGACAGACATCACGGCCTCGCCCGCCCGGCGCACGATGGCCGACACCGCTTCGAGTAGCCGGTGCCGCTCGGCGATGAGGGCGGGGGAAAGGGGGTTCACGTCAGGCAATCAGAGGCTGAGGGGCCGCAAGACCCGCGAAGCGTGGCAGGGGATGGGCCAACCTCTTTCCGAAGCGCATTGCCCCATCCAGGGATACCGAGGATCCGGCTTTGCCGGTCCCAGGTATCGCCCCCTTTGAGGAGGTGACGCGAAGCGGCGCAGGGGTGAACCAACCCCCCCTTCGGAGTGAAGTGCCCCATCCAAGAATGCCGCGGAACCGGCTCTGCCGGGCCGCAGGCATTGCCCCCTTTGAGGGGGTGGCGCGGAGCGGCGCAGGGGTGAACCAACCCCCTTCGGAGTGAAGTGCCCCATCCAGGAATGCCGCGGAACCGGCTCTGCCGGGCCGCAGGCATTGCCCCCTTGAGGGGGTGACGCGAAGCGGCGCGGGGGTGTTCCATCTCACCGCGGCCACAGCACCCAGAGTTGCAGCGGCTGCTTGAGCGCAGCGGCCAGCACGTAGGGCTCGTCGGTCCAGCTGCCCCAGCCGGTGAACAAATCGGCGCGCACGGCCCCGAGGATGGCGCCGCCGGTGTCCTGCGCCATCACCAGCTTCTGGTCGGTGAGCGTTGGCCCCTGGGTGGCCAGCCACACCGGCGTGCCGTAAGGAATGCTTTGCGGGTCCACCGCGATGGAGCGGCCGGGCGTCAGTGGCACGCCCTGAGCGCCGCGCGGGCCGAAGCGCGCGTCGAATTCGCTCAGGGGTTCCTCGCGGAAGAACACGGTGCGCGGATTGCTCCACAGCATGTCGTTCAGGCGCTGCGGGTTCTGCGCCGCCCAGGCCTTGATGGCGTCCCACGAAGCCTCGCGGATGGCGCGCTGGTCCAGTAGCCAGCGGCCCACGCTCTGGTAGGTGTGGCCGTTGTGCGCGGCATAGGCCAGCCGCACCTGGCGCTGGCTGCCGTCGGCTTCGGTGATGTTGAGGCGGCCCGAACCCTGGATCTGCAGGATGAGGGCGTCGATGGGGTCGGCCAGCCAGGCGATGGCGCGACCTTGCAGCGCGGCCTGGGCGGCAGGCAGGGTGTCGATGTCGCGCCGGCTGTACCACGACTGCCCGGCGCGCAACCCGGGTGGCGGCGCATACAGCGGCGTGCGGTGCGTGGCAGTGGGCACACGGCTGGCCGGCATGATGGGTTCGTAGTACCCGGTGAGCAGACCGTCGGGCACGCTGCCGTCGGCCTCCAGCACGCGGTAGGGCTGGAAGCGGCGCATCACCCAGTTCTGCTGTTCGGCAGGCGTGGCGATCGAGAGCTGGCGCACCTCGGCGCACGGTGCGGCCTGGCCCGGCGCCGGACGTTCGCAGCCGCGCACCCAGGCGTTCCACACCTCGTGCAGGCTGTCTTCGCCCCAGCCGGGCAGTTCGCTCCAGTGCACCGGCAGCCAGCGGCTCTTGGCGCGCTGCAGCGGCGGCGGCAGGGGTTCGCTGCGGTCGGAGATGGGGGGGAGCGGCAGCTGGCCGGGAATCCCGGGTACCGGCTGGGGCGGTGGCGCGGGCAACTGCGTGCAGGCGGCCAGGCTTCCTACAATCAGGACCAGCATGGCCAGCCGGGCCGTCCGGCCGCGAAAGGCCGGGCCATCCGGTCTGGCCGATTCCCTCACCACCGGGCAACCGCCCGTTCCCGATTCCTGTTCCATGACGCTGCTGTTGCTGGAAGCGCTGGGTGCGCTGCTGTTGCTGATCTTCATTGTGTGGTGGACCATGTTCTCGGGGCGGCCCAAGGGCGAGCTGCCGGCCGACGCAGAAGCGGACAAGGAACGGGCACAGCGGGCAGCGTCGGACACCCCCGATGCCACCGGTGCACCGCCGCAGGACCCGCCGGCGCCCGGGCGCTGAGCACCTGTCGGCGAGCCGTCCCGCTGGATCCACTCATGCGGGCCGCAAGGCGTTGGCCAATTCCACGGCCGACTTCACGCCCATTTTTTCGAACACGCGCGAACGGTGGACCTCCACCGTGCGCACGCTGATGTTGAGCTGGTCGGCCACCAGCTTGTTGGGCAGGCCCTCGACCACCAGGCGCATGACATCGCGTTCGCGCTCGGTGAGGCTGGCCAGGCGCGCCTCTGTTTCCCGCTGCAGCCGCCGCTGGGCCAGCACCTGCGCGGATTGCGCCAGCGCCTGCTCGATGCGGTCCACCAGCACGTTGTCGGAAAACGGTTTTTCGCAGAAATCGAAGGCGCCGCGCTTGACCGCATCGACCGCTGTGGGCACATCGGCGTGGCCGGAGAGAAAGATCACCGGCACCGCTGCCTGCCAGGGCTGGGCCAGCAGGTGTTCAAACAGTGCCAGCCCGCTCATGCCCGGCATGCGCACGTCCAGAAGAATGCAGCTCGGAGAGGAAGGCGCATCGCGCCAGCCGTTGATTTCCTCCAGGAAGGCCTCGGCGCTGGCATAGCCCTCGCTGAGCAGCCGCCGCGTGCGCAGCAGCCAGGCCAGTGCGTCGCGCACACCCGCGTCGTCGTCGACGAGAAAGATGCGCGCGTCGGGGTACTCGGTCATGGGCGGATGATAGAGGAGGCCGCAAGGCAACCCAAGTCGAGGGGCAGTCCACCGTGGAGGCAGCGACCCGTGCCCGCGGTGGGTCGGGGGTCTCTGCCCCTACGCAGCCGGCAGCGTGAAGCGAAACACGGTGCCGCGCGGCTGGGCCGCCTCGAACACCAGCGCACCGCCGTGCTGTTCGATCACGGTGCGGCACAGGCTCAGACCCAGGCCCATGCCCTCGGCCTTGGTGGTGAAGAACGGGGTGAACAGCCTGGCCCGTACGTCCTCGCTCAGGCCTTCGCCATGGTCGGTCACGCCAAATTCCACCCAGCGCTTGGCGGATCGGCCAGCAGGGGGCTGGCGCAGGGGCGCCACGCGCAGTGTGAGCAAGCGCAGGCCGCTTTCCGGAGCGGGGCACCCCGCGGGCATGGCCTGCATGCCGTTGCGCGCGAGATTGAGGAGCACCTGTTCGACCATGGTGCGGTCGCACAGCACCGGTGGGCAGCCCGGTACCACGGAGATCTGCAACCGGATCCCCTGCTTTTTGGCCTGCAGCACCAGCAAGGGCTGGATGGCGTCCACCAGCGCCGACGGCATCACCGCCTCGCGCACCTGCTCGCGCCGGCGCACGAAGTCGGCCACGCTGCGGATCACGCGGCCGGCGCGGTCGGCCTGTTCGCCGATGCGCCGCATGGCCTGCTGCAGGTCGGCCTGCGGCAGACCGGTGGCCGGACCGTCGAGCAGGTTCAGGGTGCCGGTGGCATAGCTGGAGATGGCGGCCAGCGGCTGGTTGAGTTCGTGGCTGAGCAGCGAGGCCATCTCGCCCACCGTGGCCAGCCGCGCGGTCGCCTGCAGCCGCTCCTGCGAAGTGCGGTTCAGCTCTTCCACACGGCGCTGTTCGGTCATGTCGACGATGGCGCTCATGAAACCGGTCTGCACGCCCTGCGCATCGATGAGCGGCGCCTCGATGATCAGCACCGGAAAGCGCGTGCCATCCTTGCGCTGGAACACCGATTCGTAACCTTCGCGCGGCAGCGTCTGCCCGGCCAGCCGCACCGCCTGGCGCTGCTGGTATTCGTCCACCAGTTCGGGCGGCCACCAAGGCGCGGGCAGCCCGGTGCCGATCAGTTCTTCGGGCGCAAAGCCCACCATCTGGCAGAACGCCGGGTTGACGTAGGTGATGCGGCCCTGCAGGTCGCGCGCCCGCAGCCCGGTCACGAGCGAGTTTTCCATGGCCTTGCGAAAGGCCAGCGCGTTGGCCAGCTCGAGTTCGGCGCGCTGGCGCAAGCGCATGTCGCGCCCGAGCATGGCCATGACCGCCAGCAGCGCCAGCGAAAGGGCGCCGACCACGGCGGTAAGCAGGTTGGGGAACAGGCCATAAAAGCCCGAACGGCTCACGCGCGGACTCTCCAGTTGCAGCATCAGCGTGTGGCCGGGCAAGTCCAGCAGGGTGCTGGCCCGCAGCACGCGGCGGTTGTCCTGCACCGCGCTGTGCACCGCCAGGCGTGTGCCATCGGCCTCGGTGAAGGCCAGGCCGTGGCCGCGCAACACATCTTTGTTGCCGAGTTCATTGAGGATGCCCGGCAACGAGTAGGTGACCACCAGAAAGCCGTTGGGGACCCCGGAGCGCACGACCGGCAGACACATTTCCATGAACTCCATGCCCATGCCCTCGCGCAGGGGCCAGAAGTAGCTGGCAGAGAAGGCCGGCCCCGACTGGCGCCGCGCCGCTTCGCAGGCGAGCCGCATGTCGGGCAGCGCGGCCTCGCGGCCCATGGCACCGAAGGGCTCGGCCATGTAGGGCGTGTTGCGGAAAGTGATCAGGCGGGTGCTGTTGTCGCGCCATTCCAGCCGCACCATTTCGCGGTGCCGCGCCAGCACTTCGGAGGCCGGCGCCATCCACGAATCCGGCGTGGGCACCACACTGTGCAGCGACTGCAAGGTCTGCACGTTGCGGATCAGGGCACTGCGGATGTCGCTGGCCACCGCCGCCGCATCGCGCTCCACCGCCAGCTGGTCGCGCCCTTCCTCGTATTCGCGCGCCAGGAACACCAGCACGCCCAGTAGCAGGGTCACCAGCAGCAGCAGGGCGCCCCACAGCAACCAGCGCCGCGAACGCAGCGGGCTGCGCGGACGCACGGGCGGGGAAGAATGGGGAGAAGCTTCTGGGGACACCGGATCAGCAATCTAGGGCGTCAATGGCCAAGAGCAACGCGCGGCGAAAACCGGCTCCGCCGACCCACACCCGCAACGAAAGACGGGAAGCCAGACCAGGGGCGGCAAAGGCCGGGTCAGCGGCGCAGGGGGTGGTGCCACGGTCCGGGGTGCCTTCACAACCGCCGGTGTTGCAGCGCTGGCAACTGCGTGCGCACGCTGCGCAGTCGTTCGATGTCCAGATCCGCGAGCACCACCCCCGGGCCTTCGGCGTGCATCGCCATGACCTCGCCCCAGGGGTCGATCACCATGGTGTGGCCCCAGGTGCGGCGGCCGTTTTCGTGGCGGCCCCCCTGGGCGCTGGCGATCACGAAGGCCTGGTTCTCGATGGCGCGGGCACGCAGCAGCACCTCCCAGTGGGCCTGCCCCGTGGTGTGGGTGAAGGCGGCGGGCACCAGCAGCACCTCGGCGGCCAGTGCGCGGTACAGCTCGCCGAAGCGCAGGTCGTAGCACACGCTCTGGCCGATGCGCCACTCGTGGCCATCGCGCGCCGTCAGGTGAAAGGTGGTGGGGGTGTCTCCGGCCCTGAGCACGGCGGCTTCGTCGTAGGCCTCGCGGCCGTTGTCGTAACGGAACAGATGGATCTTGTCGTAGCGGCTGATCTGCTTGCCTTTGGCATTGAAGGCCAGCGAGGCATTGGCGGCATGTGACGGGTCATCGGTGGCCATCGGCAGCGTGCCCCCCACGATGCACAGCTTGAGGTCGCGTGCGGCGTCCGACAGGAAGTCCTGCACCGTGCCCAGCCCGGGTGTTTCCGCCAGCACCAGCTTGTCGGTGTCCTGCTGGCCCATGAAGCAGAAGTACTCGGGCAGCACGGCCATTTCGGCGCCGGCGCCGGCGGCCTGGCGCAGCAGACGCAGGGCTTCGCTGAGGTTGGCGTCCAGGCTGATGCCCGAAACCATCTGGATGGCGGCGACTTTCATGGCGGGTCCTCGAAGCTGAAAACAGGGGCACGCTCGGTGAACGACGGGGGAGCTTACTCGACCGCCGGCGCGGGCACCACCGGTGGCAGCGGGGGTTGCCGCTGTGGCGGTTGCAACGGTTGCTGCAAGGGGGGTTCCGGTGCCGGCAACGGCAGCGGCGTCGACGACGGCGGTGGAGCCCCCACCGGCGGGGCAATCGCGACTTTCTCCACCTGCGGATCGGCCCAGCTGCCGGTGATGTGAAACTCCTGCGTCGTGGCGCTCTGCAGCGGTTCGCGCAGCAGGAACTGGGCGAGGAAGGTGCCCAGCCCCACCGCCGGGTTGATGGCCGTGGCAATGAGCGCGGCCGTGCCGGCATTGATCTCCGGCACCACCACCACCTTCAGGTCCTGCGCCTCGCGTCCGATGTCGGCTGTGCCCTCCATCAGCACCGCTGCATTCACGCCTTTCATCTGCAGGTTGTTGGTGTAGAGCACGCCCTTTTCGATGCGTGCATCACCCCGCACGAAGTCGAATGCGAATCCGTCGGAGAACACGTCGCGGAAGTCCAGCACCAGCCGGCGCGGCAAGGCCTGCAGACTGAGCACGCCGAGCAGCTTGGCTGCACCGGGGTCCACCTTGAGGAACTGCCCGGCGGCCACATCGGCGCGCAACTGGCCCGATAGGCTGGAGTAGTCCAGCGCGAGCGGTGAACCCAGCCAGCCGATGCGCCCTTCGATGCGGCCCTGGCCACCACGCACCGTGCCAGCACGGCCAAAGCGTGCGAGCAGCTGACCGGAGTCCTCGATGTCGAGGCGGAAGTTGAGCGCGGTGCTGCGCGGCCCGCTGTCGGCGCCAGGGGCCAGCGATGCCCAGTTGCCGGTGGCACTGAAGCGGGCCTCGGGCACGCGCATGGTCAGACGGTTCAGACGCCATTCGCGCACGCGACCCGCACCACCCACGTTGACCGCGTCGATCTCCACCTGCCCCAGACGCCGGTTGGACAGGATCAGGTCCTGGACCGCAATGTCCAGCGCGGGCACGCTGCTGGGCTGCTGCAGCAGCTGCTCCATGTCGGTGGCGGTGCTGGGCGGCAGGTTCAGGCGGGCCAGGCGGGCATAGACGCTGCCGTCGGACGCGCCATCGGCTGGCCGGTACTCCACATAGCCGTTGAGTTCGTCGGCGTTCACGTTGGCACGCCACAGCGGGCCCTCGCGCGAGCCCCCCACCACCACACGGTTGTAGCTGCGTCCATCGACCTGGATGCGCTGGGCACGGACCGCAAACACGGTGGGCAGGTAGCTGCTGGCGGCGTCGCTGGTGGTCGGGGCAGCGGCGGGCTGGGCCAGGGGTTCCAGCAGCGTGCTGCCGGGAGGTGGCACCGGGCGGGGGGCCAGCGCGCTGCGCCAGGCATCCACGTCGAAATCGTCGAGCTGCAGGTTGGCCAGTACGCCGCGCGCCGGCATCGGGGCCGATTCGCCCGCATCCAGACCGACGGCCACGCTGCCGCGCAGCGCCACCGGCGCACTGCCGCGCAGATCGCGTTCGTACTGCACCGCCAGCAGCGGCGCCGCAGGTTCCCCGAGCGTGAGCAGCAGCCGGTCGCTCAAGGCGCGGTCGGGACGGCTGGTGAGCACGGTGTTCTCGAAGCGCAGCGGCAGCAGGTCGGCGGCAGCCTTGTTCAGTGGTGCGGGCAGCGCCAGTTCCACGCCTTCCAGTGCACTGGCGACCTTGATCTCGGGTGTGCCGCCACGGAACGCCAGCTCGGCGGTGTACCGGGTGCTGCCGCTGGCCCGCTGCAGCAGGTGCGACGCCTGTCCCAACCCGGCTTCGCGCAGGCGCTCCACGCGGGCCTCGCCCTGGCCGCGGAAGCGCACCAACGTGGGCTCGTCGTCGCCAGTGGGCTGCATGCCACCCTCGAAGCGCACCGAGCCGCCAAACAGGCCGGCGCTGGCATCGGTGATGTCGAAGCCGCTGCGGTTGAACCGCAGGGTACCGCGGGCGGCTTCCAGCACGGGGGAGTCGGGTGTGATCTGCACCGTGTTGCCGGTGAACACCACGCTGCCGCGCACTTCAGTGCGCGGGCTCTCGGGCAAGCTTTCATCCGGGCCTCCGATGGGCAGCAGCAACCCGAAGTCGATCTCCACCGGGCCGCTCATGCGGGCCTGGGCCAAGGCCCGGCCAGTGAAATCGTTGAGCGGCGAGGCCTTGAGCACGTCCAGCACCGGGGCAGCCTCGCCCTGGGCGCGCGCGTTCAGACGCAGCCGGGGCACCTCTTCATCGACCCGGTCGATGCGCAGTGCACCACCGCTCAGGCGCACCCCAGGCACCCCCGCAATGCCCGCCGACAGTGCATCGATGCGCAGTGCGGTGCGGTCCAGCAGCAGATTGCCAGACACCTGCTCCAGGCGCGGCCAGGGCGCCTCGCCATCGGCCTGCAAATACCCGGGCACAAACACCAGCCCGGCGTCCCGCACGCTGGCACTGATGCGGAACTCGCCTTCTTCACCCGGCAGGTTGAACGGCACCTCGCGCACCGCGCCGCGCACACGGAAACGGATCTGGTTGGTGCCGGCACCCACCAGCGCCTCGCGCAGGTAGCGGCGCGCGCTGGCGCCCACACTGACCGGCAGATAGCGGTGCACCCGCGTGGCATCGGCCCGGCTGAGCGTGGCGCTGAGGTCGAGCACGCCGGGGAAACGACCCTCCCCCCGGCCGTCGGTCGGGTCGCCGGTGCGCCATTGCACCCTTGCGGTGCCGTCGAAATCCGCGTTGCCCAGGCGCACCGGCGTCAGGTCCACCTCGATGCGCTCGCCCTGCACCCGCCAGACCGCCTCGGCCTGCAGTTCGGTCAAGGGCACGCGCGGTTCCTCGAACACGTCGGGCAGCAGGAGCGCGCCATCGGCGATGCGAATGCTGGCCCGGCCACCCGCCTCGCCAATGTCGAAATCGACGCTGGCGCCTTCGACGCCGGGACGCCCGGGCAGCGGGTGGTTGCCGCTGGCCGAGAGCCGCCCGCTCGGAGCACCCTGCAAGGCCAGCGCTTCCACCCGACCCTTGGCCTGAAAACCGCGTGCCTGCCACGCCGAGGCACTGCCCTGCGCGGCTGGCGATGCGGCACGCCAGCGCGCCGCCAGGTCGCGCACCGTGCCTCGCGGCTGCACGCTGCCCAGGGTGTCCAGAATGTCCTGGCCCACTGGCAACCGGGTGGCAATGGCGGTGAAAGCGGCCAGATCCACGCGATCGGCGCTGAGTTCGACCAGCCCTTTGTCAGCACTGCCGGGGTCTGCGGTGTGGCGCACCTGGACCTGCCCGCCAGGCCAGGTCTCGCCTTCGGCCGTCTGGAACTGCAGGTCGGTGGTGCCCACCGACCAGTCGCGCCCGGCCCACTGGGCGTTCACCGTGCCATCGACCGTGCGCAGCGCCAGTTCGGGCAGGTCGGCCCCCAGCCGGGCCTGCACGTCGCGCAGCGCCATCTGGGCGGTGGCACCGACCAGACGGCCGCGGCGCACCTCACCCCAGACCTTGAGCGCGCCCTGGCCACCGGCCACATCGGCGTTCCATTCACTGAGATCCACATGGCCGCGCAGGCGGCCCACATCCACCCGGGTGAAGTCGGCGAACAGTTCACCGTCCCAATCCTTCCAGCGCGGGCCGGCGCTGCCCAGTTGCAGCGACAGCAGCGGCTGGCGCATCAGGGCGCGCAGGCTGAGGCGTTCACCCCATTCCGCCGGGGGTGTGGCGTCGAGGCGGAAGTCGTGCTGGCGCGCGGTGTTGCGGGCCACGAATTCGAGGTCGCCCAGCGCCAGAGGTGCGCGCTGGCGCAGGTCGTCGGTCCAGCGCACGGTGCCGTGGCGGATGGCGAACTCGCGCTGGGAAAAGAACCAGTCGGCGGCGGCGTTGTCGCCCGTGGACGGTCCCGACATGTCCAGCCCCGCCACCTCGATGCGAGCGCCACCCGCACCTGCGGCAGCTGCAGGGCCACCCGGTCCTCTGCGTCCAGCAAACGCACGTCCTGCAGCTCGATCACCGGCACGAAAGCGGGCAGCCATCCCCCCAGACCCGGCGTGGACTCTGCCCGGATCGCGCCCACCTGCACCGGTACCCCGACAGCCCCGGTGGCCCACCGCTCGAGCTGGGGACGCCACTCGCCGATTCGCGGCACAATCCAAAAATGCAGTGAGCCCCAGGTGAGAACGAACAGGCTCCACAAGGCAAGCACCAGCCACAGCAGCACCCGCGCTGCCACCGCCAGAGACCGGATGGCGCGCGGGGTGGGAACGGTCGATGCAAGGCTTTGATTCATGTCCACTGAAATTATGACGGCCAGTCCATCCACCGGTTCCCCAGCGTCTTTTGTTGCGCCTCCCTCCGTGAACGCCTGTCCCCCCCTGCTGGCCGCCGATCGCCGCGCCGACCATTCGCGCTTCGTACAACGGGTGCGCCGCCGCTACGCCGACACGCTGGCCCTTCTGCCGCCCGGGGTTCCCAACCACGGCACCATGCAGCAGGCCCTGCAAGCCCTGCGCGACCAAGGGCTGCCCGCAGCGGCGGCCTTGCGGGTACTGCGCCAGCTGGTGCTGGAACGCCTGGCGGTACTGGACTGCGAGCAGGGTGCCCCGTTGTCCGACATCACCCACGCCGTGACCGAACTGGCGGAACTCGCGTTGGACGTGGCCTGCGCACTGGCCTTTGCCGAGCTCGATGAACTGCACGGCGCGCCCCTGGTCGGTGAGCGGCGGGCGCAATTGTGGGTGGTGGGCATGGGCAAGCTCGGCGCGCGCGAGCTCAACGTGTCCAGCGACATCGATCTGATCTACGTGTACGACGCCGACGGTGAAACCGCCGGCAACGCACAGGGCCGCAACCGCATCAGCAACCACGAATACTTCGCCAAGGCGGTCAAGCACATTTACGGCACGGTCGGGGACACCACCGAACACGGGCAGGTGTTCCGGGTCGACCTGGCGCTGCGGCCCAACGGCAACTCCGGTCCAAGCGCGATTTCCCTGGGGGGCCTGGAAGAGTATTTCCTGGTGCAGGGGCGGGAGTGGGAACGCTTCGCCTGGCTCAAAAGCCGCGTGATCGCGCCGCTGGCCAGCGTGCGGGACGGCAGCGCCCACGCCCTGCGCGGCGCCGTGCTGCCGTTCGTGTTCCGCAAGTACCTCGACTACAACGTGTTCGAGGCCCTGCGCAAGCTGCACCGGCAGATCCGCGAGCACGCCTCCAAGCGCGCGGCGGGCAACCCGGGCCGCTCCAACGACGTGAAGCTCTCGCGCGGCGGCATCCGCGAGATCGAATTCACGGTGCAGCTGCTGCAGGTAGTGCGCGGTGGCCAGTTTCCCGAGCTGCGCACCCGACCCACGCTGGACGCGCTCACGCGCCTGTGCCGTGCCAACCTCATGCCATCGGCCACGGCGGACGCACTGGCCAATGCCTACGACTTCCTGCGCCGGGTGGAACACCGCATCCAGTACCTGGACGACCAGCAGACCCATGTGCTGCCCACCCGCGACGACGATCTGAACTGGCTGGCTGCCACCCTGGGCTGCGCCAACGTCTGCGAGTTCCTGCACAGCCTGGACGCGCACCGCGAGGTGGTGGCGCAGGAATTCGACATCCTGCTCGGCGGCCCGGCCAAGGGACAGTGCACCGGCAAGGGCTGCAACGGCAACGGGCGCAGTGCGGTGGAAGACCTGCAGGGCGTGCTGCCGCGCCTGCCCAAGTCGTTCCGAGCGCGCATTGCCCAATGGTGCGAGGACCCGAGGGTGCTGGCCCTGCGCGAGGACACCCGGCTGCGGCTGGCGCGGCTGGTCGAACGCACCGGCGCCTGGCTGGACGACGAGCGGGTGACCGAGCAGGCCGCCCTGCGCCTGGCGGACTGGATCGAGCACCTGCTGCGGCGCGAAAGCTATCTGGCGCTGCTGCAGGAACGACCGTCGGTGCACGAGCGGCTGCTGCGCATCCTGGGAGCGGCACGCTGGCCTGCGCGCTATCTGGCGCGCCATCCGGGCGTGATCGACGAGCTCGCCAGCCAGCAACTGCTGGCCGAACGCTTCGACCCGGCGCAGTTCGAGGCCGAACTCGAAGCACGCCGCGAAGCCCTCAAGTCCACCGGCGAAGACGATGAAGAAGCCCTGTTGAACCTGCTGCGGCGTGCCCACCATGCCGAGGTGTTCCGCACCCTGGCGCGCGACATCGAGCAGGTGCTCACGGTCGAGCAGGTGGCCGATGACCTGTCTGCGCTGGCCGACGCGGTGCTGCGCGTGAGCGCCCGCTGGTGCTGGTCGCGGCTGAAGAACCGACACCGCGATGTGCCCTGCTTTGCCATCATCGGCTACGGCAAGCTCGGCGGCAAGGAGCTGGGCTACGGCAGCGACCTGGACATCGTGTTCGTCTATGAAGACCCGCACGAGAACGCTAGTGAAGTCTATGCCGCCTTTGTGCGCAAGCTCATCAACTGGCTGACGGTGAAGACCGGCGAGGGGGACCTGTTCGAGATCGACACCGCGCTGCGCCCAAACGGCAATTCCGGCCTGCTGGTCACCAGCTTCGAGGCCTATGCCAACTACCAGCAGCAGCGCGGCAGCAACACCGCCTGGACCTGGGAACACCAGGCCATGACACGGGCACGCTTCATCCTGGGCGACGGCATCGGCTCCACCGGCGCACCCCTGGCCGGCGAATTGCAGCAACGCTTCGACGCAGTGCGAGAAGCCGTGATCACGGCCGAGCGCGACGCCCAGGCCCTGGCCGCCGAGATCGTGGCCATGCGCGAGAAGGTGCGCGCCGCCCACCCGGTGCGCGGCGCGCTGTTCGACGTGAAGCACAGCCCCGGCGGCATGGTGGATGTGGAATTCGTGGTGCAGTACCTGGTGCTGGCCCACTCCCACGCGCACACCGCCCTGCGTGCCAACACCGGCAACATCAACCTGCTGGAGCGCGCCGAGGCAGCCGGGTTGCTGGCCCCGGGCATGGGCGCCGCAGCGGCGCGGGCCTACCGGCAGCTGCGCCAGATCCAGCACGTCGCGCGCCTGGACGAGTCACCCACCCAGGTCGATGCCGACGTGGTCGCTGCGGCCGCTTCCGCCGTGCAGACCGTGTGGCAGCATGTGCTGGGCAGCCACCACCGGCCGGCACCATGAACGCAGCGCGCAGCTGGCTGCTGGTGTGCGCCGTGCACGGCGTAGCCAGCATGCTGCTGTGGTGGGCCCGTGCCGGGACGGTGGACGCCCTGACCTGGCGCGACGAACAGTGGCTGGTGCAACCCTGGACGTTGTGGACCAGTGCCTGGGTGCACATGAACACCCCGCACCTGATCCTCAACCAGCTGGCGCTGGGTGCCCTGACGGCGTTTGCCTGGGTGATCCGTCCCGACGGGCGCTGCACCCTGGCCTGGCTGCTGGCATGGCCACTGGTGCAACTGACCCTGCCACTGTGGCCCCAGATCGGGTATTCGGTCGGACTGTCCGGTCCGCTGCACGCGGGCGCCGCGATCCTGTCGGTGCACCTGTTGTGCAAGCGGGTCAATGTGCCCAAGGCGCGGCGCTGGGGCACGCTGCTCCTGCTGGGGCTGCTGCTCAAGGTGGCGGTGGAGCGCGGCTGGCGCTACCCGGTGGTGTGGGACGCGGGCAGCAACATGTCGGTGGTGCAGGCTGCGCACCTCAGCGGCGTGGTGTGCGGTCTGCTGCTGGGCGGACTGCTGGCCGTTCGATGGCGCAAACCTGCTTCCTGGGCCCGCGGCCAATCCGGCCGGACGACCTCCGCGCGGTCGGTGATCTGACGGCTCCGGTGCCGGGCTCAGGCGGCAGCCGGTGCGCCACCCGCCACGGCCAGTGACTTGCGGAAGCGGTTGAGTTCCTGCACGGTCTTGAAGCTCTGGTCCATCAGCAGGCTCATGTTGTGCAGGATGCGCTCGACCACCTTGGTTTCCCACACGGCGTCGAAGTTGATCTGCTTGTCGAGCCAGTGCTCCAGCCACTCGGGGTCCGGTAGCCGGCTCTGGATGGTGTCGTTCGGGAACAGCGCCTTGTTCACGTGCAGGTTGGTGGGGTGCAGTGCCTGCGCGGTACGGCGGGCGCTGGCCATGAGAACACCCACCTTGGCAAACGCCGTGCGGGCTTCGTCACCGAACTTGTTGATGGCGCGCTTCATGTAGCGCAGGTAGGCACCGCCGTGGCGGGCTTCGTCCTGCGACAGGGTGGCGTAGATCTGCTTGATGACCGGTTCGGTGTGCCACTCGCTGGCGCGGCGGTACCAGTGGTTCAGACGGATCTCGCCGCAGAAATGCAGCATGAGCGTTTCGAGCGCCGGGGCCGGATCGAATTCAAAACGGATGTCGTGCAGCTCCTGCTCGGTGGGCACCAGCTCGGGGCGGAAGCGGCGCAGGTACTCCATGAGCACCAGCGAGTGCTTCTGCTCTTCGAAAAACCAGATCGACATGAAGGCCGAGAAGTCGGAGTCGTCGCGGTTGTCGCGCAGGAACATCTCGGTGGCAGGCAAGGCCGCCCACTCCGTGATGGCATTCATCTTGATGGTCTGGGCCTGCTCGTCGCTGAGCTGGGAGGCGTCGAACTGGTCCCACGGAATGTCCTTGTCCATGTCCCAGCGGACGGACTCGAGTTGCTTGAAAAGTTCGGGATAGAGCATGTCGGACTTTCGTGGCGCCGCCAGAGGCGCGGTTCAGCAGATGACCAGCCCCGCATTTTAGGCGGTAGGGGGATTTCCCGGCTGACAAACCATCAGGCGCCGCCGGGGTTTGCCTGGCGGGCGCTGGCCTGCAGGCGCCAGCGGGCGACCCCGGCGGCGATGTCCTCCAGCCGGGCCATGGGCCAGTGCGGCGATGCCGTTTCCCCCCGTGGCGCACGATAGAGCGCCTGGCACTGGCCACCGGCCCAGATTTCCACCGGGGCCGCCAGGCGCTGGCGCAGCTGGGCGAGCGCCTGGCGCACATCGCGCGGATTCTGGGTGGCGGTGAAGCTCAGGGCCACGATGTCGGCCCCGCTCGCCTCGGCGGCGCGCACGATGTCGGGCAACGGCGTCTGGGTGCCCAGTGGCACGATCTGACACCCCTCCAGCACCAGAAAACATTCCGCCATCAGCAACCCCAGGGCATGGGGCTCGCCGGGTACCGTGGTCATCAGCACGCGGGGCGGCATGGCAGGGCGGCCGCTGGCCACCTGGCCCATGGCCTGCCGCAGCACGCCCTGCACGATCTCGGTGTACAGATGCTCCTCGAACACGGCCAGCCGGCCTTCCAGCCAGGACTGGCCGACCCACACGTTCATGGGCACCACACATTCGGTGACCAGCCGGGCCAGTCCGCGCTCCAGCAACGTCTGCACCATGGACTGCCGCAGTGCCTGCGCATCCTGGGCGTGCAGCCAGCGCATCCACTCCACCAGCGGAGGCTCCAGCGTCGGAGCCCCAGCGGCCTGCGGCAGCGCGGCAGCGGCTGGTCGCGGCACCGGTTGAATCCGCGGCGCGCCGGTCTGCGTATCCAGTGCACGCAGCGCTTCGGGCGGCAGCGGGACCACACGGCCAGGCCGGTGGCCGGCATCCAGCAGGCGGCGGATCTGGCGCAGTCGCTGCAACTGGTGGTCGTCGTACTGGCGTTCGCCCAGGGCATCGCGCACCGGCGTGGGGAAACCATAGCGGCGCTCCCACACCCGCAGCGTGTCCTTGGACAGGCCGGTGTCGCGCTCCACGTCAGCGATGGAGTGGAGCAATGCCTGGGGCGAAATTGAATTTGTCATGGACAAATGATTCAATAGAACTTTGCATTATGGAGTTGTGACCATGGTATCTAGCGTTGTCCACGGCAATACCCACCCTGCCTGGTGGGCCGCACGTCGGGTGTTGGGCGGACTGGGCCTGCTGATCGCGGTGGTCGGATCGCCTGCATCGGCGCGGACACCGGCCACCCCGGCTGCGGTCGCAGACGCGGCAGCAGCGCGCTGTCCGGCGCTGCTGCAGCACCGGCTGGACCGGCTGCAGGACGAAAAACCCCAGGACCTGTGCCAGTACGCAGGCCGTGTGGTGCTGGTGGTCAACACCGCCAGCTTCTGCGGGTACACCGGTCAGTACAAGGGTCTGGAAGCGTTGTACGCACGCTACCAGGCGCAGGGACTGGTGGTGCTGGGGTTTCCTTCGAACGACTTCGGGCGTCAGGAGCCGGGCAGCAACCAGGCGATTGCGGATTTCTGCGAGAACACCTTTGGTGTGCGTTTCCCCATGTTCAGCAAGTCCACCGTGGTCGGGCCCGAG
>JALORL010000009.1 GCA_025458915.1 Hydrogenophaga sp.
ATGCGGCTGGCGTTCTGCCGCCCAGGCCGCTTCGTCCGGCAGCGTGAGATCGTCCAGATCGGCTGGGGTGGTATTCGCGTTGTCCACCCACTCCCGCAAAGCTGGCCCGCCGTTGATGAGGTCGATGGCCAGGCGGTCGTGCTCGTATTCGTAGGGGAAATCGCGCCACAGCGGATAGTCGGGAGCTTGCAGGCGCAGCGCCTTGAAGGCCAGGGCCTGCAGGCGCCAGGGCTTGAACGCTTGGTGGTCGTAGTGCTGCGGGTCTTCCACGTGGATCTGGAGGCCGGCGCACAGTTTGCCCACGTGCTTGTGGAAGGTGGGTTCGAAGAAGCACTCGCGCAGCACGCACCCCTGCAGCCACTGCGGCGCCAGTTGGCGCATGTCGGCCAGCAGGCGGCGGGCGTCGATGTCGGGGGCGCCGAACAGCTCCAGCGGGCGGGTGGTGCCGCGTCCTTCCGACAGCGTGGTGCCTTCGAGCATGACGGTGCCAGCGTACGCCCGCGCCATGGACAGGTTGGCGGCGTTGGGGCTGGGGTTGACCCAGCTGCGGCCCACGGGCCAGCCGAAGCCGGGGGCTTCTTCGGGCTGCCAGCGGTCCATGGTGATGACGCGGTATTCCAGGTTCAAACCCAGGGTCGCGATGAACCACTGGCCCAGCTCGCCCATGGTCATGCCGTGGCGCATGGGCATGGCGCCAGCGCCCACGAAGCTCTCCCAGCCGGGGCGAAGCGTGAGACCTTCCACCGGTCTTCCGGCCGGGTTGGGTCGGTCCAGCACCCACACCGCCTTGCCGTTGGCTGCAGCCGCCTCCAGCACATAACGAAGCGTGGTGATGAAGGTGTAGATGCGGCAACCCAGGTCCTGCAGGTCCACCAGCAGCACGTCGAAGTGTTCCAGCATGGCGTCGGTGGGGCGGCGCACCGTGCCGTACAGGCTGAACACCGGGATGCCCAGGCGCGGGTCGTGGAAGTCGGGCGACTCGACCATGTTGTCCTGCTTGTCCCCGCGCAGTCCGTGCTGGGGGCCGAACGCGGCGGTGAGCTTCACGTCCGGCAGGGTGGCCAGGGCATCGAGCGCGTGGGTGAGGTCCCGCGTGACCGAAGCGGGGTGGGCCAGCAGGGCCACACGCCGGCCAGCCAGCGGTGCGCGAAGGGTCGGGTCAGAGAGGAAACGTTCGAGGCCGAGTTGCATGGCGCTAGCGATGTGCTGAGGAAGGGGGCCGGTCACAGCTGCGCAACGAATGCGCTGCGGTGGTGGAAGTCGGGTTGGGGCTGGGGGTGGTGCAGGGCCCAGTGGCTCACGGCACCGTCGAGCGTTTCAATGACAGCGCTCAGGCTCAGTTCCAGCGGCTCGCCAGGCAGGGCGGTGGGCCAGGCGGCTGCTGGCACCCAGGCCTGCAGCAAGAAGGTGTTGTCGGTTGACCGACAAGCAATCGCGGGAGCGAAGGCCTGGAGGGGCGTCTCGGTGTGTGGGTCGCGCTGGCGCTGGTCCGAAAAGGCGTAGTGGGCCCACTGGCTGGAGGGCGAAAAGTTGAACTCGCGGTAGGCCGGGTCGCGGTGCAGACCCAAAAAGGCTTCAAAGCAGGTGTGGCGCCACAGGCCGTCGGCCTGCCCGGGCGCTTGTGGAGCGGGAAAACGAACGGCGGCCACATCTCCTACCAGTTCATAGTGGAAGCACCAGCCCGCAGCAGGGCCGAGGGTGCTTGGCCAGACCCAGGCGTTGAGGGACAGCGATGGGCCTTGTGGCGAGACGGGATGGCGCACCAGTGGCTGCGCGGCAACGGTTTCAGGACGGGGTATCGGGGTAGTCACAACGGGCGGCTTCACGGTGCGTGATTGTCGCAGCCCGCCGCCCCCCTCAAGGCTGGTAGCAGCGGCCGCTGGGGTCCACCTCGATGCGGATCAGCTCCTGGCCGCCGCCACCCCAGTCGCGCCCACCGGTAAAGGTCAGGCAGCCTTCCCCCCGGTAGAGGGTGATCATGCGGCGCGAGTCGGTGCCGAAGTAGAAGGGGATCCAGCGCTTGCCGGTTTCGTGGGCGTATTGCGCGTCGGGAATGCCGATGAGCCGCTGCACCGGAAGCATCTGCATGCCGATCTGCAGCTGGGCGAAGCGGCTGCCAGGTGCAGCGACGCCGATGATCTCGCCTTCGAAGGAGCCGTCCTGCGAGGGCACGATGCGGGTCTCGCCTGGGCCCGGCGTGGCGGCCGTGCTGGCCGCGGGCCCTGAACCGGCCCGGGGCTTCGGGGGCTCATCCAGCGATACGGTGGCACAGCCAGCCAGCAGGACGGCTGCCAGGGCAAAGGGCAGGGCGGGGCGGGCAAAGGACATCGGATGGGCTCCTGTGGTGTGGGGGTGGCGGTAGTGCCCTCAAGGGGGCTCGCCAATGGCCAGAGATTCTAGGGAGCGCCCGGGCGTGAAACGCACTTCCGCGTGGGTACAGGCGTAACACAGTGTGCTTCGGTCAACCGGTTGGGAAGGGGGTCGGTTCGCTTGTACCGCCGGGCTCGAGGCCTGCGTTGGTGTCACCAAAGCTTCATGGCAATGCCACGGAAGGTTCACCGCACCTTCCCAGAATGGGGACTCATGAACAAACACACCAAAGCCCACCCGGCAGTTGCGGTGGGCGCTCCGAGGGAGATGCTCATGAACACCGGCGCCATCGACCTGCCGTTGCTGCAAAACAGTTCAACGATGGGCTCTGCGATCCCACCGATCCAGCTCATACCCACGTCACCGCGCGCTGCAGCCCTTCCGGAGGCAGCGCGCACCGGCGGCATTGAGGTGTCATGGGCGCGGCATCTGGACGAAGTTCGGGAAGCCCAACGGCTGCGGTACGCGGTGTTCGCCGGGGAAATGGGAGCCAATCTGCCCCAAACGTTGCCCGGCCACGATGTGGATCTGTTTGACGATTTCTGCGAACACCTGCTCGTGCGCGACGCCGACACCCGCGAGGTGATTGGCACCTACCGCGTGCTCACGCCCGTGCAGGCGCGCCGCGTGGGCAGCACCTACAGCGACACCGAGTTCGACCTCACCCGCCTGCGCCTCATCCGCGACCGCATGGTGGAGCTCGGCCGCAGCTGTGTGCATGCCGATCACCGCCACGGCGGCGTGATCATGGCCCTGTGGGGCGCTTTGGCCGAATTCATGGTGCGCAACCAGCTCGACACCATGGTGGGGTGCGCCAGCATGCCGATGAATGGACAGGGTTCCAGCGGTGCCTTGGCAGCGGGTCATGCGGCTGCAAGCATCTGGCGCAAGGTGAGCCAGACGCACATGGCCTCCATCGAGTTTCATGTGCGCCCGCGCCTGCCCTTGCCCATCGAGCGCCTGGACAGCTCGCTGGAGCTGGAGCCTCCGGCGCTCATCAAAGGCTACCTGCGCCTGGGCGCCAGGGTGCTCGGCCCACCGGCCTGGGACCCGGACTTCAACACCGCCGACCTGCCCATGATGATGCGCATTGCCGACCTTCCGCCCCGCTACCGCAAGCACTTCCTGGGGGCGTGATGAAGACGGCCTTCGAAGCGCTGGGAGGCTGGAGTTTCAAAGGGGTTCCACCGGCCGGCTTCGATACCGCCAGCATCAGCCCTGGGGCCGGGGACGATGCCATTCATGAAGACGGCGAGCGCGCCACCTACCGCGCGGTGTTCATCTCCGATCTGCACCTGGGCACCGCGGGTTGCCAGGCGCATGCCTTGCTGGACTTCCTGAAGCACCACCCCAGCCAGTCGCTGTATCTGGTGGGTGACATCATCGACGGCTGGCAGTTGCGCCGGAAGTGGTTCTGGCCACAGTCGCACAACGACGTGGTGCAGAAATTGCTGCGGCGCGCGCGCAAGGGCTGCCGGGTGGTGTTCGTGCCGGGGAACCACGACGAATTTGCCCGCCAGTTCCACGGCCACAGCTTCGGCGGCATAGAGGTCAGCAACGAAGCCGTGCACACCACTGCCGATGGCCGGCGCCTTTGGGTCGTTCACGGTGACCATTTCGACGGCGTGATCCAGTGCGCGAAGTGGCTGGCCTACGTGGGCGACAACCTGTACGAATTCACGTTGCGCCTGAACCGGCACCTGAATTCGCTGCGGGCCCGTCTGGGGCTGCCGTACTGGTCGCTATCGCAGTACCTCAAGCACAAGGTCAAGACAGCCGTGAACTACGTGAGCGACTTTGAAGGCGCAGTGGCTTCCGAAGCGCGCCGTCAGGGCTACCACGGCGTGGTCTGCGGCCACATCCACCGCCCGGAAATGCGGCTGATCGGCGACACCCTGTACTGCAACGACGGCGACTGGGTGGAGAGCCTGTCCGCGCTGGTGGAGCACGCCGATGGCCGGCTGGAACTGGTGCATTGGGCCCATCCGCTGGCGCAGGACATGCGTGTCGACGAAGCGCAGGGCGCAGTCGAAGCGCGGTAGTCAGGCCGGTTCGCAGCCCGCGGGGATCTTCACCCGAACGCCACAAAACTGTCACACAAAAGTCATGCGTCCGTTGAATAATTGAAGACACTTTGCGTCTCCGGAGGGCCCCTGCGGGGCCAGCCAGAGGCGTCCATTCACCCTCCAACGGTCTTCATGAGCGCCAGCAGCCAGCCCAACAAGATTCCCTTCCTGGACCGCGACCACAGCATCCTGGCCTTCAACGAGCGGGTGATGGACTGGGCGCGCCGGCCCGACGTTCCGCTGCTGGAACGCTTGCGCTACCTCACCATCGTCTCCAGCAATCTGGACGAGTTCTTCGAGGTGCGCATGGCCCCGCACCTCAACGCGCTGAAAGCGAACGAGCAGCGCGGCATCTACACCGCCCAGACCCACCAGCTGATTGCGGAAAAGATCCACCTGTTGGTGGCCCAGCAGTACGCCATCTACAACGACGAACTGCTGCCGCTGCTGGAGAAGAAGGGCATCAAGCTCATCACCCACGGTGAGCGCAACCCGCGCCAGCGGCGCTGGATCAAGGACTACTTCAGCCGCGAGGTGCAACCCCTGCTGCTGCCCATCGGGCTGGACCCGTCGCACCCGTTTCCCCAGGTGGCCAACAAGTCGCTGAACTTCATCGTTCGGCTGGCGGGCAAGGATGCGTTCGGCCGGGAAAACGAAATTGCCATCGTGAAGGTGCCGCGCATCCTGCCGCGCTTTTTCCGCATGCCGCCGGTGAAAGGCTCCAAGCAGGCGCACTTTGTCTCCATCTCCAGTCTCATCCGCTCTCATCTGGGCGACCTGTTCCCTGGGCGCCAGGTGACCGAGTTTTCGCAATTCCGCGTGACGCGGCACTCCGACCTGGCGGTGGACGAAGAAGAAGTGAAGAACCTGCGCACCGCCCTGCGCAAGGGGTTGCAGCAGCGCCACTACGGCGAGGCCTTGCGGCTGGAGGTCACTGCCGGTTGTTCAGAATACCTGTCGGGCTTCCTGCTGGCGCAGTTCGGACTGCCGGAACAGGCGCTCTACCGCGTTCCGGGTCCGGTGAACCTGGTGCGGCTGAACCAGCTGATCGACCAGGTGGAAGCGCCCGCGTTGCGGTTCGAGCGCTACAACGCCGGTTGGCCCGCACAGCTCACGCCAGGGCAGTCGTTCTTCGAACGGTTGCAGCAGGGCGACGTGTTGATCCACCAGCCTTATGAGAGCTTCGACGCGGTGCTGGCCTTCCTGCGCGAGGCGGTGGAAGACCCGCAGGTGCTGGCCATCAAGCAGACCATCTACCGCGCGGGGGCGCGCTCCGAGTTGATGAACCTGCTGCGCGAGGCGGTGCGGCGCGGCAAGGAAGTCACCGCTGTGGTGGAACTCAAGGCCCGCTTCGATGAAGAGGCGAACATCAACTACGCCGAGCGGCTGGAGTCGGTGGGGGCGCAGGTGGTGTATGGCGTGGTGGGCCTGAAAACCCACGCCAAGATGCTGCTCATCACCCGGCGCGAAGACGGTCAGCTTCGGCGCTACGCCCACATGTCCACCGGCAACTACAACGCGTCCACCGCGCGCCTGTACACCGACCTGAACTACCTCACGGCGGACGAAGCCCTCACCGCCGACCTGGACCAGATCTTCCTGCACCTGGCGAGCCAGAACCGGCTGCCCAGGCTGAACAAGGCGCTCATTGCGCCGTTTCACCTGCACAAGGCCATGCTGGACAAGGTGGACGCCGCCGCCGCGGCGGCCAGGGCAGGCAAGGAGGCGCGCATCATCCTCAAGATGAATGCGCTCACCGACGAGCCGCTGGCCCGTGCGCTGGCCCATGCGTCCCAGCAAGGCGTGAAGATCGACATCATCGTGCGCGGCGCCTGCATCCTGCCTGCCCAGGTGCCCGGCATCACCGACAACGTGCGGGTGCGTTCCATCATCGGCCGGCTGCTGGAGCATTCGCGGGTGTACTACTTCCGGGTCGATGGCGTGGACGACCTCTGGCTCTCCAGTGCCGACTGGATGAACCGCAACATGCTGCGTCGCCTGGAGCTGGCCTGGCCGGTGACCGATCCGGGTCTGCGCGCCCGCATCATGGACGAATGCCTGTCGTCGTACCTGCACGACAACAAGGACGCCTGGTTGCTCCAGCCCGACGGTCAATATGTGCCTGCCGGCAGCGGTGGCACAGGAGGCAAGGGCCGCGCTGCCCAGCACTCGGCGCAGTCGGCCCTGATGGCGCGCTACGGCAGCAAGGGCTGAAGGGCGGGGCAGACATGGATCTCATTCTCTGGCGGCACGCCGAGGCACACGAACATCCCGACCCGCTGCACGGTGCGCAGGGCGATGCACTGGACCTCGCCCGCAAGCTCACGCTCCGTGGGGAAAAGCAGGCCAGCCGCATGGCAGCCTGGCTGGACCGCCAGCTGCCGGAGGGGGCGCGCATCTTCAGCAGCCCGGCGGCGCGCTGTGAACAAACGGCCATGGCACTGGGACGCAAGTTCAAGCTGCGCGATGAACTGGTGCCAGAGGGCGACCCGCTTGAGCTGCTCCAGGTGGCCCAGTGGCCCGAAGGCCGTGCGCCCGTGTTGGTGGTGGGCCACCAGCCCACACTGGGACGCGTGATCGCCCGGTTGCTGCATCTCAGCGAAGAGGAATGTTCCGTCAAGAAGGGCGCGGTCTGGTGGCTGCGCTACCGCCAGCGCGGCTCCTCCGGTCAGACGGTGGTGGTGACAGTACAGACCCCCGAGCTGCTGTAGACAGGCCCCAGACCACCACGCTGCCTGCCAGCGGTTCAGCCGGCGGGCTTCGCTGCTGGTGCCGATGCCGCCTTGGCTGGTGCCTTGCGTGCTGGGGCGGCTTTGGGGGCTGGCTTGGCAGCTGCCTTCGGCGCAGGTTTCCTGGCGGGTTTGCCTTCAACTTGGGTACCAACCTTGCCCGCTGCCTGAACAGGAACAGCCTTCGAGTCCGCGGCTTTTGTGGGTTTTTTCGCCGACTCCGTGGGCTTGGCCTGGCGCTGGCTGGCCGGTTTGGCTGTGGTGGTGCGGGCTTTGGCGGGCTGGGTTTTTTCTTCTGCGGCGGGGCGTCCGGTCTTGAGCTGGGGGACTGCTGCAACGGCAGTCTTGAACGCGTTGTCGCTCAGGCTGGTGAGCAGCATCAGGCCTGCGCGCAGCAGTTCGCTTTTCTTGACACTCGTGCCCATGGCCATGGCACGGCTCTTCAGCGTGTCGATGGCGGCAAATTCGGTCTTGGGAATGGTGAAGCTGTCGCGGACGAGCTTGGGCTTTTTGTGGGAAGGCTTGGTGGATGCGTCGGCCATGCGGCTCTCCTGGGTTGGCTAAAATGAATAGTATAAACCGTATATACCGTTTAAAAATACTCCACTGCACTCCACCTCCATGCTCCCAGGCCAGGCTTTCTTGGCGCTGGCTATGCTTGCAGCCTGTTCAATGCCGGGAACACCTGCGCGATGTACGACCCGATCCACGATGGCATGCAGTCCACGGCCGAGGCCGTGTGCTACGCAGACGCTCGGCCACCCGAACACCTCTCCAGCCTGGTGCATTGCTACTGGGAGCTGAAAACCGTGTACCCGCTAGCGGCAGATTTCCAGCTCCATGCCCTGCCGGACGCCTGTGTGAATCTGCTGTTCAACTTGCTGGACACCCGGATCGCGGGCGTCACCGCACTGCACACCCGCTTTGAGTTGCTGAACCTGGGCAAGGCGTTCCACTACGCTGGCGTTCAGTTGTTCCCGGGTGTGTGGCGTGGCGACCCGCAGGAACTGTCCGACCGATTTGTGGGCACTCCCTATGGTGGTCCACTCCCGTTGGTGTCCGTCAATCACCGCCTGGCTGGTCTGGACTTTCAGGCCCAGCAAGCGGTGATGACCACCCTGGTGGAAGAACTCCAGGCCGGCGGACTGGTGGTGGCGAACCCGGTCACCGAAAGCATCCTGCGCCAGCTGGACAGCATCCGCACCGTGGCCGACATGGCAGCTGCGGCGGGTCTGTCGCCCCGGCAGTTGCAGCGGGTGATCCGGCAGACCACTGGTTTTGCTCCGCACGACCTGTTGAAGGTGTTGCGTCTGCAAGGTTCGTTCAGGCGGCACTATCTCGACCTGTACGCGGATCAGTCGCACTACATCCATTCGTTCCGCAAGGTGGCGGGCTACACCCCGACCCGCTATGCGCAGCGGTATGGTGCGGCGGGCACCATGTCCGATTTGCACAATACGAAGACCTGACCGATTTTTAGACTTCGCGCTCCCTCAACCCCCAAGGAGTGCTTCATGCCAAATTCGAACGCCATCGGCTGGTTTGACATCTACGTCAATGACCTGAAACGGGCTACTGCCTTTTACGAACAGGTGCTGGGGCGAACGCTCAGCCCCCTGGGCGATCCGACCGGCGAAACCGTGATGATGGGCTTTGCAACCGACATGGGCGTCTATGGCGCAGGCGGCGCACTGGTGCAATCCGCCCATTCCCGTCCGGGTGCCGGCGGATGCATGGTGTACTTCAGTGTGGCGGATTGCGCGGTGGAAGCTTCGCGCGTGGTCAGCGCGGGTGGCCGACTCGTACGACCCAAGTTTTCGATCGGTGAATTCGGCTGGGTGGCCCTGTGCGAGGACGCCGAGGGCAATCTGTTCGGGCTCAGTTCGCCCCGCTAGGACCCGCAGCAGCCGGTGCCGTCAGGGTCCGCGCAGCGCCCGTTCAGTGGCGGTGGCGCGCTGGCGCAACACGGCCACCGCCTCCCAGACCGACGTGGGCTGGTGGGCCACCGACTCCAGCTGCCCACAGCTGTCCGCCAGCGCTTCGGCGCCCACATTGCCCGCTGCTCCCTTGAGCACATGGGCCGCCTGGCGCAGGGCAGTGGAGTCCTCGGCCGTGGCAGCGCGCACCAGGTCGTCCACGCGGGTCGGAAGCGCGCTCAGAAAATCGTTCACGACCTGCTGGCGCAGGCTGCCTGCCGCGTCGTCGAACTCGGCAAATGCCTCCCAGCGGTCGGGGTCGATCAGACGCGGCTCCGCTGGCAAAGGCGGCGTTGTTGCAGGCAGGACGGTGTGGACTGCTGCCTGCCCGGTGCTGCCCGGCGTGGCCAGGCGCGTTGCGCCGGGCAAAAGCCGGTGCAGGCAGTGGGCCAGTTTTTCCAGGTCCAGCGGCTTGCTCAGGTAGTCAGCCATGCCGGCGGTGCGGCAACGTTCGCGGTCTTCGCCCAGCGACGATGCCGACGCGCCGATCATGACCGGCCCATACGCTCCCCACCGGGCCAGCATGGTCTGGGCGGTGGCCGGGCCATCCAGGTCCGGCATGTGGCTGTCGATCAGTACCGCGGCAAAAGGTTGTTGCCGCTCCATGGCACGCTGTACGGCGTCCAGCGCCTGTGCGCCCGAGTCCACCGTGCTGGGCACATAGCCCAGGCGTGCCAGCATGGCTTCAGCCACTTTGCGGTTGATGGCGTTGTCGTCCACCACCAGCACCCGCTGTCCTGCACTGGCCAGGGGCAGGTCGGCGGCGTTGCCCATGGTGATGGCATTGGGCTCTGCCACCTGGCAGCGCACGGTGAAATGGAAGGTGGAGCCTGCGCCGGGCTGGCTGCTCACCTGGATGTGGCCACCCATGCGCTCGACCAGATGCTTGCAGATCATCAGCCCCAGCCCGGTGCCGCCGTAGACCCGTGTAACGGAGGTGTCTCCCTGGGCGAATGGCTGGAACAGTTCTTCCATGCGTTCGGCGCGGATGCCCACGCCGGTGTCGCTCACGCTGAAGTGCAGCACGGTGTCCAGGCCCTCGCCGTGTCGCCAAACCCGCAGCGTGATTTCGCCCTGGTGCGTGAACTTGATGGCGTTGGACAGCAGGTTGATCAGCACCTGCCGCAGCCGGGTGATGTCGCCGACCACCGCTTGCGGGACGTCGCCTGCCACGTGCACGGCCAGGTGCAGGCCCTTTTCCTGGGCCCGCAGTTTCAGGATATCTTGCGCCTGCTGGATGGCCGCGCGCAGGTCGAATGCCCGTTGCTCCAGGGCCAGCTTGCCGGACTCGATGCGGGAAAAATCCAGGATGTCGCCCACCACAGCAAGCAATTGTTCGCTGGAAGCCTCCAGCACGCCCAGCATCTCGCGCTGAGGTTCGGTCATTGGCGTTTCGCGCAGCAGATGGCCCATGCCCACCACGCCGTTGAGCGGGGTTCGGATTTCGTGGCTCATCACTGCCAGGAAGCCGGCTTTGGCCTTGACCGCGGCCAGCGCTTCTTCCCGGGAGGCGGCCAGTTCCGCGGTGCGCAGGCGTACACGTTCTTCCAGCAGCTGTGCGGCTTCCAGCAGCTGTTGATTCTTGTCCTGGATTTCCCGGGTGGAGATCTGCAGCGACTGCGCACTGTCGTGCAGCACCCGGGACAGGCGGTGCACTTCCCGGAAGCCGGTGTTTTCCTGAACCTGCGGCACCTGCCCGGCACCCACCGCCGTGGCCGCGGCATTGAGCAAGCGGAACTGGCCCGAGAGACCCCTTGCCACCAGATAGGCCAGCATGGCACCCAGCGAAATCAGGCCGGCCAACGCGATGAGGGCGATCTGGCGCGCGGCAATCACGGGCTGGGTGAAGTCGGACTCGGGTGCCACCACGATCAATTGCCAGTTGAGGTTGTATTTCTGGCCAAACGGCCGCTGCAGCGCGATCAGGCGTGAGTCGCCCAGTCCCAGCGATTGCCGCCATCCCGGGTTGTTGCCCAGCCGGAGCAGACCCGGGTCGCGCCGCAGCGTGTCGCGGACCTGCGCGCTGAGCTGGGTATAGGACTCGCGCACCAGCGGATCGCTGCTCTGCAGGGGCGAGATGCGCTGGAAGCGGTTGTCGACCTGCAGGCTCAGTTCTTCGTCCACCGACGATGCGACCATCAGGCCTTGCCCGTCGACGAGATAGGTCACCGCGTTCTCGCTGATGCGCGAAGCGCGGATCAGGTCGGTCAGGCGGGCCAGGCTCATGTCCACCGCAATCACGCCGAGCACGGTGCGGTTGTCGGTGTCGAAGATCGGGTGGGCCAGCGTCAGGTCGAACTGGGCCTTCACGGCCGACCGGTAAACGTCGGTGAAAGTGCGCTGACCCGTGCTCAGGGCCAACTGGTACCACGGTCGCTTTCGCGGGTCGTACACCTGGGACTCCTGGCGCAGCAGGCTGCTTCGGTCCCCCGGGTGCGTCAGCAGGTAGTGCCGGCGGCCCGCATCGCCGGGCCGGATCTCCCGCGCCACAAACCCTTCCTGCTCGCGCTCCACGCCCAGAAACGACCCGTCCGCGGCACCCATGTAGAGGTAGGGCACGTTCAGGGACTGCTGGGTCAGTGCGTATGCCATCGTCTCGAACGCCCGGTTGTCCGTGAGCCAGTTCCGGGTGCGCGCCGCCTCGGCCTCGGTGGTGATGGTGGGTGGCACCAGGGCGTTGACCACCGTGTGCGCTTCGCCCAGGTGGGCCAGCGCGCCCACATCGACCCGGTGCGCCGCCTGCTGCATGGCGTTTTCGGCCAGGGTGTTGATGGAATCCGAACTGTTGCGGGACAGGATCCAGGCGGCAAGCAGGGCGGGAATCAGCGCGGCCAGCACCAGCGCGACAATCAGCGTACCGCCCATGGGCAGTCGCTGCCGGAATAAAGCGTTCATGGAGATGCGGTGGAGAAGGGTGTCAGGCCGGCAGCGGTTCCACCAGACATACATCGAGCGGATCGGCGCGGTGGGGAAGGTTCATGAGGTAACGGCGAACCGGCTGCACTGCGCCGGTGATGCTGCGCAGCATTTGAGCCGACACCGTGACTCCGCTGCGGCTGGGCGCACCGGCCTGTTTGTGCATGGCAAGGGCATCCAGAACGGTTTCCCCCATGGGAACTGCCTGGGCTGCACCTCCGAGCAGTCCGCCCAGCCGCATCATGGCCACGGGGCCGCTGTGCAGGCTCACGCCGATATCGATACCGGGTTCCGTTTGTCCGGGTGCCAGTTCCTGCAGCAGCGGCATCAGGTTGGCCGATGCCTTGCGCAGTGCCAGAGCCGCCTTGGCTGCGCGCAGGCCTTGGGGTGCCGAGGGCGCGGCGTCCGGACCATCGGCAAACACGGCCACCACGCCGTCGCCCTGGAATTGCAGGCTGTGGGCGCCGAACAGGAACACGGTGTCGCCGCAGTTGTCGTAGAACCGCTTCATGAGCTGAGCCAGCGCGGTGGCCTCCAGGCGGGTGGCCAGTCGCTCGAATGCCAGAACACTCGCACACAGCACGGTGGCTTGCGCGTGGAAGCCGGCATCACGCGCCTGGCTGGCGCCTGGCCATTGTTCGTTCAGAGCCTGTGCCAGGCGCAGTTCGTAGGCATCGCTGAGTTCGTTGGCCTGGGTTTTCAGGGCCTGGTCCAGGCTGGCCTGCACCTTCAGGTCCTGTGATGCTGCGCGCATCTGGTTCTTGTTCACCTGGGCCAGCACGGCTTCCGCCAGCTCGCGCGCCCGGAATGGCTTGACGATGTAGTCGTCTGCGCCCAGGCTCATCGCCTGGCGCATGTCGCGGCGCTCCTGCAGCGAAGTCAGGAAGATGAAGGGCGTCAGGCCCAGGTGAGGGTGGGTACGTACCCGCTCCAGCAGCTGCAAGCCCGACAACCCCGGCATGTGGATGTCACTCACCACCACGTCGGGGCGCAGCTCTGCGATGCGCTCCCAGGCAGTCTGTCCGTCGGCCACACCCAGCACATCGTGGCCCTTTTTCTCCAGGACCACGCACAGCAGCCGCAGGGTGCCGGGGTCGTCTTCTGCCACAACGATCAGGCTCATGTCGGGTCGGGGTTCGAATGAAGGTGGCCCATGCTAGGGGTGTTGGTGCTGCCTGTGCCGCATCCGGGCCCTGGTGCCAGCGAAAACTGTGATCGATTGCCGGCCCGGAACGGCCCACTGCAGCTACCGCACCTCGGCGGAGAACTTCCAGCTGGTTTTCTGCCACGCAATCACTTCCTCACCGATCAACCAGGCTGACTGTGGATAGCGGCGCGCCCAGCCCGGATGGGTGACGAGCTTGAAGGCGCCTGACTTGTAGCTCAGACGGATGGACTCGTACTCCGGCATCTGGCGGGCGTGGCAGAGCAGCGTGGCCAGCCGCAGGCACATCAGTTGCTTGGCAAACAGCTCGTCCCCCAGCGATTGCTCGAGCTTGCGCAACTTGCCACGCTGGCCCAGCACCAACTGGCTCATCCGGTGCAGTTCGGGAAAGGAAAAGCCGGGCGCATCCACGTTGTCGAGGATGTAGGCGCCGTGGTGGTACGACCGGTCGTGGGAGATGTGCGTGCCGATTTCATGCAGCCGCGCCGCCCAGGCCAGCTTCCGGGAATACCGCTCGTTCTGGGCATCCACCGCTGCCACCTGGGCAAACAGGGCGGTGGCCACGGTGCTCACGCGCTTGGCCTGGGCTTCGTCGATCGAGAACCGTTCCGCCAGCCAGCGCACCGTGCGTTCGCGCACATCGCCGCCATCGGTCTCGCGGTCGATCAGGTCGTACAGCGCACCCTGGCGCAGGGCGCCCTGGGCCGGGAGCAGTTGTTGGATGTCGAACAGGTCGACGATGGCGCACAGCACGCTCAACCCGCCCGCGATGACCGGACGGCGGTCGTCCTTGAGGCCTTCCAGCCGCACCAGGTCCACATTGGATGCTTTGGAAAAGCGATCCTCCAGCCAGGCCAACCCGGACCGGGTGATGACACCCGACGCCCAGCCATTGGCGGCCAGGATGTCCGCCACCGCGCCCACGGTGCCCGACGAGCCGTAGGCCGCATTCCATTCGGTGGGCGGAAAGCTGTCCAGCGCCTCGTCCAGCACGGCCTTGGCCGCCACCTCGGCCGTCTTGAATGCCGTGGGAGTAATCTGCCCGCGTGGGAAATACTTGTTCGACCATGCCACGCTGCCCAGCCGGTACGACTCCATGCGGTGGGCCTTGTAGCCTTCTCCCAGGATCATTTCGGTGGAGCGGCCACCAATGTCGAACACCAGGCGCTTCTCGTCGGATTGCGGCAGCAGCCGGGACACCCCCTGGTAGATCAGCCGGGCCTCTTCCTGGCCGGCAATCACTTCGATGGCAAAACCCAGGATCTTCTGGGCCTGTTGCAGGAACTCCTCGCGGTTGCGGGCCTCCCGCAGCGTCTGGGTGGCCACGGCACGCACCTGCTGCTTCTTGAAGCCATGCAGGCGCTCGGCAAACCGGGCCAGGCAGTCCCAGCCGCGCTCCATGGCGGCCTGGCTGAGCACCTTGTTTTCGTCCAGCCCGGCGCCCTGGCGAACGGTTTCCTTGATGTACTCGATGCGCTCGATGTGGCCCGAGTGGTAGCGGCCAATTTCCAGCCGGAAGCTGTTGGACCCGAGATCGATGGCGGCCAGAAGGGTACCGTTTTGCATGCGTGGCGAGGGTGACCGACAACGGCACCCGGGAAAACCAGAATCGTGGGAAGAGCCGGAATTGTGACGCATTGGGGCGTTTTGCCTTGTCCAGACACCCGCTCCGGTCCTTGTTCGCGGGTTTCCAACCGGCTTCGGGGCGGCTTCCGGCGCCCGATGGCGCTCTGGTGGCGCCGGGTTTCGCGCATATTCGTGACAACTCTGCGCATGTCACAAGGCTGTCACATTGCCTGCCTACAGTGCACCCCAGGCGATTTCCCAACCCCCTGAGAGGACCCTTCATGATCACCAAACGCACTCTGCTCAAGTCCGTGGCTGCTGCCACCTTCGCCGCCCTGGCTGTGGGCACCGCCCACGCCGCCGACATCACTGGTGCCGGCGCCACCTTCCCATTCCCCATCTACGCCAAGTGGGCGGAGATGTACAAGGCCCAGACCGGTACCGGTCTGAACTACCAATCCATCGGTTCCTCCGGCGGCCTGCGCCAGATCCGCGCCAAGACCGTGGCTTTCGGTGCCTCGGATGCCCCCGTGAGCGGGGCCGACCTCGACAAGGACGGCATGGTGCAGTTCCCCGCCATCATCGGCGGCACCATTCCCGTGTTCAACCTGGAAGGCTTCGCCCAGGGCGAAGTGCGCATCACCGGCCCGGTGCTGGCCGAGATGTTCCTGGGCAAGATCACCAACTGGAACGACCCCAAGATCGCAGCCCTGAACCCCGGCAAGACCTTCCCCAACCAGGCCGTGACCGTCGTGCACCGCGCCGACGGTTCGGGCACCACCTTCAACTTCACCGACTACCTCAGCGTGGTGAGCAAGGACTGGGCGGACACCGTGGGCAAAGGCGCGGCCGTGAAGTGGCCCGCACCCACCTCCGTGGGCGGTCGTGGCAACGAAGGCGTGGCCGCCAACGTGAGCCGCACCAAGGGCGCCATCGGCTACGTGGAATACGCCTACGCCAAGAAGAACAACATCCCGTACATGTCCATGCAGAATGCCGACGGCAAGTTCGTGCGACCGGATGACAAGTCGTTTGCCGCTGCCGCTGCCGGTGTGGACTGGTTCAGCGTGCCCGGCATGGGCGTGTCCATGGTCAACGCCAAGGGCGCTGACAGCTGGCCCATCAGCACCGCTTCCTTCATCCTGATGTACAAGGAGCCGACCAACAAGGCCGAATCTGCCGAGGTGCTGAAGTTCTTCGACTGGGCCTTCAAGAACGGCGGCGCCGCGGCGGTGGAGCTGGACTACGTGCCGATGCCGGCAGCCGTGACCGATCAGATCCGCACCCGTGTGTGGTCGCAGATCAACAACAAATAATCAGAGGCGGAACGCCCGGAACAACCCATCGGCAGGCGCTGGCTGGCCGGTGGGTTTTTGCAGTTGAATGCCTTTCAATGACTGTCACACATTGACCCGGAGGGGGTCCGATGAACACCACCACAGCCAACGCCGACAGCATGTCCAGTCCCATTTCCCCGTTCAGCAGCAGCTCCGGGTCCGACCAGCGAAGTGACGCATCCATGCGCGCCATTGCCAGCAGGGCGCGCATCCAGGACATCGTTTTTCACCGGCTCACCCAGTCGTTTTCCCTGCTGGTGCTGATCGCACTGGTGGGCATCATCGTTTCGCTGTTCTACAACGCCTGGCCCACCTTCCAGAAGTTCGGCCTGGCATTCGTCACCACCATTGAGTGGGACATCATCAACGAGGAGTACGGCGCGGCGATCGCCATCGTCGGCACGCTGCTGAGCGCCGGCATCGCCATGGTGATCGCCGTCCCGCTGGCCTTTGGCATTGCGCTGTTCCTCACCGAAACCTGCCCGGTCTGGCTGCGCCGGCCGCTGGGTACGGCCATCGAGTTGCTGGCTGCCGTGCCGTCCATCATCTACGGCATGTTCGGCCTGTTCGTGTTCGCGCCCATCTTTGCCGACTACATGCAGGTGCCGCTGCAACAGGTGCTGGGTGGCCTGCCGCTGGTGGGCTGGCTGTTCGGCGGGGCTCCCAACGGCCTGGGCATCATGGCCGCCGGCGTCATCCTGGCGTTCATGGTGCTGCCGTTCATTGCCGCGGTGATGCGCGACGTGTTCGAGATCACCCCGCCCATCCTGCGCGAGTCGGCCTACGGCCTGGGGTGCACCACCTGGGAGGTGGTGCGCAAGGTGGTTCTGCCCTACACGCAGAAGGGCGTCATTGGCGGGATCATGCTCGGCCTGGGCCGGGCGCTCGGCGAAACCATGGCCGTCACGTTCGTGATCGGCAACGCCAACCGCATGCCCACGTCGCTGTTCTCCCCGGGCACCTCGATTGCTTCGGTGCTGGCCAACGAATTCGGTGAAGCGGCTGACCTGCACTTCAACACCCTGTTCGCCCTGGGTTTCCTGCTGTTCTGCATCACATTCCTGGTGCTGGCGATGGCCAAGTGGATGATCATCCGGGCCGAAAAAGCCAAGGGCAGCTGATCCTGCATATCCAACCCAGAAGACCAAGACGAGAACGCCATGGAAATGAACAAGAGCCTTTATGCCAAGCGCCGGCGGGCCAACTGGATCGGTCTCACCCTGTCGATGTCGGCCATGGCCCTGGGCCTGACCGTGCTGCTTTGGATCCTGTGGGTGCTGTTCTCCAACGGCATTGCCGGGCTGGACAGCAACATCTTCACCGCCGATACCCCCGCGCCGGGTACCGAGGGCGGTGGTTTGCGCAATGCGCTGCTGGGCAGCCTGATGATCGTGGGTCTGGCGGTGGTGGTGTCCACGCCCATCGGCATTCTGGCGGGCGTGTACCTGGCCGAGTACGGGGACAGCAGCAAGACCGCCGAGGTCACGCGCTTCGTCACCGACATCATGCTGTCGGCGCCTTCCATCGTGCTGGGCCTGTTCGTGTACGCAATAGCCGTGGCCACGGTGGGCAACTTCTCCGGCTATGCCGGGAGCCTCGCACTGTCGCTGATTGCCATTCCGGTGGTGGTTCGAACCACCGAGAACATGCTGCGCCTGGTGCCGGGCAGCCTGCGCGAAGCCGCCTTTGCCCTGGGCGCACCGCGCTGGAAGGTGGCCACCATGGTGACGCTGCGCGCGGCCAAGAGCGGTGTGATCACCGGCCTGCTGCTGGCGGTGGCCCGCATTGCCGGTGAAACTGCACCGTTGCTGTTCACGGCGCTGAACAACCAATTCTTCAGCACCGACATGGGCGGTCCCATGGCCAACCTGCCGGTGGTGATCTTCCAGTTCGCCCTCAGCCCGTACGACAACTGGATCCGCCTGGCCTGGAGTGGTGCACTCATCATCACCATGACCGTGCTGGTGCTCAACATCCTGGCGCGGGTGTTCTTCCGCGAAAAAGTGAAAGCCTGATCCCGCAGGCGCTGCACCCCCAGAAGCAACAACAAATACCGTCAAGGAAAAGCCATGTCCGAATCCGCTTTCGCCATCAAGCCCGAAAACTTCGCTGCCAAGACCATTCAGCAAGGCGAGGTGCGCAACGCGCTGGAGGTGCGCAACCTCAACTTCTTCTACGGCAAGTTCCAGGGCCTGAAGGACGTATCGCTGAACGTGCAGGAAAAGCGCGTCACCGCTTTCATCGGTCCGTCAGGATGTGGCAAGTCCACGCTGCTGCGCACGCTCAACCGCATGTACAGCCTGTACCCCGGCCAGCGCGCCGAAGGCCAGATCAACTTCTACGGCCAGAACATCCTCGATCCGAAGCAGGACCTGAACCTGCTGCGCGCGCGCATCGGCATGGTGTTCCAGAAGCCCACGCCGTTCCCCATGTCCATCTACGACAACATTGCCTTCGGGGTGCGCCTGTACGAAAACCTCAACAAGAGCGACATGGACGACCGCGTGGAGTGGGCGCTGTCCAAGGCCGCACTGTGGAACGAAGTGAAGGACAAGCTCGGGCAGAACGGCCTGTCGCTCTCCGGCGGCCAGCAGCAACGCCTGTGCATTGCCCGCAGCGTGGCGGTCAAGCCCTCGGTGCTGCTGCTGGACGAACCCACCTCGGCGCTGGACCCGATCTCCACCGGCAAGGTCGAGGAGCTGGTGCACGAACTCAAGAGCGACTACACCATCGCCATCGTGACGCACAACATGCAGCAGGCCGCCCGCTGCAGCGACTTCACCGCCTACATGTATCTGGGCGAACTGGTGGAGTTCGGTGCCACCGAACAGATCTTCTTCAAGCCCACCAAGACGGCTACCGAGGACTACATCACCGGCCGCTTCGGCTGATACCGTCAGGCGTTGTCCGATCCGCGCCGCCAACCCCAAACCATTCGCATCCCAGGGGAGTCATCCAATGAGCGACAAACACATTTCCAGCCAGTTCGACGCCGAACTCAACTCCATTTCCACCCACGTGCTTGAAATGGGTGGCCTCGTAGAATCGCAGCTGCACCAGGCAGTTCATGCCCTGGTGCACATGAGTCTGGAGTCGGCCGAGCAGGTGATTGCCAACGAAGCCCGCATCAACCAGATGGAGCTTCAGATCGATCACGAAATCATTTCCACCATCGGCCGCCGGCAACCCACCGCCCGCGACCTGCGCTTCCTCATGGCCATTTCCCGCACCACCCAGAACCTGGAACGGGCAGGCGACGAGGTGGCCCGCATCGCCCGCATGGTCAAGAGCATCATCAACAACGGTACGCCACGCAATCTGCCCATTTCGGAGTTGCGGCTGGCGGCCGACCTCGCTTCTGCGCTGCTGAGAAAATCGCTGGATTCCTTTGCCCGGCTGGACACGTCCATGGCCGTGACCATCATCAAGCAGGACAATGAGATCGACGACGAATACAACGGCTTCCTGCGCAAGCTCATCACGTACATGATGGAAGACCCCCGCACCATCACGCCCAGTCTGGACCTGCTGTTCCTGGCCAAGTCCATCGAACGTGTGGGCGACCATGCCAAGAACATCGCCGAGCAGATCATCTTCATTGTCAAGGGTGAAGACATCCGCCACACCTCGGTCGACAAAGTGGAGTCGGTGGTCCGATGAGAAAACTCCCGCGCGTTCTGGTGGTGGAGGACGAGCCTTCCATTGCCGAGCTGATCGCCGTGAATCTCCGCCACAACGGCTTTGCCCCTACGGTGGTGTTCGACGGCCTGGCGGCACAACGCGAGGTCGATGCGGTCCTGCCCGACGTCATCCTGCTCGACTGGATGCTGCCCGGGGAAAGCGGCGCCGCGCTGGCCCGGCAATGGCGCAAGAACGAACGCACCCGCACGGTTCCCATTCTCATGCTCACCGCCCGCAGCGACGAGTCCGACAAGGTGCAGGGGCTGGACGCCGGCGCCGATGACTACATCACCAAGCCCTTTTCGACGCAGGAACTGCTGGCGCGCATCCGGGCTGTGCTGCGCCGCCGCGCCCCCGAGATCGTCAACGATTCGGTGCAGGTGGGCGAACTGGCGCTGGACGCAGCCACCTACCGCATCACGTTCCGGGGGGCCGAGCTGAAGGTCGGACCCACCGAATTCAAGCTGCTGCACTACCTCATGAAGCATGCAGAACGCGTGCACACCCGTGGTACGCTGCTCGACAAGATCTGGGGCGACCATGTCTTCATCGAGGAGCGAACCGTGGATGTGCATGTCAAGCGTTTGAGGGAATCCCTCGGTGAAGCCGCTGCCATGGTGGAGACCGTGCGCGGAGCGGGTTACCGGCTCACGGCCTTGAACACCAGCACCCGAGGGGCTCAGGCCTCGCCCAGCTCCAGCGCATGACCCGCCGGGCCATCGAACTGCTGCTCCTCGTGGCCCTGGGAGCGGTGGCCGGGTGGATCCGGGGAACCGAGGGCTGGACCTTTGGCGGAGCACTCGCTGGCGCACTGGCGTGGAGCGTGATCGACGGTCTTCGGGCCCGGCGCGTCCTGCACTGGCTCAACAAGGCTGACCCTGCGCGCGCGCCGCACATGCACGGCACCTGGGGCGAGGTGGTGGAACGCAGCCGCAAGGCCTTTCGGAAGCTGGAGAAAAAGGCCGCCAACAGCGACGCCCGACTGGAAGACTTTCTCGCTGCCATACAGGCCTCACCCAATGGCGTGGTGCTGCTGGACGCGGCCGGCCGCATCGAATGGTGCAACCTCACTGCGGCCAACCAACTCGGCTTTGATCCTCAGCGCGACCTTGGTCAGTACATCCGCAACCTGGTGCGCCACCCCACGTTCACGGCCTACATGGCATCGGGGCAGTTCCAGCACGAGATCCAGATCGATGGTCCCGGGGTTCGCCCGTCCCAGCCGAGCAAGATCCTGTTGCAGATCCATCCCTATGGCAAGAAGCGAAAGCTGCTGCTCTCGCGCGACGTCACTGCGGTGCAACTTGCAGAGGCCATGCGGCGTGACTTCGTGGCCAATGTGTCGCACGAAATCCGAACGCCGCTCACCGTACTCAGCGGCTTCGTGGAAACCCTGCAGAACATTCCCCTGGAAGAAGCCGACCGCAACCGCTACCTCGGGCTCATGAGCCAGCAGGCCCAGCGCATGCAGACGCTGGTCAGTGATCTGCTCACTCTGTCCCGCCTGGAAGGCAGCCCGGCACCGGGCCAGGGCGAATGGATCGACAGTGGCGAACTGCTGGAGCATGTGGTGCAGGAGGCCAGGGGTCTGTCGGAGGTGATTGCCCAGCCTCCCCATGACATTGCTGCCCTGGACAATGCGTCGATCTGGGTGGCCGGCGTGAAAACCGAACTGCTCAGCGCCATGTCCAATCTGCTGAGCAACGCCGTGCGTTACACCCCGGGCGGCGGCACCATCCGTGCGCACTGGGCGCTGCGTGCCGACGGCTCCGGCGAATTTTGCGTTGCCGACACGGGTCCCGGCATTGCCGAAGAACACATTCCCCGCCTGACCGAACGCTTTTACCGGGTGGACCGTAGCCGCTCCCGGGAAACCGGCGGAACCGGTCTGGGACTGGCCATTGTCAAGCACGTCATCCAGCGGCACGGCGGGCAACTGGAGGTGGACAGCACCGTGGGAGAAGGGACGCGCTTCATGATGGTGTTGCCCGCTTCCCGCATTCGGGTGCATCCCAGGGGATGAGGGTCCTGGCCATGCAGGCTGGCAGCGCCTGACCCTGCTGGCGGGTCATCGCCCGGTCAATCGCCCACCCGCTGGTACAGCAGCAAACTTTCCTTGCGGTCCGAGAGCCGGCTCACGCGGGCGCGAAACGCCCAGCGGGTCAGGTCCACCCGCTCGTCCAGCGTGGGCTGGGCTTCGGGCGACACAACCAGGCTTTTGCACGCAGAACCTGCCGGGTCGTTGAGGCGGGTCAACGACAGCCCGCCTTGCTGTTTCAGCGCCGCAATCTGGGCCTGGCTCAGTCCGTCCACCAGCACACAGGATGTGCCAGGAACCAGATTCGCCAGCCCTCGCGCCAGCGGGCCGTAGCTGCGGCCAAAGTCCAGCAGCGGCAACCACAGGGTGGTGAGCAACAGCCAGCACAGCGTACTGCCGGCTGCAGGCAGCACCAGGCTTTTCCAGATGGCCTGCCGGTGCCTGCCCACCCGCCATTTCACCAGGGCAAACCATGCCAGTGTTGCGACAGCGGCCACGGCAAAGGGCACGATGAAAAACTCGGGAACGAAACCGGGTGCCAGACGCGCCACATTGGACGCCGGTTTTGCGGGGACACCGGTCATCATCGACACCCAGACCACCCAGATGATCACGGCACATCCGGTGAAGAAGAGCAGGGTGAACCAGTCGATCAGCGCCGAGACGCTGCGTCTGAGCGTGGGCAAGGCAAACGCTGCCAACACCGCCATGGACGGCAGGATCAGCAACAGGGCGCGATCCTCACGCTCCTGCAACGCGCTGGAGACCACACAGACCAACGCGCCCCACAGGGGCAGTGCCACATGGGGACTCAGCAACTGGCGGCGCCATGACCAGAGGGTCCAGATCACGAGCGGCCACGCGGGCCATGTGAACCAGACCAGCAACCGCGCAAACCTGACCCAGGCCAGTGGCTCGTTGGGCGCATCGCTGGCAGGGGATGGGGCCAGCGGACTCGTCGAAAGAACCATGTCCAACGGCGGCGATAGTTTGAACCAGCCAGCCCATGCGGCAACCGCCGTCGTCACGATCAGCCCGGACAGCACAAGCGCGCGCCCGGAGATGGCTGTCGTGGCATGGTCGGGATGCGGGTCGGTGGTGGGCGGCTTGCCCAGCAGCAGCCACCAGCCAAAAGCCATCAACACCGCTTGCCATCCCATGGCGCTGAGGTACAGGCCCGGCAGTGCCAGGCCCACCATGAGCAGGCTGAGCCAATGCCGGTCGCCCTGCACTGGCGCGAGCCGTGCCAGTGCGTGGAGCAGCATGGCCAACAAGGCCAGTCGAACCAAGTCCGGGGTGGTTTCATGGCCCAGCTGGGCCAGCCCCAGACAGGCCAGAAGAGCCAGCAGACCGGCATCGGCCAGGGCACGTGCATACGCTTTGGGACTGGCCTCTCCACCAAATGCGAAAGCCAGTGGTTGCGCCGACGGCAGGCGGGCAAGGTGGTACACCGTGTACCAGGTGCTGACCAGCGTCAGCAACAGCAACAGCGCAAAGGGAATGCGCGATGCCACTACCGGATCGAGAAACGGAAACGCCTGGATGAACAGCGCACCAAGCCAGTAGGGCAGCAGTGCGGTGTCTCCGGGCGGTGCGCCCAGAAGCTGGGGGTTCCACCAGTCGCTCAACCCCTCGGCAAGGGCCTGCATGATGCCGAAAGAGGCGACATCATCCACTTTCCAGGGTTCACGCCCCAGAAAACCGGGCAGCACATAGGCCGCGCAGAACAGCCAGAGCGCGATTCGGGGCAGCGGGCGCACCGCCGTTTGGGTGACGATGGCAGGGGTTGGTCGGTTCACTGCGGGCAATATACAGGCGTGCGACGATCACAGTCCTGTCCGGACGGGCTATGGCGAAAAAAAAGCAGCCACGGAGGCTGCCTGGTGTGAAGCGCTTGCCGGAGCCATGCCCCGGCAGGCGAAACCACTGTTACTTGGAAGCAGGGGCTCCCTTGGCGTAGCGGTTGCGGAAACGCTCGACGCGGCCGCCCATGTTGTCCACGCTCTTCTGGGTGCCGGTATAGAAGGGGTGCGATTCGCTGGAGGTGTCCAGCTTGTAGAGCGGCAGTTCGCGGCCGTCTTCCAGCTTGATGGTCTCTTTCGTGTTCGCGCACGAGCGGGTCACGAACTTGAAGTTGTTGGACAGGTCCAGGAAGCAGACTTCGCGGTAGTTGGGGTGAATGCCGTCTTTCATGACGTTTCCTTACGGTTCAGGTGCGGCAGCCGCAGCGGAACCATTCCACTGTACTTGTCGCAATCAGCAAAGCCTCGGATTATAACTCCCCCCGCGCCGCACACCTTGGTACCCCCCACGCCGCCTTCGGCGTCCCCCCCCCAGGGGGCGATGCCTGTGGCCCGGCGAAGCCGGTTCCACGGCATCTCTGGACGGGAGACACGTGCGCCTGAAACGCTGAAGCGAATCAGGCAGAGGAAATCGAGGGGGAGTTCATTCCAGAAACACCGAGGAACCGGCTTCGCCGGGCCTCAGGTGTTGTCCCCCCTCGAAGCGCCGCAGGCGCGCTACGGAGGGGGGAAGCCGCGTCAGCGGCGCAGGGGGGAGTCCGGATCAGCCGCCTCTTCGCATCATGTCGAAGAACTCGGAATTGTTTTTCGTGGCTTTCATGCTCTTGAGGACCATTTCCATGGCCTCGATCTCGTCCATGTTGTACATGAACTGGCGCAGGATGCGGGTCTTTTGCAGGATCTCGGGCTGCAGCAGCAGCTCTTCCCGGCGGGTGCCGCTGCGGTTGAGCTGGATTGAGGGGAAAACGCGCTTTTCGTACAGGCGGCGGTCCAGGTGGATCTCGCAGTTGCCGGTGCCCTTGAATTCTTCAAAGATCACCTCGTCCATGCGCGAGCCGGTGTCGACCAAGGCGGTGGCGATGATGGTGAGCGAGCCGCCTTCTTCGATCTTGCGTGCGGCACCGAAGAAGCGCTTGGGGCGCTGCAGGGCGTTGGCGTCCACGCCGCCGGTGAGCACCTTGCCGCTGGAGGGCAACACGTTGTTGTAGGCGCGGGCCAGGCGGGTGATCGAGTCCAGCATGATCACCACGTCTTTCTTGAGCTCGACCAGGCGCTTGGCCCGTTCGATCACCATTTCGGCAACGTGCACGTGGCGGGCGGCGGGCTCGTCGAAGGTGGAGGCGATCACCTCGCCGCGCACGGTGCGCTGCATTTCGGTCACTTCCTCGGGACGTTCGTCCACCAGCAGCACCATCAGCTCCACATCCGGGTGGTTGGCGGTGATGGCGTGGCAGATGTGCTGCATCATCACCGTCTTGCCGCTTTTGGGCGGTGCCACGATCAGCGCACGCTGGCCGCGCCCGATGGGCGAGATGATGTCGATCACGCGGCCGGTGATGTTTTCGTCGCCCTTGAAGCTGTCACGCTCCAGACGCATCTGTTCCTTGGGGAACAGCGGCGTCAGGTTTTCGAACATGATCTTGTGCTTGTTGTCCTCGGGGGGCAAGCCGTTGATCTTGTCGAGCTTGTTGAGGGCAAAGTAGCGTTCCCCGTCCTTGGGAATCCGCACCTCGCCCTCGATCATGTCGCCGGTGTGCAGGTTGAAGCGGCGGATCTGGCTGGGCGATATGTAGATGTCGTCGGTGCTGGCGGTGTAGCTGGTGTCGGGCGCGCGCAAAAAGCCGAAACCGTCGGGAAGCACTTCCAGAACGCCATCCGCGTTGACCAGTTCCCCGCCTTTGGCGCGCTTCTTGATGATGGCGAACATCAGCTCCTGCTTGCGCATGCGGCCGGTGTTTTCGATCTCAAGCGCTTCTGCCTGCTTGAGGACTTCAGACACGTGCAGTGCCTTGAGTTCGTTGAGGTGCATGGAAATCACTCCGGGAGGGAGTTGCAGGAATACCGGGGGGAGGGTGCGCCGGCGCCTGGATGTGGGGCGGGACGCGAGGGGGAGGCAGGCCCTATTGGCGCAGCTCTGTAGAAATTATGACAGGAAAAACCGGCTCGCCGGATGGGTGGGGCATTGCACCCGACCCACCAGGGCGAGGGAATGAGATGGGTCAGGCCAATTGCTGGTCAATGAAGGCCGTGAGCTGGGCCTTGCTCAAGGCGCCCACTTTGGTGGCAGCCGGCTGGCCATTCTTGAACAGGATGAGGGTGGGGATGCCGCGGATGCCGAACTTGGCGGGCACATCCCGGTTGTCGTCCACGTTGAGCTTGGCGATCTGCAGCTTGCCGTTGTAGGAGCCTGCCACCTCGTCCAGGATGGGCGCGATCATTTTGCAGGGACCACACCATTCGGCCCAGAAATCCACCAGCACCGGAGACTGAGCGTCGAGCACATCGGACTTGAAGCTCGCATCGGAAACGTGTTTGATCAGGTCGCTGGCCATGATTCGTCCTAAATTTGCGTTGAGGGGCAGGTTACATTTTGGGCAGATGCGCGGGCTTCAAGTGCCTGAGTGGTTGGCGCCTGGCTCGCCGTGTCGCGCATTGTGACAGAAACCCCCATTTCATGACGTCTGCCTCTCCAGTCCCTGCGCCGGCGTGTCTGGCTGCGTCCGACAGCGCTGTCCTGCAGGCTGACCGACGCTGGGACGCCCTGATCCAGTCCATTGACAGGGCTTGCGCACAGCGCGGTGTGCCGCCGGCCCAGGTGGTGGTGGTGGTGCCTTACGCACAGCTCATGGATATCGGGCGCAAGGCGTGGGCCCGGCACCACCCCGATGGCTACGTTCCCCGGTTCGAGACCACCCGGAACTGGGCAACGGCTTTGCATCCGTTCTTGCCCGGGCCCAGTGACCTGTGTCTGGATGCAGCGCGCGACAGCCTGGTGGCCACGGCGCTGCTGGCCCGCGTGATTCCGCCGGGCACCCCACCGGATCTGCGGATAGTCATGGTCCGTCGGCTCATGGACAGCGCCCGGCCGCTGGCAGCGGTGGTGGCTGCCATTCCACCGGAGCAGCGTGCAAAGTGGGTGGAGACGTTGCAGCAGGACCTGTTTCCTGCGCTTGGAGCCCTGCAATGGGAAGGCCTGGTGGGCGTCCTGGCGCTGACCTGGGCCAGCGCTTCGTCGTATGGCACCGACGTGCTGTGGACGGACCTTGCCGCGCCTGGCCGCACGGCGCAGCTGCTGGTGGTCGTGAAGGGCTTTCAGCCAGACCCTTTGGTGGATGCGTTGCAGGAACGCTGGGGGGATCGCGCCGTGGCGATTCCCTGGGTCGATCCAGCGCTGCCGGACCTTCCCGGCGGGGAGTGCCTGCTGCATGCCTGCGACGATGCCGAGGACGAGGCGCAGCGGGCAGCTGCCTGCGTCATGCGCCAGATCCAGCTCGGCCATGTGCCCGTGGCTCTGGTGGCGACCGACCGCCTGATCACCCGACGCATCAGTGCACTGCTGCACGCCGCAGGTGTGCGTGTCCACGATGAAACGGGTTGGAAGCTCTCCACCACCCATGTGGCAGCCCAGCTCATGTGCCTGTTGCGTGCGGCCGCACCGCTTGCGTCCATGGACGATGTGCTGGCATTGCTGAAGCATGGCAGCGGATGGGCAGAGCAGTCCGTTCAGGCCATGGAGCTGCGCGCCCGGGAGCAGGGCGTGTCGTCCTGGCGCATGGCCTTGCAGTCGCAGCTGCTGTTGCCCTTGCTGCCCGCCGGGCTGGTCGAACTTCTCGCTGGTTTGCAGGCTCCCCGCAGTTTGGTGCGGTGGCTGGAGACTCTGACGGCCACACTGCAACAGCTAGGCTGGTGGTCGGCCTGGCAAGGCGACGAGGCCGGGAAGTGGATGGTGCAGGTGCTGCGCCTGGGAGAGGGCGCTGCACAGGAATTGGCGGGTCTGGGTCACATCGATTCCGCCGCAAGGCCGCTGGCGCGTGAATCAGGTCTCTCGCTGGGGGCATTCACCGCCTGGGTACGGGACGTTCTGGAAGGTGCCACCTTCCTGCCAGTGGGCCCGGATCATCCGGAGGTGATGATTCTTCCCATGCCGCATCTGTTGGGGCGGTCTTTTGCTGCGGCTGTGGTTCCAGGTTGCGACGAAGTCCGCCTCAACCCGTCCCCCGAGCCAGCTGGGGAGTGGACCGCCACGGCGCGCGAGCGGCTGGGACTGCCCGCGCGCGAGACACTGGCGCAGTCGGCCCGGCAAGCCTGGTGGTGGTTGCTGCAGTCGCAGCGGCTGGACGTGCTGTGGCGGACGCAGGACCAGGGCGAACCGGTGCTGCCCAACGCGTGGGTGATGGCTTTGCAGTCTGCTGGCGTGCCCGCAGCCGGGGAGCCCCGGCAGCAGCGCGAGCTGACTGCGGCATCGACGGGCCGGCCTTTTCCCTCGGCGCCGGATTTGTTGTCTGGGTCCCTGTCGGCCAGTGCCTACCAGGACCTGCGCAATTGCCCGTACCGCTTCTTTGCCCAGAGGCAGTTGCGCCTGGCGGATGTTCCCGAACTGGATGTGGAGCCAGACCAGCGGGACTTCGGGAACTGGCTGCACGCCGTGTTGCGAACGTTTCATGAGGAGCGGGCCGCCGACCGGCCGGGCAGGACGGCCGATGCAGCGGCGTTGGACCGCATTGCACACGACACCACGGTGCGCATGGGTCTGCGAACCGACGAAGGCGCCGCCGGATTCTTGCCCTACGAGGTGGTGTGGCCGTCCCTGCGGGACGGCTATCTCGACTGGCTGGCCCAGTTTGAAGCTGCACCCGGCCGGGCCGGGCCGCGGTTCCTGCGGGCGGAGGCCGAGCTCACTGCCGGTGCCGGCCCCTGGAAGCTGTACGGCAAGCTGGACCGGATCGATGCGCAGCACAGTCCGGAGGGGCCGATCCCGTTCGTGATCGACTACAAGACCGAAAGCAGAAGCACCACCCAGGCCCGTCTGAAGGAGCCCCTCGAAGATGTGCAGCTGGCCTTCTATGCTGCGCTCATGCCGGACGCTACCTTGCGCGCTGGCTACCTCAGCATCAACGACCGCCCGGGATCGAGGGAGCACGAGACGCGCACCCAGTTGATGGAACACACCGAGGTGTTGCAGGCGCGTGAACAGCTGCGCGAGGGTCTGGTGCAGGACCTGGGGCGCATCGCTGGGGGTCATGCCCTGGCAGCGCTGGGCGAGGGCCGCGTCTGTGCGTACTGTGCCGTGCGCGGCCTTTGTCGCAAGGACTTCTGGGAGGGCGCATGACAGGACAGGCTGCCTTTCGCGCCAATGGCCAACCCGTGTCCAGCGCTGCCTTCTATGCCCTGGCCTGCGACCCGGGGCGCAGCATTGCCGTGGAGGCCTGTGCAGGTGCGGGCAAAACCTGGATGCTGGTCTCGCGCATTCTTCGGGCCTTGCTCGACGGTTGCCCTCCGCAGGACATTCTCGCCATCACCTTCACCCGCAAGGCCGCTGGAGAAATGCGAAAGCGCCTGGCGGACGACATGCGTCGGTGGGCGTCGCTGCCGGACGAGGCGCTGGCCGCCGAGCTGCATCAGCGCGGTCTGCCGGAGCAGGAGGCTTGGCAGCGGGTAGCGCAGGCGCAATCCCTGCATGCCCGCGTGGCAGCCCACGGAAGGCCGGTGCAGCTGAAAACCTTCCACAGCTGGTTTGCCGCCTTGCTGCGTGGCGCGCCGCTCGCGGTGCTGGACGAGTTGAAGCTGCCGGTGCAATACGAGTTGCTGGAGGACGACACCCAGGCCATACGCCTGGTGTGGCCCCGCTTTTACGGTGCCCTGACACGCGACCCTGCCGTGCGCCAGGACTTTGCCGACACCGTGCGCAGCCACGGCCGGCACCAGACCCAGCAGGCGTTGCTGAACGCGCTGAACAAGCGGGTCGAGTTTGCCCTGGCCGACGCGCAGGGCGTGGTGCAGCGCTCGGTGGACCCGCTGTCCGCCCGTTTCCCCGAATTCGACGGCTGCGACGATCCGCTGCGCTGGCTGGTGGACGATGCCGGCGCGAGGGCGTCGCTGTCTGAAGCCGCGATCGCACTGGGCCGCGCCAGCGCCAAGACCTTCTCTGCCAAAGGCGCTGAGCTGGAAAAGGCGCTGACAGAGCGTGCAAGCGCTGATGCCCTCAAAGCGTTGCTGACCAATGAGGGCGCACCCCGCAAATTCTCGGAGAAGGTGGTCGGTCTCGAAGCAGTGCGCCATGCGCAGGGGCTGGCGGAACGTGCCATGCAGGCTGCTTCGCAACTCCAGTCGTGGCGGCACCACCAGCGCATGGTGCGCCTGAGCCGGGTGCTGCTCGACATCTACGCGGCGCTGAAGCGCGAACGTGGCTGGGTCGACATGAGCGACGTGGAGCTGGCCGCCCGGCGCCTGCTGGGCGATACCGAACTGGCAGGCTGGATGCAGCAACGGCTGGACGCCCGCGTGCGCCACCTCCTGATCGACGAGTTCCAGGACACCAACCCGCTGCAGTGGCAAGCCCTGCACGGCTGGTTGTCCTCCTACGCGGGCGCCGGCGCGGGTGAAGCGCCCAGCGTGTTCCTGGTGGGCGATCCCAAGCAGTCCATCTACCGGTTCCGACGTGCCGAACCCCAGGTGTTCAAGGCGGCACAGAGCTTTGTGGTGCAGGGGCTGGGCGGTACGCTGCTCAGTTGCGACCACACCCGCCGTTGCGCACCGGCGGTCGTGAGCGCGTTGAACGCCGCCATGCTGGCCGCCGTGCAGGCGGGCGACTACAGCAGCGACTTCCGCACCCACACCACGCAAAGCACAGGTGAGGGCGCCGTGCTGGCGCTGCCGCAGGTTTCGCGCAGCGAACGCGAGACGACCGTGAGCGAGGAAGACCGGGAGGGCTGGCGCGACAGCCTGACCACACCCAAGGTCTCGCCCGAGGACACGATGCCGGCGCTGGAGGCGCGGCAGGCGGCGCGCTGGGTGGCGCTGGAGATCGCTGAAGGGCGTTTGAAGCCCGGGGAACTGATGGTGCTGGCCCGCAAGCGCGAACGCCTGGTGTGGATGTTCGAGGCCCTGCGGGAACTCGGCATTGCCAGCGAACAGCCCGAAAAACTCGATCTGTGCGAAGCGCCTGCGGTGCAGGACGTGGTGGCGCTGCTCGATGTGCTGGTATCCAGCGGGCACGACCTCAGTCTGGCCCGCGCGCTCAAGTCCCCGCTGTTTGGCTGGAACGATGGTGCGTTGGCCACCGTGGCCCGCCTGCAACGGCACTGGACCCCCGCCGCGGAGCCGGGCAACGAACAGCCCGAGCGGCCCCGCTGGTGGGCCGTGTTGCAGCGCTTTGCAGCGTTGCCGCAGCAGCAACGCATTGACACCCTGCAGGCTGTGTCGATCGAGTCCACTGCAGCGCCGGCACTGGCAGACGCCATCGCAGCGGCGGCCACGCGCCTGCTGCGTTACCAGCACTGGGCGCTCAATCTGCCTCCGCACGACGCACTGTCGGCCATCTACGCCGATGGCGATGTAATCGCCCGATTCGCGCAGGCGGTTCCTGCGGCGCAGCGCACCGGTGTTCTGGTTGCCTTGCGCGACCTGCTGGCGCAGGCACTGGCGCAGGACGGCGGGCGATTCCTTACCGCCTACCGGTTCGTGCGTGCGCTCAAGGCGGGCGGTATTCCAGCCAGCCCCACCCACCACGGAGAGGCCGTGCGCCTGCTGACCATCCACGGCGCAAAGGGCCTGGAGGCCCCTACGGTCCTGATGCTCGACACCGACAGCACCGCATCCCGGCCAGAGACCATGGGCGTGCTGATCGATTGGCCCGGCGAGGCTCCGGTACCGCAGCGGTTTGTGTTCCTCGCCAGCGAGAAAAGGCCACCGGTGTGTGCCGTGGACACGCTGGCGTCGGAGCAGCGTGCGCGTTCGCTGGAGGAAATCAATGCGCTCTACGTGGCCATCACGCGGGCAGAGTCCCGACTGGTGATTTCCAGTTTCGAGCCCCACACCCGAGGGACTGGCACCAGCTGGTATCAGCGCCTGCAGGCAGCGGCATTGCAGCAGCCTGTACCCGCCCCGCTGGAGGAGCGCAATACCATGCCGTGCACGGGTCTGGCAGGGGGCGGCACAAGCCACCGCTTTCACCTGTTGGAACTGCCAGCGCTTGTACCGCGGCAAACGGCCGAGCCGTCTGCGGCAGCGCTGTCCGTGCCCAGTTCATCGGCAACCGAGGACGTGACCGCCCGCATCGGGCAGGCCTTGCACCGGCTGTTGCAATGGCACCCCACGCAGAACCCGCAGGCCGGAGCGCCTTGCTGGGATTGGTCGGACACCCACCTGCAGGCAGTGGTACGCGAGTTCGGACTGGCGCAGGAGAGCGCCAGGCAGGCCCTGGACATGGCGCGTCGTACCGTGGGCGGCGAAGCCGCCTGGGTCTGGGACGCTGCAACGGTGGACCAGGCCGACAATGAGCTGGATGTTTTCCTGGGCGGCGCGTTGCTGCGGCTGGACAGGCTGGTGCGGCGGCGCGATTCGGGGGAATGGTGGGTGCTGGATTACAAGAGCGCGCTGCGGCCCGAGCTGCAACCTGAACTGGTCCGTAAGATGGAACAGTACCGGAATGCGGTACAGCAGGCACAACCAGGCGCGGTGGTGCGGCTGGCGTTCATCAATTCGCACGGCAGGCTCATCGAGCTGCCTGAATCGGGGGTGACATGAACCCTGTCGGACGGGAAGATCCTCCCTGGGAAGCGGTTGAGGTGGCCGTGGTCGGAGGCGGACCGGCTGGCCTGATGGCTGCAGAGGTGCTCGGCGCGGCGGGTCGCTCGGTGCACCTGTACGACGCCATGCCTTCGGTCGGGCGCAAGTTCCTGCTGGCGGGCAAAGGCGGCATGAACCTCACCCATGCAGAACCCGATGCAGCCTTCCGGACCCGGTACGCCGAAGCAGGAGTGGCGCTGGGACCATGGCTGGAGCGCTTTGGTTCAGGTGCGGTTCGGCAATGGGCTTCGGGCCTGGGCATCGAGACCTTTGTGGGCTCCTCGAACCGGGTGTTTCCCACCGACATGAAGGCCGCCCCGCTGTTGCGGGCCTGGCTGCAGCGTCTGCGCCACCCAGTGGCGCCGGGCATGCCTGTGCGCTTCCACATGCGGCACCGATGGACCGGCTGGTGGCCGGCACCGGCGGGCCAGGTTGGCCTGACCCTGCGCACTCCCGAGGGCGAGCGGCGCGTACAGGCCCGTGCGGTGGTGATGGCGCTCGGTGGTGGCAGCTGGGCACGGCTGGGTTCGGACGGCGCCTGGGTCTCTTCCTTCGCAGCGGAAGGGGTTCCCGTGGCCCCATTGCGGCCGAGCAACTGTGGCTTCGACGTGGCCGGTGGTCCACACACCGCTGGCCAGGGCTGGAGCCCGTTCTTCGCTGAACGCTTTGCCGGGCAGCCGTTCAAGGCGGTGAGCCTTCGCTTCCAGGGCGATGGCGGCACGGTGTTCCACCGGCGTGGCGAATTCGTGGCCACCGCGACCGGCGTCGAGGGCAGCCTGATCTATGCGGTATCGGCCCTGTTGCGTGAACACATTGCATGCCACGGCAGCGCCACTTTTCACCTGGACCTGCAGCCTGACCGCAGCCTGGAGCAGGTGCAACAGCAGGTTGCGCATCCCCGCGGCTCGCGCAGCCTGTCCAGCCACCTCAAGAGCCGGCTGGGGATCGACGGCATCCGCATGGCGCTGCTCAACGAACGGCTCGACAAGGCCACGCTGCACGACCCCGCTGCCCTGGCCCGAGCCATCAAGGCCTTGCCGGTCACGGTGCTGACGCCGCGCCCTCTGGACGAAGCCATCAGCAGCGCGGGCGGGGTGCGCTGGGCGGCGCTGGACGACGGTCTGATGCTGCGTCCGTTGCCCGGCGTGTTCTGCGCCGGAGAAATGCTGGACTGGGAAGCGCCGACTGGCGGCTACTTGCTCACCGCCTGTCTGGCCACTGGTCGCGCCGCGGGCGAGGGCGCTCTGCGGTATCTCGGCGCGCTGCCAATGGCCGACCGCTAACTTGACTGCGTCTCCGGTGGTTCAGGGGATGGCCGGCTCGGGCTGTTCTGCGCAGGCCTGGGCGGCGATCGTGAGCGAGCGCAGCCGCAGGGCGGGGTCGAACACGTCGCTGACCAGCACGAGCTCGTCGGCTTCGGTGGCTTCGCGCAG
>JALORL010000061.1 GCA_025458915.1 Hydrogenophaga sp.
CGCGCAGCGGTTCAAGCAACGCCAGTTCGTCGGCACCAGGCACGCCACTTGCCGAGCAGTCTGTGTTGCCAAACAGGCCCTGCACGCGCTGGTAGGCGTTGTAGAACATCTGCCGGTTCATCCACTCATAGTCCATGGCCAGGCCCAGTGCCTCGCGCACCCGGATATCGTCCAGCGGTTTTCGGCGGGTGTTCAGCACATAACTTTGGAAACCGGTGGGCAGGCGGTGGGTGAACTCGCCCTTGACGAGCTCACCGGTATCGAACTTTCGCCCAGTCACGCGGCGTGCCCAGTCGCCGGCAGAGAAGAAGCGCATCAGGTCGAATTCGCCAGCCTTCAGGGCCTCCAGCCGCGCCGTGTTGTCGCGGTAGATCTTGACCGTGATGCGGTCGAAGTTTGCCGTTCCGCGCCGCACCGGCAGGTCGCGCCCCCAGTACGCCGGGTCGCGCACGTAGGTGATGTCCTTGCCGAAATTGACCGGACCGATCCGGTACGGCCCGCTGCCGATGGGGATGTCGGTGACCACCTTGTCGAAGGTCTTGCGCTGGCCGGTGGCAGAGTCCGCCTCGTTGCCCCAGGCCCGGCTGAACACCGGTAGCCCGCCCACGGTCAGGGGCAACTCGCGATTGGGCACCTTGAAGCGGTAGCGCACGGTGCGCTCGTCAATGACGTCCAGTCCAGCCACATCGGCCAGGACGGTCTTGTAGACCGGCGAGGTGTGCGGGCCGAGCAAGGTGTCGAAGCTGTGCTTTACATCCGCAGCCAGCACCGGGTCGCCATTGTGGAAGCGTGCGGTGGTGCGCAGGCGGAACGTGGCGGACAGACCGTCGGGCGCAGCCTGCACATCCTCCGCCAGCAAGCCGTAAGCCGCGCCGGTTTCGTCAAGTGCCCCCGCCAGCAAGGAGTCGAACATGAGGTTCGACAGGTAAGCCGGCGCATTGCCACGCAGGGTGAAGGGGTTGTACTTGTCGAAAGTGCTGGCGCGCAGATTGCTCACGAGCCGCAGCTCCCCACCCTTGGGTGCTTGTGGGTTGACATAGTCGAAGTGGGTGAATCCGTCCGGATACTTGAGTTCCCCCCATAGGGCATACCCGTGTGCCGCCCAGGACGTCGATGCGCACACCCACAGAGCCAGCCCCGCAAGAGCGGAGGTGGTGGTGCATCGGCGGCGGGCGGCGGGAACCTGCATGCGACAATTCTGCTGGAATTTTCTCTGGAGACTGAACAATGGGTTTTCTCACCGGCAAGAAATTGCTGATCACGGGCGTGTTGTCGAACCGGTCCATCGCCTACGGCATTGCCAAGGCTTGCCACGAACAGGGCGCAGAGCTGGCGTTCAGTTATGTGGGCGAACGATTCAAGGACCGCATCACCGAATTCGCCGCGGACTTCAATTCCCAACTGGTGTTTGACTGCGACGTCGGCGACGACGTCCAGATCACGAAGCTGTTCGCCGATCTCGCTCAGACCTGGCCAAGCTTCGATGGTTTCGTGCACAGCATTGGATTTGCGCCGCGCGAGGCCATTGCCGGAGATTTTCTGGACGGATTGACCCGCGAGAACTTCCGGATCGCGCACGACATCAGCGCATACAGTTTCCCGGCCATGGCCAAGGCGGCTCTGCCGATGCTGAACGAGAAATCGGCACTGCTCACACTCTCCTATCTTGGTGCACTGCGGACCATCCCCAACTACAACACCATGGGTCTGGCCAAGGCGAGCCTGGAGTCGTCGGTTCGTTACTTGGCCGAGGCCCTCGGTCCACGCGGCATGCGCGTCAATGGAATCAGTGCGGGCCCGATCAAAACCCTGGCAGCCAGCGGCATCAAGGACTTCAGCAAATTGCTGCGCATTGTGGCGAACGCTTCGCCGCTGCGCCGCAACGTGACCATCGAGGATGTGGGCAACGTGGCGGCCTTCCTGTTGTCCGATCTGGCCAGCGGCATCACTGCCGAGATCACCTATGTGGACGGAGGCTTCAGCCAAACCGGTGGCATGAGCCTGGACAGCGAACAGGCTGCCTGATGCAACCTGATCCTCAAGGGACCTTTGGCGCCTGAGGGACTTCAGGCGCTTTTTTGTGGCGCGACCGGAGCGAGGCCTGCAGGGAAAATGCGCAGAAAGGTGCACCGCCGCATGTGAGTCGGGAGGCGCTCCGCTGCAGGATTGACCCTGGGGCCGGATCAAGCTGTTTCCCCCCGATGCGTTGCGTCTCAAACAGCCATGCGCGGCGATTGCGTTGCCTTGCCGGGAACGCCGCCCATGCACACCTGAAAATGGTGTGAACAGGACCTGGCTCTTACCCCTTGCGCACGCAGTCCGCAAAATAGCTCTTGCGTCCTTCGGCATCCACGGTTTCGACGAGGCCATGGATATCGGTTTCGAAACCGGGACACTGGGCGTTGAACTCCCGTGCGAATTTCAGGTAGTCCACGATCTTCCGATTGAACACCTCCCCGGGAATCAGCAACGGAATCCCTGGCGGGTAAGGTGTGACCAGGCTGGTCGTGATGCGGCCTTCCAGCTCGTCAATGGGGACCCGTTCGGTCGTTCGTTGAGCAATGTGGGCAAATGCATCGCTGGGTTTCATCGCTGGTGTCAGATCGCTCAGGTACATCTCGGTGGTGAGCCGGGCGATGTCGTAGCGCGCGTAAAGCGCATGCACATGCTGGCACAGGTCCCGCAACCCCATCTGCTCGTAGCGCGGGTGCTTCTGGCAGAACTCGGGCAGGATGCGCCACATCGGCTGGTTGCGCGCGTAGTCGTCTTTGAACTGCTGCAGTGCCGTGAGCAGTGTGTTCCATCGGCCTTTGGTGATGCCGATCGTGAACATGATGAAGAAGCTGTACAGCCCGGTCTTCTCCACCACCACCCCGTGTTCGGCCAGGAACTTGGTCACGATGGAAGCCGGAATGCCAACGCCCTCGAAGCGGCCGTCCAGGTTGAGACCCGGCGTGACGATGGTGGCCTTGATGGGGTCCAGCATGTTGAAGCCCGGAGCCATATCCCCAAAGCCGTGCCAGTCCTTGTGCGGCGGCTCGCCGGCTGGCAAATCCTCGCCATGGGGTGTGAGCATCCAGTCGCTGGCCTGGCCCATGCCCTCTTCCGCCAGAACATCCGGGCCCCACACCTTGAACCACCAGTCGTCGCTGCCGAATTCGCTTTCGATCTTGCGCATCGCGCGTCGGAAGTCGAGCGCCTCAAAAATGCTTTCTTCCACGAGGGCGCGGCCGCCCGGGGGCTCCATCATGGCGGCAGCCACATCGCAACTCGCGATGATTGCGTATTGCGGGCTGGTGCTGGTGTGCATCAGGTACGCCTCGTTGAACAGGTGCCGGTCCAGTTTCACGTTCTGTGAGTCTTGCACCAGCACGTGGCTGGCCTGGCTGATGCCCGCCAGCAGCTTGTGGATCGACTGGGTGGCATAGACCACCGACTCCATGGGCCGTACCCGCTTCTTGCCCATGGCATGGAAGTTGCCATAGAACGGGTGGAAGGCGGCATGTGGCAACCAGGCTTCGTCGAAATGCAGGTTGGCCACATAACCGTCCAGCAGCCCCTTGATGGCCTCGGTGTTGTAGAGCACACCGTCATAGGTGGACTGCGTCAGGGTCAGCATGCGCGGTTTGACGCTGGACGCGTCCACGCCTGCCAGCAACGGGTTGGCACGGATCTTGGCCTGGATGGCCTCGGCCTCGAACTCGCTTTGGGGAATCGGCCCGATGATCCCGTAATGGTTGCGGGTGGGCTTGAGGAAGACCGGGATGGCACCGGTCATGATGATGCTGTGGAGAACCGACTTGTGGCAGTTGCGGTCGACCACCACCACGTCGCCTGGAGCCACGGTGTGGTGCCAGACCATCTTGTTCGAGGTGGAGGTGCCGTTGGTCACGAAGAAACAGTGGTCGGCATTGAAGATGCGGGCAGCATTGCGTTCCGAAGCACCAATGGCGCCGTTGTGATCGAGCAGTTGCCCCAGTTCCTCCACCGCATTGCACACGTCGGCGCGCAGCATGTTCTCGCCGAAAAACTGGTGGAACATCTGTCCCACAGGACTTTTGAGGAAGGCCACGCCGCCGGAGTGACCTGGGCAATGCCACGAGTAGGAACCGTCTTCCGCATAGTCCAGCAAGGCCTTGAAGAAGGGCGGCTGGATGCCTTCCAGATAGCTTTTTGCCTCGCGGATGATGTGACGCGCCACAAACTCTGGCGTGTCCTCGAACATGTGAATGAAGCCGTGCAGCTCGCGCAGGATGTCGTTGGGCAGATGGCGGCTGGTTTTGGTTTCGCCATAGATATAGATCGGCACATCGGCGTTCTTGCGCCGCACCTCGTCAATGAAGCTGCGCAGGTTCAGCACCACGGGATCCAGGTCTGCCCCGTGGCTGAATTCCTCATCGTCAATCGAGAGGATGAACGCGCTGGCACGGCTCTGCTGCTGGGCAAACTGGCTCATGTCGCCATAGCTGGTAACCCCGACCACCTCGAACCCTTCGAGTTCGATGGCCTGTGCCAGTGCGCGGATGCCGAGACCCGAGGTGTTTTCCGAGCGAAAGTCCTCGTCGATGATGACAATGGGAAAACGGAACTTCATGGTGGTCTCCGGCAGGCGGACCTGCAACAACTGGGGATTTCGGCAGTGCGGAGCGGCGGCGGAGTTGCCACGCTCAAGGAGCCCGTCGATCGGGGGCAGGCGCGAAGTGTACGGAAATCGTGTGTCGGCCCGCGGGAGTCTCGTCGCTTTTGCCGCAGAATGTGGCGCATGCAAGACAGGCGCGCCGCACGAAGCGATGCATCAGGTAGGCAGCATAGAACGGAGGACCTTTCATGGCCGAATCGACATTGTGGTGGATCTTGGCGGGCGCTGCAGTTGCACTCGAACTCTTTACCGGTACCTTTTACCTGCTGATGCTCGCGGTCGGCATTGCTGCGGCTGCGCTGGCGGCGCATGCAGGCCTCGGCTTTGCGGGTCAGCTGGTCACGGCTGCCGTGGTCGGCTCGGCCTGCGTGCTCGGCTGGTACCTTGTGAAGCGTCGCCGGCCCAGTGACCCCTCGGTGAGGTCCCTGCGCAGCGTCAACCTCGACGTGGGCGAAGTTCTCCAGATCCAGGAGTGGCGCAGCGACGGGACAGCCAGTGTTCAGTACCGCGGTGCGCAGTGGACCGTGATGCAGCGCTCTGGCAGCGACCCCGCCCCCGGGACATACCGCGTTGCGGAACTGGTGGGCAACCGCCTGGTGGTGGAAAAGGTCTGATGGTTCCGCTGCACCTGGTGCATCCCCTTTCTTTCACAACAAACCCCTTCAACCCCATTTACGCTGCGCACGGCAGCACCACGCCATGGAAATCGCCATTCTCCTGTTCGTCATTGCGGCCATCTTCATTGCACGATCCATCAAGGTTGTGCCCCAGCAGAATGCGTGGGTGGTCGAGCGCCTTGGCAAATACCACGCTTCGCTGCCCCCAGGCCTCAACTTCCTGGTGCCCTTCATCGACAAGGTCGCCTACAAGCACAGCCTGAAGGAGATTCCGCTGGATGTGCCCAGCCAGGTCTGCATCACCCGCGACAACACGCAACTCCAAGTGGACGGGATCCTCTATTTTCAGGTCACGGACCCCATGCGTGCCAGCTACGGTTCGTCGAACTACATCGTTGCCGTGACCCAGTTGGCGCAGACGTCGTTGCGGTCGGTCATCGGAAAACTCGAGCTGGACAAGACGTTCGAGGAGCGGGACATCATCAACGCCCAGGTAGTGCAGGCCATTGATGAAGCCGCGTTGAACTGGGGTGTGAAGGTGTTGCGTTACGAGATCAAGGACCTCACACCACCGAAGGAAATCCTTCTGGCCATGCAGGCGCAGATCACAGCAGAACGTGAGAAGCGGGCCCTCATTGCCGCTTCGGAAGGTCGCCGCCAGGAGCAGATCAACATTGCCACGGGTGAGCGTGAGGCGTTCATCGCGCGATCCGAGGGCGAAAAGCAGGCGGCCATCAACAATGCACAAGGCGAAGCGGCTGCGCTGATGGCAGTGGCAGACGCCACAGCCCAGGCCATTGAACGCATCGCCGCTGCCATCCAGTCGCCAGGGGGGGCGGAGGCCGTGCAGCTGAAGGTGGCGGAAAAGGCGGTAGAGGCCTATGGCAAGGTAGCGGCCGATGCCACCACAACGCTGGTCGTTCCCAGCAACATGACCGAAGTGTCTGCGCTCATCACGTCCGCCATGCGCATGGTGGGTACGGGCAAGGCGAGCTGAGCGCAGCCAGCGATGGGTACAACGGTTTCATCATCAAAGGAGTGACCATGGCCGTGAACGTTCTGGGTGGCGAGCTGCTGGCCTGCTCGTTCGATCCACTGACCGGTTACACGCGGGACGGTTGCTGCCAGTCGGATCCCCAGGACCGGGGGGGCCACTGGATCTGCGCCCGGATGACAAGCGAATTCCTGGATCATTCGTTTTCCGTCGGGAATGACCTGACTACGCCCAGGCCGCAGTGGCGTTTTGCCGGTTTGCGACCAGGTGATCGGTGGTGCGTTTGCGCCCACCGCTGGCTTGATGCCCTCGAAGAGGGGGTGGCGCCGCCGGTCATTCTGCAAGCCACCAACGAGGCTGCACTGAATGTGGTCCCTTTGGAGGTACTTCAGGCGCATGCATGGCCAACCTCCCAGGAAGGACGCGATGCCAGCCGCTGACCCAGGGTCCGGCAGTGCATCACCATCGTGTTTCGTTATCTGCCAGCGCCGCAGCCGCGGCCTGCTACAATGCGAGGCTTCGCGGAGAGGTGGATGAGCGGTTTAAGTCGCACGCCTGGAAAGCGTGTGTGGGTTAATCCCCACCGCGGGTTCGAATCCTTTTTCTTTTCCAGTTCCCTGTACCCGAGCGCCATAGGATTTCAGGATGAGTGGATCCAATTGGTGTCGTATTGCCTGGCAAGGCACCGCAATCGAGGTCGAATACCAATGGGTCGGGCCCCGGACAACCGATCGTCCTCTCATGGTTTTCCTCCACGAGGGGTTGGGCTCGGTGAGCCTCTGGAAGGGGTTTCCGGCAGCGTTGTGCGATGCCCTCTCTTGCACTGGACTGGTCTATTCACGCCCAGGTTACGGACAGTCCACGCCACGCGACCCGGATGACCCATGGCTCCCCGATTTCCTGGAACGCCAGGCCTGTGAGGTCTTGCCGGCGTTGTTGAGTGAACTCGGCGTTGGCCAGAACCACCCACCCTATTGGTTGTTCGGTCACAGCGACGGTGGATCGATTGCGCTGATCCATGCCGCACGGTTCCCCGGCCGCCTTGGCGGGCTGGTTGTGGTGGCACCGCACGTGATGGTTGAAGACGTCTCTGTGCGCAGCATCGAGGCGGCACGAAACGCCTACCTCATGGGCGATCTGCGGGCGGGGCTGGCCAGGCACCACCGGGATCCGGACTCCGCGTTCTGGGGCTGGAATGGCGTTTGGCTGTCGGCAGCATTCCGGGACTGGTCGATCGAGCACCTGCTACCGGACGTCGTCTGCCCGGTACTGGCCATCCAGGGCACGGAGGACCCGTATGGCACGCTGCAGCAGATTCAGCGCATTCGGGATCTGGCTCCGAACGCGGAGTTGCGCATCCTGGCCCAGTGCGGTCACTCTCCCCACCGAGAACAACCGCGCGAGTTGTCTGAGTGGGTAGAGGTGTTTTTTGCCGATCGTTTGTCGAACGCGCAGAGGCCGCGTCACCCATGAAAAAGGCCACCCTCGGGTGGCCTTGATTGCTCTGGCAGGTCATCCGGGACACCTGTCCGGGATGACCGTCGGGGCAGGATTATCGAATCACGGACAGAGCGACACGCTCACCGGCACGGTAGGTGCGCAGTGTCAGAGCACCATTCTTGATGTCACCCTTTTCATCAAATGCGATGGTACCCGTGACGCCCTGGTAATTGGTGGCCTTCAGGGCAGGCAGGTACTTTGCCGGATCGGAAGAATTTGCGGTGACCATCGCATTGGCCATGACTTTCACGGCGTCGTACACGTACGGGGCATACACCTGCACGTCAGCGCCGAATTTGGCCTTGAAGTCGGCACGGAACTTGTCCATACCGGCAATCTGGTCGCCCTCAACACCACCGGCCTCGGCGCAGAACACGGTATCGTCCCCGATGCCGTCGCCTGCCAGTTTCGGCAGCTCGCTGGAGCAGATGCCATCACCACCCATGAACTTGGCATTGATGCCCAGCTGCTTCATCTGCTTGAGCATGGGGCCAGCAACGGCGTCCATGCCACCGAAGAACACCACGTCAGGGTTCTTGGCTTTCAGAGTGGTCAGGATGGCGTTGAAGTCGGTGGCTTTGTCGTTGGTGAATTCGCGACCCACCACGGTACCGCCTGCAGCAACAACACCCTTTTCGAACTCGTCGGCAACACCTTGCCCATAAGCGGTGCGGTCGTCGATCACGGCCACATTCTTGGCGCCCAGGGTCTGGACAGCGTACTTGCCGAGCGTGCCGCCGAGATGCACATCGTCAGCCACCATGCGGAACACACCGGCATAGCCCTGGCGGGTGTACTGCGGGTTGGTGGCCGAGGGAGAGATCTGGGGAATGCCTGCGTCGTTGTAGATCTGCGAAGCTGGAATCGTGGTGCCGGAGTTGAGGTGGCCGATCACGCCAGCCACTTTGGCGTCGACCAGCTTGGTGGCTGCAGCAGTGCCTTGCTTGGGATCCGCTGCATCGTCTTCTGCCAGCAATTCAAACGTGGTGGGCTTGCCATCAATGACCAAACCGGCCGCATTCAGCTCTTCGATGGCCATGCGGGCACCGTTCTCGTTGTCCTTGCCCAGGTGCGCGATCGCGCCACTGGTGGGGCCAACGTGGCCGATCTTCACGACCTGCGCTTCGGCGGCTGGGGCTGCCGCAGGAGCGGCGGCCGTAGGTGCTGCCTCTTCTTTTTTGCCGCAAGCAGCCAGAGCGACAGCCGCAGCGATGACGGCCAGTTTGATGTTCAGTTGCATAGAAATCCTCAGGAAGGAGCAATAGTTGGAATGCGGAGGGAACTCTTTTCTCCACATCCATAAAGATACTCCAAAATTCTTCGCGTTTGAACAATCGCCAGCGCCGGCGGGACACATCAAGGGTTTGCCCGAAGTCGCATTACCGCAATGAATGGGCCATAAGCGACACGTTGTTGCAAGCGATCAGCCCGTGCGTGACCTGAGATCGTGATGAACGGGCTCCACGCCGTTCTGGCGGTACATGCGCCAGCGATCTCGGGCCGCCTGCCGGTCGGTCTCGTCCTCCGAGACCACCTCGACCACCTTGGCGAAACGCACCCATGTGTCCACCCAGGCATGCCGAAGATTGACCAGGACGTCGGCATCGAAGTCCTGCGCCAGGCTGCAGGCCAGCAAGACGGGACTTCGCTGCCGGACCGCGACCGGATCGTTGTCCAGTGCATGCGCCAGGAACGCGTCGGGTTCCAGGGTCCAGAGGGCGGTGTCCAGCGTGCCCATGTCTTCGGGGTCCGTCAAAACCAGCAAACGGTTCCCGCGTGCAACGGCCTTCCGAACCAGCCGGGCGGCGTAATGCACCTTGTCTGGCGCATTGAAATGGAAAGCGACTTCATTCACGGCATGCGTACCGATGCGGTGTGAGAGCTTGTCTGGGGTCAGCTGGACCGTCTGGATCTGTTCGAAACGCGGGGTTTGGGGTTGTCGCCCTTTTCACTGCTGGCCACATCGACCACGTACTGCAGCAGCAGGGGGACAGGTCGCCCCGTCGAACCTTTGGCCGCCCCACTTTTCCATGCCGTTCCCGCAATATCCAGATGTGCCCAGGGGAGCTCGGTAGCGAATTTCTGAAGGAACTTGGCCGCTGTGATGGCTCCGGCAGCGCGTCCTGCCACGTTGCCCATGTCGGCAAAGTTCGATTTCAGTCCATCCGCGTATTCGTCGTCCAGCGGCATGCGCCAGCAAGGATCCAAAGCGCTTTCTCCGGCTTGCTGCAACGCTGATGCCAGATCGTCCCTGGCCGAGAACAGGCCCGAGCGCACACCACCCAATGCGATGACACAGGCTCCGGTGAGCGTCGCGACATCGACCACGCTGCGGGGCTTGAAGCGCGCCGCGTAGGTGAGTGCGTCGCAAAGGATCAGACGGCCTTCGGCGTCGGTGTTGAGGATCTCGATGGTCTGTCCGCTCATGCTCCTGACGACGTCGCCCGGTTTCACGGCCTGACCGTCGGGCATGTTTTCGCAGGCAGGAATGACCCCGACCACATTGACTGCCGGCTGCAGTTCGGCAAGTGCTGCGAATGTACCGAGCACGCTGGCAGCGCCTCCCATGTCGAACTTCATTTCATCCATTTCGGGGGCGGGTTTGATGGAAATGCCCCCGGTGTCGAAGGTGATGCCCTTGCCCACCAGCACCACCGGTGCCGTTGCCTTGTCGCCCCCGCTGTAATGCATGACGATGAAACGCAGAGGCTCCGCCGAGCCCTTGGCGACCGCCAGAAAGGCCCCCATGCCCAGCGCTTCGACCTGTTTCGGGCCAAGCACTTCTGTCCGGATGCGCGGTTTCTGCCCCAGCTTGCGTGCGGCGTCGGCCAGCATCGCGGGTGTGGCGTGGTTGGCCGGACGGTTGGCCCATTCCTTGGCGAACTCGACGCCGACCACCTGGGCGCGCGCGTGGTCGAATTCCGGCTTCGCATCCGCAACTGCATCCACTCCGATTACCAGCTTTTCAAGGGTGCGTGCTTTTGCAGATGGCTTGGTCGTGGTGTAGCTGTAGGTGGCCTCTGTGCAGCCCGACATGGCAGCACGCAGCACTCTGGCAGGGTTGGGCAATAGGCTGAGAACCAGTGCAGCCTTCTTGACCCCTGGATGCTTCAGGTGTGCCATGGCCCCGGCGACTGCCTTGCGGATGGCTGCCGGTTCGGCGTTTCCGCTGCGCACCAGGACAACCCTCGGTGCCTTGATGCCTGCTGCGCGGTAACACGCCAGTGCCTTGCCCGGACCTTCCTCCAGGTCGCCTGCCCGGATGGCCGAGGCAATGAGGTCGGTGAGGGGGTCGGCGGGATCTTTCCCCGGTTCGTCTGGAACCAACACCAGCAAGGCGTCTACTGCAAGATTCGCTGCCGTTGCCGTACTCAGGGTCTTGAGTTCAAAGTCCATAATCGCGCATTCCTTTAAGCTGAATCGATGTTATTCCATTCTTCCATTCGCCGAGAGCTGGCCCGGAGTTTCGGCGCGACGCTGGTGGTCTTGTTCACCATCGTGATCACGATGCTGCTGATCCGCACGCTCGGACTCGCTTCCCAGGGCAGCGTGAACCCGGAAGAAATCATGCTGGTGCTGGGCTACACGGTGCTGGGGCGGATGCCAACCATCCTGACACTGGCCCTGTTCATTGCGATTGTGTTCACACTGTCGCGCATGTACCGAGACAGCGAAATGATCATCTGGTTCGCCAGTGGCCGGTCCCTGGGCGGCCTGTTGGCTCCGCTGATGCGGTTCTCGTGGCCGGTTTTGGTGGTCATCACATTGATGGTGTTTTTCGTGTGGCCCTGGGCCAATCAGCAGACCGATGACTTGCGCGACCGGTTCGAGAAGCGCGGAGATCTGGACCGCGTGGCGCCTGGACAATTCCAGGAGTCATCCAGCGGGCGACGGGTGTTTTTTATCGACAAGGACACCGCCGACGGCACCGAAGGGCGCAATATCTTCATTTCCAGCATTGAAGATGATGGCGCTGAGAACGTGACTTCGGCCAGGTCTGCACGAATCGAAACCATTGACGACCGCCAGATGCTCGTGCTCAACAACGGGCAGCGTCTGGACATGCAACCGGATTCGGGCGACCTCAAGGTCAGTGAGTTCGAGCGGTACGCTACGCAGATCGGGGCTTCCAGGGTGATACCGGGAAGCCAGCAGGCCCTCAAGGCCATGCCGACCTGGGAGTTGGTGGTTGGTTCCACACTGGCCAAACAAGGGGAGCTGGGCTGGCGGATTGGCGTGGGCCTGACGGCGTTCAACTTCGTGCTGATCGCGCTGGCGGCAACGGTTGGCAATCCCCGGGCGGGACGCGGAGGAAACCTTTTCTTCACCTTGTTCGCATTCATCATGTACTTCAACATGCTCAACATCGGGCAGCGCTGGGTGACAAGCGGGTTGATGGAGCTGGGCAGTCTTTTGGTGTTGCTGCATGGCACCGTGTTCGTGCTGGCGCTCCTGTGGCTGGCCAAAAGGCACCACAATTTCAGCCTGCGAGATGGCGTCAAAGGCCTGCTGGGCCGTCGTGAGCTGTCCACATGAAAACCATTCGACGACTCATCTATGGCGAGGTGTTCGTTGCTGTGGCCTTCGTGCTGGTGGCGTTCCTGTCGTTGTTCTTCTTCTTCGACTTCGTTGACGAGCTCACTGATCTGGGTCGGCGTTCCCGCATCGATCCCGACGCCACCTACGAAATCCGGCATGCGCTGCTGTACGTGGCACTGCTGATACCGAACCGCATCTATGAGCTCATGCCGATTGCCGTCCTGATCGGATCGGTGTTCGTGCTGGCCCGTCTGGCGCAAGGCTCTGAATACACCATCCTGCGCACCAGCGGCCTTGGACCATGGAGGGCGTTGCGCACGCTGCTGGGCCTGGGCGCCATCTTTGTGGTCCTGACGTTCGCGATCGGTGACTATCTGGCGCCATTGTCTGACCGCACCGCGCAATTGCTCAAAGCCCGGTTCGAGGGCCGCATCAGCGTGGGACAGACAGGAGCATGGCTGAAGGAACGACAGACCTACAGCAACTTTTCGGTCAACGTGGGTTCCATGACCCCGCGCGGCGAGCTTGCTGACATCCGCATCTTCGAGTTCGACAACACCGGGTTCCTGGTGTCCACGCTCCAGGCCGAGTCAGGCCAGATCGAGACCGACAGCACCTGGACGCTGCGCCAAGTGGTGCGCCGGGAGTTCGATACCGCCGGTCTGTCCTCGGCCCACATCAACCGGACGGAACAGGATGAGTTGCGTTGGGAGAGCGGGTTGAGCACCGAGATGGTGTCGGTGGCATTGCTGCGGCCCGACCGCATGCGGACGGCCGACCTGTTCGCCTACATCCAGCACCTCGACGCCAACAACCAGACAGCCCAGCGGTACGAAATCGAGTTCTGGCGCAAGGTGTTCTATCCCCTGAGTTGTCTGGTAATGGTGGTGCTGGCCTTGCCTTTTGCCTACCTTCACTTCCGCTCCGGTGCCCTCACTGGCTATGTGTTTGGCGGCGTGATGATTGGCATCAGCTTCTTCCTTCTCAACAACGTCTTTGGGTATATCGGCAACCTCAACCAGTGGCGACCCTGGCTGGCTGCGGCGTCGCCGGCGCTCATTTATTCGGTGCTCTCGCTCGGAGCGTTTGGCTGGCTGGTTTTACGAAGGTAGCGCGTACATGCTCGGTGTGATCGTTTTTGCGCACGGATCGCGGGATCCGCTGTGGCGTGTGCCGGTGGAGGCGGTGGCTTCCCGGATTGCACAGAAGGATTCGTCGGTAGGAGTGCGTTGCGCCTACCTGGAGTTGTGCGAACCATCGCTGGATGCGGCATGCATTGAGCTTCTCGCGGGCGGAGCCAGGCGCATCCATGTGTTGCCGCTGTTCTTCGGCATGGGCAAACATGCCCGGGAAGATCTGCCGGAACTGATGGAGGAACTGCGCCGCAAGCACCCCGAGGTGCACTTCGAACAGTTGCCCACCGCCGGCGAAGATGCCCGCCTGACCGAGCTGCTGGCAGAGATCGCGCTGGAGTTGCCGGGATGAATCTGCACCAGTTTCGCTTCGTGCAGGAAGCGGTACGCCGCAACCTGAATCTCACCGAAGCGGCGAAGGCACTGCACACCTCGCAGCCTGGAGTGTCCAAGGCGATCATCGAGCTCGAAGACGAACTGGGCATCGATATCTTTGCGCGCCACGGTAAGCGCATCAAGCGCGTCACAGAGCCCGGTGCACAGGTGCTCAAGAGCATCGACATCATCTTGCGCGAAGTGAACAACCTCAAACGCATCGGGCAGCAGTACTCGGCCCAGGACAGCGGCACCTTGTCCATTGCGACCACCCACACCCAGGCGCGTTATGTGCTCCCAGGGCCGGTGGCGCAGCTGCGCCAGGCCTACCCCAAGGTAGGCATCAGCCTGCACCAGGGTTCACCCGATCAGGTGGCGCGCATGCTGATCGAGGAGGTGGCGGAAATCGGCGTTGCCACCGAGTCGCTGGTGAACTACCCCGACCTCATCACCCTGCCCTGCTACGAATGGCAACATGTGCTGGTGCTGCCATTCGACCACCCGCTGCTGGAGCGCGAACGCATCTCCCTCGACGATCTGGCCACCGTACCGCTGATCACTTACCACCCCAGCTTCACCGGGCGCAGCAGGATCGACCAGGCATTCGCCCTGCGACACCTGCAGCCCAACATTGTTCTGGAAGCCATCGATTCCGATGTGATCAAGACCTATGTGAAGCTTGGGATGGGTGTTGGCATCGTGGCCGAGATGGCCATGCAGGGTGAGAACCGGACGCCGGATCTGGTTGCGCGACCGGCCGCGCAGCTCTTTGGCCACAATGTGGCCCGCGTCGCCTTCAAGCGCGGTACCTATCTGCGGCACTTCGTGCTGCGATTCGCAGAACTGCTGAGCGATCGCTTGTCGCGCGACCTGATCCTGCGTGCCATGAGTGGTTCACCAGACGACTACGAGCTCTGAGCGGCGCCTGATGACGCGCCTTCCTCCAACCCCTGTCCTTTCGCGATTCGCCGCCGCTTCTGCCATGACCACGGAACTGCTCCCCACCACACCCCCCCTGCGGTCCCGTCTGCCCAATGTGGGGACGACCATCTTCACCGTGATGTCGTCGCTGGCAACGGAGCACCGGGCTGTGAATCTTGGTCAGGGTTTTCCGGATTTCGACTGCGATCCGGCGCTGCTGGAATCGGTCAAGCTGGCCATGGAGGGCGGGCACAACCAGTACCCACCCATGACGGGCGTGCCAGCCTTGCGGCAAGCCATGGCGGCCAAGGTGCAGGCGCTGTATGGTCGTCCCGTCGATGCTGACCGTGAAATCACCATCACGGCCGGTGCCACCCAGGCCATCTTCACGGCCATTCTTGCCGTGGTGCATCCTGGGGACGAAGTCATCGTGCTCGAGCCCTGCTACGACAGTTACGTGCCGAACATCGAACTGGCCGGTGGGGTCGTGGTGCGAGTGCCCCTGACACCGGGCAGCTTCCGCCCCGACTTCGACCGCATAGCGGCCGCCATCGGGCCGCGCACCCGGGCCATTCTGATCAACAGCCCGCACAACCCCAGCGGTACCGTGTGGACAGAAGCCGAAATGCTGCAACTGCAGGATCTTCTGGCGCCGACCAATGTGCTGCTCATCAGCGATGAGGTGTACGAGCACATGGTGTTCGACGGCGAAGCGCACCAGAGCGCCTTGCGTTTCCCGGGTCTGGCTGCCCGCGCTTTCGTGGTCAGCAGCTTCGGCAAGACCTATCACGTGACCGGCTGGAAGGTCGGTACGGTGGTGGCGCCCGCGCCGCTCACGGCCGAATTCCGCAAGGTCCACCAGTTCAATGTGTTCACCGTGAACACGCCCGTGCAGCACGCGCTGGCGTCCTACATGGCCAATCCGGCTCCGTATCTCGAACTGTCTGCTTTCTACCAGCGCAAACGCGACCTGTTTCGTGAAGGGCTCTCGCAGACGCGTTTTCGTCTTCTGCCCAGCGAAGGCACCTACTTCCAGTGCGTGAGCATCTCCGAGCTGGCCGTACCCGAGCGCGATCTGCCTGAGGGCGATTTCTGCCAGTGGCTCACCCGGGAGGTTGGCGTGGCTGCCATACCGCTCTCGGCCTTTTACGGCAACGGGTTCGACCAGAAGGTGATCCGGTTCTGCTTTGCGAAACGCGACGACACGCTGTTCGAGGCGCTTCAGCGGCTCAACCGCCTGTAGCGCGCCCGCTCAGCAGCGCACGGGATTGCGGCAGTAGCGGGTGAGCTCGATCACGGCGGTTTTCCCGGCCACCGGATTGCGGGCTCCCGGTCCGGCCTCCAGACTGAGCTTCATCTCGTACTTCTTGAAAAAATCGTCGAACAGCTCACCTCCCAGCGTACCGGTGGCGGTGAGTGTGTCGGCGCGGGGATCGTGTTCCAGCAGAACGGCACACAGTGGTTGTTCGGCGGGTCCCGCCAGTACCTGGGCGCCTTTGGCCGGGTCGTATTGGCTGTGGTCGGCGCAACAGTGAATGAGGTCATTGCCCTGACTTGGTGTCTGCGGGTTGACCGCCGCCCCACGCCGGAAGCTGATGAAGCTCAGTTCTTTCGTGGGATAGACCAGCTTGTGGGCGCAGATGGCAGAAAACGCCACGATGCTGCGCCGGGGCCCCACACCTCCTGGCCACTGGTAGGGTGTTTTGTCCCTCGTCTGCAGCAGCGTTGGCGATGTGGGCTTTCCAAGGTCCAGCAGGAACACTGGTGTCGCCTCGAACGGGTAGTGGAATACGTAGTTGACCTGCGCCTTGAGCTTGCCTGCCTTCAGCGGCTGGCCGGTGTCGTCGGTGAGGAGAACGCGGCCGTAGCTGCGCGGTCTTGAATTGGCTGCCCAGGCGCCTCCAGCCCATGCCGCCGCCAGTGGCGCAGCGCCGATGGCGCAGGTTTCCACAAATGCTCGTCTGTCCATGCGATGACCTCGTCTCCTCGGGTGTTGTCGTGGCCGGCAAACCAGGGCCTGACCTTCCCTCCAGCGAACCGCAGCGTGCCGAGACGTGTCAATCGGACAGGGAATTCTCCGGTGCGGCACTGGGACAAGTCGGGGCGCACCGCCCGCCCTGGGCCGGGGTGCTGGCCACTGCGTGGTATGCGGAATCAATGGTTCAGTTGCGCCCAGCATTTGTCGAGGCGTTTGACACTCACCGGCTGGGGCGTGCGCAGTTCCTGTGCGAAAAAGCTCACCCGCAACTCCT
>JALORL010000010.1 GCA_025458915.1 Hydrogenophaga sp.
GCGTGTGGGCGGCAGCAGCAGCTCAGCGCCGGTTCCGCGAAACGCCAGCACGGCCACCTTGTCGCGCCGCACATAACACTCGGCCAGCAGCAGCTCCACCGCGCCCTTGGCCTCGGCCAGCCGGTGCAGGGCGGCCGAGCCGGAAGCGTCCACCACGAACAGCGTGGTGGTCGGGCGGTGCTGGCGGTGGCGCACCACGTGGAAGTCTTCGCGGCGCACTTCGATGTGCTTTCGGCCATCGACTTCTCCCTCGCGTTTCCGCAGCCGTTGCCAGGGCGCGGCAGCACGCAGGGTGTCCAGGATGTGCAGGCGCGCACCGCCACGCGGTTCGCTGCGCCGCGTGCCCACCGGCCGGCCCCGGTTCGCGTGCTTCTGCAAGGCACCGGCCGAGCCGGCGGCCTTGGCCCGTGCCTGCCGCTGCTGGCCGGCCTGCAGCGCGGCCAGCAGACCCGGCGGCAAAGCCGCCTGCATGGCTTCGATGAGCTGGTCTTCCAGGGCCTTCGGGTCGGGCGGCGGGGTGCTGGTGGCGTCGTCTTCCGGCGGGGGCGGTTCGTTGTCGGTTGTTTCGGGCGGAGGCGGCTCCTCGGGTGGGGCCTGCTCGGCCCCGGGTTCCTCGGGCGCGGGCAGGCGCGTGGCGCGCGGGGCCAGCACGAGGCGCGCGGCCAGGGCGGCATGGGTGTCGTCGGCTTCTTCGGCGCCGGCCAGTGCGGCGGCGGCGCGCGTGGCGCGCAGGGCCAGCAGTGGTGCACGCAACGAGGCCACACCCCAGGCCAGCGCGGCGCCACACAGGGCCTGCACGATGGTGTCGGATACCGCTACCCGGGGCAGTGCGGCGCGGGCTTCTTCAATGTCCCGCACCGACCACTGCGGCACGCCGTCGGGATCGGTGGAGGGTGCGAGTGCGAGCTGGAACGCCAGCCGGTCCAGCAGGGTGGCGGGCAGGCGTTCGTCGTCGTTGCCTTCGTCAAGTGCAACCAACCCGAAACGCGCGGGTTCGCTGGTGCCCAGGCCATCGCGCTGCAGGTGCACCTGCCGGGTGTCGAGCGCTGCACTCAGGTGGGCGGCCACATTGGCGCTGCAGCGCTCGGCCATGGCCAGCAGCAGCAGGCCACCGTCGGCCCGAGCCAGCAGCCCGCGCTGGGCCACCGGGCGCCCGGCCTGCAGCGTGGCGGCCAGGTCCAGGCCGCCGAGCAGGGCGGCATCGCTGGCGTGGTGGGGCACACGCAGCAGCGGCGTACCGGCCGGCAGACTCTGTTTGAGCAAGGCCAGCCAGGCGTCGCGCAGCGGGCCGGAGGGCGCGCGCAGGGCCACGCCGCCCAGACCGGCGGGGTCCACCGCGCACAGCGCTGCGGCCAGCGCGGCGTCGGCGCTGAGGGTGATGGGCGTGAAGAGATTGACCGAGTGCATGCGCAGGAGGCTGGGAGGGGCTTCGACAGGCTCAGCCCGAACGGAGGGGGCTCAGCCCGAACGGATAGGAGCGCGGTTCGAACAAACAAAATCCCGTTCGCCCTGAGCTTGTCGAAGGGCCCGTGCATCCTGAGCCTGTCGAAGGACCTGAGCTTGTCGAAGGGCCCGTGCATCCTGAGCCTGTCGAAGGACCTGAGCTTGTCGAAGGGCCCGTGCATCCTGAGCCTGTCGAAGGGCTCACCTGTGCAGGTGCCAGTGCGCTCCGCGTTGGCCTGTCGGTCGAATCGCGCACGGGGAGTGGCCGTTCAGGCCAGCAGTTCGCTCACCGCGCGCTCCACCCGGGTGCCGGAACCGGCGTTGTCCAGGGGGTTGCGGCGCAGGCGGTGGCGCAGGGCGGGGGCGGCCACGCGGCGGATGTGGGCGTCGGCCACAGCCTTGTCGCCGTCCAGCGCGGCCATGGCGCGCGCGGCGCGCAGCAGGGTCAGGTCGCCGCGCAAGCCGTCGGTGCCCAGCGCGGCGCACAGGGTGCTGATGCGTTCGCGCATGGTGTCGCTGATGACCACTTCCGGCAGGCGCTTGCGTGCGGCCGTGATCTGGCGGGTGATGCGCTCGTCGGCCTTCTGCCATTGCGCCACAAAGGCGGCGCGGTCTTGCTCGAAAGCGTCCCGGCGGCGAACCACTTCCACCCGGTCGGCCAGGGTTTCCGGTGTTTTCACTTCCACCGACAGGCCAAAGCGGTCCAGCAGTTGCGGGCGCAGTTCGCCTTCTTCGGGGTTGCCGCTGCCCACCAGCACGAAGCGCGCCGGATGGCGCACGCTCAGCCCTTCGCGCTCCACCACGTTTTCCCCGGATGCAGCCACGTCGATCAGCAGGTCCACCAGGTGGTCTTCCAGCAGGTTCACTTCGTCGATGTACAGGAAGCCGCGGTGCGCCTGCGCCAACAGGCCGGGCTCGAAGGCCTTCACGCCCTGCGACAGCGCACGCTCCAGGTCGAGTGCTCCAACCACACGGTCTTCGGTGGCGCCTAAAGGCAGGTCCACCACGGGCACCGGAATGAGGTGGGTCTTGGGGGTGGTGCCGGCAGGTTTCAGGGCTGCGCATTCGGTGCAGCGGCTGCCGGTGTCGGCCGGATCGCAGCCGTAGCGGCAACCCACCACCGCCTTCATGCGGGGCAGCAGGGCGGCAAGCCCGCGCACGGCAGTGGACTTGCCGGTGCCCCGGTCACCGAGGACCAGAACGCCCCCGATGCCGGAGTCGATGGCGGCGATGAGAATCGCCGTTTTCATTTCGTCCTGTCCGACGATTGCTGAGAAAGGGAATGCCTGGGCCATAGCGTCTCAGTATGTCACAGGGGCCCCGGGTGCGTTCTCGGGTGACACCCGGGTATGTCTGATTAATCTGACGCATTGCATGGGGCATGCAGGGCGGCTTTCAGGCGCTGGCCCTTGCGCCGCATGAAACCCAGGTACAGCAACGGCACCACGAACAGCGTGAGCACGGTCGAAAACGCCAGCCCCCACACGATGCTGGCGGCCACCGGCCCCCACAGCAGGCTCTTGCCGCCGATGCCGAAGGCCAGCGAAAACAGCCCGCCAATGGTGGTGGTGGTGGTGATCAGGATGGGCACCACGCGCCGGCGACCGGCCTGCACGATGGCGTGGATGGCTCCCATGCCACGCTCCAGCCGGTCATTGGCCGCGTCGATCAGCACGATGGCCGAATTGACCGCGATGCCGGTGAGTGCAATCACGCCATACAGCGTATAGAGCGACATCGGATTGTTGGAAATCGCCAGGCCGAAGGCCACGCCGGTGAAGGCCAGCGGCACGGTCACCAGAATCATCATGGGCTGGAAATAGCTCTTGAACTGCGCCGCCAGGATCAGGTAGATCAGGCCCAACCCCAGCAGGAACAGCACCTGCATGGCCGCCAGGCTTTCTTCGATGTCCTCCAGCTCGCCCGAAAAGTCCAGGTCGATGCCAGGGTGCTGCGTGCGGATCGCTTCCCACTCGGCCTTGATGAAGTCGTTGGCCACGCGGGTGTCGGTCACATCCTTGTCGAGGTTGGCCTCCACCGTGGTGGTGCGGCGCAGGTTGTAGTGGCGGATGAAGCCGCGGCCCGGTGCAGCTTCGGCCTGCACCAGCGCGCCCAGGCGCGTGGTGCTGCCGTCGGGCAGGGCAATCGGTTCGTCGAGCAGGCTGGCCGGGTCCACGCGCACGGCACTGCCTTCCAGCAGGGCCTGGTCGGAGCGCACGCGCAGTTCCACCTTGTCGCCCCCGTCGCGGGTGAAGGCCACCACCTCGCCGTCGACCGCCAGGCGCACCAGGCGCGCCACCTGGGCGGCGTTCAGGCCGGCGTTGCGCACGGCCTCGTTGTCCAGCGTGATCTGCAGCTGGTCGCGGCCGGGCAGGTTGTCGTCCTTGACGTCGGTGGCGCCGGGAATGCGGTTCACGATGGCCTTGACCGCGTTGGCGGCGGCGGCGATCTGGTCGAAGTCGTCGCCGCGCACCTTCACGCTGATGGCCTTGCCCGCCGGGGGGCCACCCGAAAGCACGGTGAAGCTGCGCGTGCTGGGGGAGTTCATGGATTCCACCGCTTCGCGCATGCTGTCCACCACGTCGGTCACCTCCCGGGCGTTGTCGGTGCGCGGGTTGAGCGAAACGAACACCTGGCCATACAGGTCGCCGTAGACCACATCGGTCTCGGTGAATTTGATGCCTGCGGTGGAGGTGGCCGCGCGCGCCTCGCCGTCGGGGCCCACGCCTTGCAGCTTCGAGCGCACCACTTCTTCCACCCGCTGGGTTTCCAGCAGGGTCTGCTCCAGCGTGGCGCTCTCCGGCATGTCCACGTTCACATAGAAGGCGCGGATCGGGTCGAATGCGAAAAACTGCACCCGCACAATGCCGGTGCCCACCAGCGCCACCGCTGCCACCACCGCCATCACGCCCACCACGGCAAAGCGCTTGGGGCGGCGCAGCACGTAGCCCAGGGCCTGGCCATAGCGCAGGCGCAGGCCCCGGTTGAAGCGTTCGCGCCACAGCTGCACGCGCGAAGGGCGGTCAAAGCGCAGTCCCACCGCGCTCACGTGCACCGGCATCATCCAGAACGCTTCCAGCAGCGAAATGAGCAGCGCCAGTGTGACCACGAAGGGAATCACGAACATGAACTTGCCCACGATGCCGGGCAGCAGCATCAGCGGCAAAAACGCGGCCATGGTGGTGGCCACCGAGGCCAGCACCGGTTTCCACACCTCGGCAATCGCGTCCAGGCTGGCCTGCAGGGCTTCCTGGCCGCGCTGCATGCGGTAGTAGATGGCTTCGACCACCACCACCGCGTCGTCCACCAGCATGCCTAGCGCGATCACCACGCCCAGCAGCACCGACACGTTGACCGTGTAGTCCAGGGTGTTGAGCACGGCAAACGTGCCCATGAGCGAAAACGGAATGCCAATGGCCACCAGCATGCCGATGCGCCAGCCCAGGAACAGCCAGCACACCGCCAGCACCAGCACGATGCCGTACAGCGCGTTGGTTTCCATCACGCCGATGGCTTCGCGGGTCGGCACGGTCTGGTCGTCGGTGAGCACGAGTTCCAGGCCCAGCGGCGCGAGCACCTGGTTCTGGCGCTCCATGAAGACCTTGAGCTCGTCCACGAGATCCAGTGTGTTGGTGCGCGTTTTTTTGGTGATGGCCAGCGAAATGGCATTGCGCCCGCCGGTGGCCGCGAGGTCCGAGGCCGGGGCACGCGCCCGCTCGATGCGCGCCACTTCGCCCAGCCGGGCCGACACACCGGGGCGGTTGCTGGAGACCACCGGCAGATTCGCCAGCGCCTGCGGGTCGGTCACGACACCCTTCACGCCCACTGCCCAGGCGCCGCTCTGGGTCTTCAGCGTGCCGCCAGTGGTGTCTCTCCACCAGCTGGAGAGGGTGTCGGCCACGTCGGTGGACAACAACCCGCGCGCCGCCAGCGCCTGCGGGTTGGGGCTGACCAGGATTTCGGGGTCGCGCAGGCCGGCGGCCACCACCGTGTCCACGCCGCCAATGCGTTCCAGATCGGACTGGATGCGGCGCGCGTTCACCCGCAGGGTTTCGTCGTCGGCCTGGCCCACCAGCATCATGGACGCGGTCGGAAACCCGTTGCTGGTGGTGATTTCGATGATCAGCGGGTCCTCCGCGTCGGCGGGCAGTTCGCTGGAGGTCTTGTTCTGGATTTCGCGGCGCAGGTCGGCCATGCGCTTGTCGAAGGTGCGTTCGTCGATTTCGCGGAAACGCACCAGCATGCTGGAGACGTTCTCGCGCGAGTTGGAGAGCACGAAGCGCACGTCGGCCACGCCTTTGATGGCGTCTTCCAGCGGGTTGGTGATCAGCCGCTCCACGTCCTCGGCGCTGGCGCCGGGAAGGGTGGCGGTCACGGCCACCCAGTTGAAGTTGATTTCCGGGTCCTGTTCGCGCGGCATGGTCAGATAGCTGACCAGGCCGAGGAGCAGGACCACCACGAAGGCGATGTTGGCCAGCGGGTGGTTGGTGAGCAGGGCGCGCATGAAGGGCATGAAGGAGCCTTGTGCGAATGGAGAGGGATGCGACCGTCGGTTGGCGCTGGTGGGTCTGGCAGCGTTCGTTGCGTTCAAGGCGTGGTGGTGCGCACCTCGATGGCCTGTCCATCCTGCAGCGCTTCCTGGCCACGCACCACCACGCGGATCGTGCCTGGCAGGCTCTGCGGTACCGGGGTGGCCCGGCTTTCCTGGGCTCCGGTCAAGGTCACGAACTGCGCACTTGCCTGGGCACCGTCCCCTTGCACCACGAACACGCCCAGGGAACCGTTGCGCCGCACCATCAGCTGGGGCGGCAGGTGCGGCTGGCGCTCCTGCCAGCGCAGGGTGCCGCTGACACCGGAGGCGGGCGTGTTGGCCGGGTCGGTGAAGGCCAGCCGCGCCGCCTGGGTCCGGGCCGGCGCAGTGACGGTGTTGGCCACGCGCAGCAGGCGCACCGGGTACTGGCCTTCGCGGGTGTGCAGCTGCGGCGCGGTGGCGCTGCGCAAACCGGCCACGTCAGCCGGAATCAGGGTGGCGCTGACTTCGTTGTGGCCGTCTTCCACCAGTTCGTACAAAACCGTTCCAGGCGAGACTGCCTCGCCCGTCTGTGCCATGCGAGCACGCACGCTGCCGGAAAATGGCGCCACCAGCCGGGTTTTCGCCAGCTGGCGCTGCGCAGTGGCCAGTTCGGCGCCGGCGCTGGTGACGTCGGACTGCACCAGGGTGACGTCGGTTTCGCGCTGGGCCAGCGCTTCCTGCGAGAAGAAGCCTTGCGCCACCAGTTCGCGCGAGCGCTGCAGCTGCGCCTGTGCCAGTTGCAGGCGCGAGCGCGCAGCCTCCAGGCTGGCGCGGGCGCGTTGCACCGCCAGTTCGTAGTCGCGCGGGTCGATCTGCACCAGCAGCTCGCCCTTTTTCACGCTGTCGCCCACATCGGCATTCCAGCGCAGCACGCTGCCCGACACCTCGGCCGAGAGCTTCGATTCGTTGCGCGCAACCACGTCGGCGGGCGCTTCCCGCTGTGGCAACAACCACACTTTCTCCAGGGGCTGGGCGTCCACGGTGACACGGGCAGGCGCCACAGGGCTGGCGTTCTGGGCCCAGGCCGAGGGAATCAGCAGCGCGGCTGCCAGGGCGAAGGCGGTGCGGCGGTTGGGTTGCGTGCGGTGCATGGGGATCGGCATGAAAAGTCCTGTGGGGGCAATGGACAGATGAAACGGCTGGGGCTGGGTTGCGGGCAATGCAGGACCGAAGTGGCTGGTGTCACATCCACAGGGCGCGCCACAGCAGCAGTGGCAGATCGGCTTTCTGGAGACGGGGACGGGTGAGCCAGGTGCAGTGGTCAATGGCAGCAATGCCGTCGAGGATGCGCAGGCCACCCTGAACCACCACGCGCAGTTCCCATCCCGCGCGGCCCGGCACGCGCCGCACCAGCGGAGCACCCTGCATCATCAGCCCGCGCGCGTGGGCACTCAGTTCGGCCACCACCGCACGGGCCGGCAGGTTGGGGGCGGGGGCGCTGGGGGCGAAGTGGGCTTCGGTGGCGGCGTGGCGACGCATGACGTCCTGTGGCAGGTAACTGCGTCCCCGGCCCAGGTCCGTGCGGATGTCCTGCCAGAAATTGATCAGCTGCAATGCGCTGCAGATCTGGTCGCTCTGGTGCAGTGCTTCGGCGTCGTGCACGCCGTACAAATGCAGCAGCAGCCGGCCGACCGGCTGGGCCGAGAGCCGGGTGTAGGCCAGCAGTTCATCCACGTCGGCATAACGGTGTTCGCTGGCAGTGTGGCGCACGTCCTGCTCGAACGCGCTGATGAGATCGTGCAGCGGCTCAAGCGGCAGGCGGTGTTGGCGCAGGGCGGTGGCCAATGGCCCGAACACCTGGGGCCATGCAGGTACATCCCCCGCAGGAAGAGCATTGCTTTCGCCGGGTGGCTCGGCGCAACGTTGCAACGCCTGGCGGTAGGCTGCAAGTTGCTCCAGCCGCAGCAGAGCCGGTGCATCTCCTTCGTCGGCCAGATCGTCGGCCGTCCGCGCGAAGTGGTAGATCGCCTGTACCGCTGGCCGCAATCGGGCTGGGCACAGCCAGGAGGCCACCGGAAAGTTCTCGTAGTGTCCGACCGACTGGGTGAGCGGGGCCACGGCCAGCGAGGCGCTGGCAGGTACGGGAGCAGCAGGTGTTGCGGGGCGGGTGTTCACGGATGTTGGAGGGTCAATGAGGCGATGCCTGCAGCGGCTCGCTGCGCGGGCTGCAACCAGCCTCCAGCGGGCGCTGTCGGGCGAAGGGAGGCAGCGTACGGAGGCACGGGCGAGGCAGGAAGTTGCACTACAATTTTGATTACTAACCGGTCAGTCATTAATATAACGGCTCTGCCACCGTGCAAGACGTCACCGGCCACCGCTGTGTGACCCATACATTCATTTGCTACCCCCTGATCAAGCCCACGCCATGAAAACACGCCATTTTGTCCTGATCGTGACCTGTGTGCTCACCTTGGCGGCCTGCTCGGAACCACCCCCACCCGAGGAGCCGATCCGCTCGGTCAAACTCCTGACCGTGCAGCCTTCGACGCTGGGGGCGCATGTGGAGTACGCGGGCGATGTGCGTGCACGACAGGAATCCCGACTCGGCTTTCGGGTTGGCGGCAAGCTGGTGGAGCGCCCGGTGGACCTGGGGCAACGGGTGAAGCCCGGGCAGTTGCTGGCACGCCTGGACGAGCGGGATCTGTCCCTCGGCAGCCAGGCCGCCCAGGCACAGGTGGCGGCCGCCCGCACCCAGCGCGACCTTGCGGCTGCCGACCTGAAGCGCTTTGCCGATCTCCAGAAACAGGGCTTCGTGAGTGGTGCCGAGATCGAACGGCGCGAAGCCACCCTGCAGGCGGCTGAGGCCGCATTGCAGCAGGCACAAGCCCAGAGTGCGGTGCAAGTCAACCAGACGGGCTACACGCGGCTGCTCGCCGACGCCGCCGGCGTGGTGGTGGCGGTGGAAGCCGAGCCCGGGCAGGTGGTTAGCGCCGGAGCGCCGGTGGTGCGCGTGGCCACTGACGGCCCGCGCGATGTGGTGATCAACGTGCCGGAAGACCGCGTGGCCCTGATCGCCGCCGGCCTGCAGGCCGATGTGCGTTTCTGGGCCAACGGTGTGCATGCTGCACCGGCGTCGGCGTCCAGCCTGCCCGAGACCGTCCCGGCCCTGGTGCGCGAGGTCGCTGCCAGCGCCGACCCGCTCACCCGCACTTTCCAGGTCAAGCTGGCCCTGCCCAGCGACATCGAGGTTCCTCTGGGAGCCACTGCCTACGTCCGCTTGGCCAACAAGGCACCGGCCGGCCTGACCGCCATCAAGCTGCCCACGTCGGCACTCATCAAGGTGGGCAACGAATCGGCGGTCTGGGTGTACGACCCGACCACCTCCACCGTGCAGACGCGAACGGTACAGGTGCTCACCGCCGACGGCAATGCGGTGGCCGTCAGCGCTGGCCTGCAGCCAGGCGACGAAGTGGTGGCCGCCGGTGTGCATGTGCTCTCTCCCGGCCAGAAAGTGACCCGTTTCGCCGCTGCGGCCACCCGGTGAGGCCCGCCATGAACCAACCCCATTCCACGGCTTCTGCCGCATCGGGCTCCTGGGTGTCGCGCTTCAACCTGTCGCAGTGGGCGCTGGACCACCAGGCCCTGACGCGCTACCTCATGATCGTGCTGATGCTGCTGGGCGTGTCCGCCTACTTCCAGCTCGGCCAGGACGAAGACCCGCCGTTCACCTTCCGCGCCATGGTGGTCAGTGCCTACTGGCCCGGCGCGACCGCGCAGCAAGTGGCCGAACAGGTGGCCGACCGGCTGGAGAAGACGCTGCAGGAAGTGCCGCACGCCGACAAGATCCGCAGCTATTCCAAGCCGGGCGAAACGCTGATCATCTTCCAGATCAGGGACGACACCCCCGCCGCCGAGGTCGAGCAGACCTGGTACACCGTGCGCAAGAAGATCGGCGACATGCGCAACACCCTGCCGCAGGGCGTGATCGGGCCGGTGTTCAACGACGAGTTCGGTGACGTCTACGGGGTCATCTATGCGCTGCAAGGCGATGGCTATTCGCCCGCCGACAAGCGCGAGGTGGCCGACCAGGTGCGCCAGCAGCTGCTGCGCGTGAAGGACGTCAACAAGGTGGCGCTGTTCGGCACGCAGGACGAAAAGCTGTATGTGGAGATTTCCCAGAAGCGGCTGGCCACGCTGGGCCTCGACCTGAGCCAGGTGCTGGCCGCGCTGGGGCAGCAGAACGCGGTGGAGCCCGCCGGCACGGTACAGACCCCGCTGGACGTGCTGCAGGTGCGCGTGGGTGGGGCCTTCAACTCGGTCGAACAGCTGCAGGCCATGCCGATCCGCGCGGCCAACGGCCGCCAGATACGCCTGGGCGACATCGCCGATGTTCGACTGGGCTATGTGGATCCGGCCCAGGTCATGGTGCGCCACAACGGCAAGGACAGCATCGCCATCGGCATCTCCATGGCCAAGGGCGGCGACATCATTGCGCTGGGCAAGGCGCTGGATGGGGCCATGGTCGACATCGAACGGCAACTGCCTGCCGGCATGGAACTGGTGCAGGTGCAGGACCAGCCGAGTGCGGTCACGGTGTCGGTCAATGAATTCGTGAAGGTGCTCATCGAAGCCGTGGTGATCGTGCTGGCGGTGAGCTTCCTGGCGCTGGGCCTGCACAAACGCGAAGGCGGTCGTGGCCTGCGTCGCTACGTGCTGGACATGCGGCCCGGTCTGGTGGTGCTCATCACCATTCCCCTGGTGCTGGCCATCACCTTCCTGGCGATGGACTACTGGGGCATCGGCCTGCACAAAATCTCGCTGGGCTCGCTCATCATCGCGCTGGGCCTGCTGGTGGACGACGCCATCATTGCGGTGGAGATGATGGTGCGCAAGCTCGAAGAGGGTTACGACATGATGCGGGCCGCCACCTTCACCTGGGACGCCACCGCCATGCCCATGCTCACCGGAACCCTCATCACGGCGGCGGGTTTCCTGCCCATCGGCATGGCGAACTCGGCGGTGGGTGAATACACCTTCGCCATCTTCGCCGTCACCGTGATTGCCCTCGTTCTGTCGTGGATCGTGGCGGTGATGTTCGTGCCCTATCTGGGCATGAAGCTGCTCAAGGTCAAGCCCCATGTGGGCGAGGTGCAGGAGGTGTTCGACGGCCCGTTCTACGACCGCTTCCGCGCCACTGTGGACTGGTGCGTGCAGCACCGCTGGATCACCATTGGTGCCACGGTCCTCACCTTCGTGCTCGGCATCGTCGGCATGGGGCAGGTGCAGCAGCAGTTCTTCCCGGACTCCAGCCGCCCGGAAATCCTGGTCGACCTGTGGTCGCCCGAAGGCACGAGCATTGCGGCGAACGACGAGGTCACCCGCCGCGTGGAGGCGCGCATGGCGGAGCTGCCCGGCGTCAAGAGCGTGAGCACCTGGGTTGGCTCGGGCGTTCCGAGGTTCTACCTGCCGCTGGACCAGACCTTTCCGCAGACCAACGTCTCGCAGCTCATCATCATTCCGCAGGACCTGAAAACCCGCGAAACGCTGCGCCAGGCGCTGCCGGCGCTGATGGCTACCGAATTCCCCGAGGTGCGGGGTCGTGTGAAGCTGCTGCCCAACGGCCCGCCAGTGCCGTATCCGGTGCAGTTCCGGGTGGTCGGCACAGACCCCACCGTGCTGCGCACCCTGGCCGACCAGGTCAAGGAAGCCATGCGCCAGAGCCCGAACACGCGCGGCGTGAACGACAACTGGAACGAGTCCGTGAAGCTGTTGCGGCTGGAAGTGGACCAGGCCAAGGCGCGCGCGCTTGGCGTGTCCAGCCAGTCCATTGCCCAGGCCTCGCGCACCCTGCTCAGCGGCAGCACCGTGGGCCAGTACCGCGACGGTGACAAGCTGATCGACATCGTGCTGCGCCAGCCGCTGGACGAGCGCGACGCCATCACCGACCTGGCCCAGGCCAACCTGCCCACCGCCAGCGGCCAGACCATTCCTCTGCTGCAGATCGCCCGCCCCGTGTTCGACTGGGAGCCCGGCGTGATGTGGCGCGAAAACCGCGACTACGCCATCACCGTACAGAGTGACGTGGTGGAGGGCCTGCAGGGCGCCACGGTCACGGCCGAACTGCTGCCCGGCTTGCGCGCCCTGGAGCGTGGCTGGCGCGAGCAGGGTCTGGCCGGGTACCGCGTGGAAGTGGCCGGTGCGGTGGAAGAAAGCAGCAAGGGTTCGTCATCGATTGCCGCTGGCATTCCGCTCATGCTGTTCATTGTGTTCACCCTGCTCATGCTGCAGTTGCAGAGCTTCAGCCGATCGCTGCTCGTGTTCCTCACCGGGCCGCTGGGCCTGGCCGGCGTGGCTGGCGCGCTGCTGCTGCTCGACCGCCCGTTCGGCTTCGTGGCGCTGCTGGGCGTGATCGCGCTCATGGGCATGATCCAGCGCAACTCGGTGATCCTGATCGACCAGATCGAGCAGGACCGTGCCCGCGGCGTACCCGCCTGGGAAGCGGTGGTGGAGGCCACGGTGCGGCGCATGCGGCCCATCGTGCTCACCGCGGCCGCTGCCGTGCTGGCCATGATTCCGCTATCGCGCAGTGTGTTCTGGGGCCCGATGGCGGTGGCCATTATGGGCGGCCTGATCGTGGCCACGGTGCTGACCCTGCTGGCGTTGCCGGCGATGTATGCGGCGTGGTTCAAGGTGAAGAAATAACACCCCCGCCGCGCTCCGCGCGACCCCCTCAAGGGGGCAACACCTGCGGACTGGCAGAGCCAGATCCGCGGTGTTTCTGGATAAAGGCACTTCGCTTCGACCGAGTGCCTTTTTCATGCGGCTTCCAGTCTGGCTCCGGTACACAATCGCGTTCATGCGCCTGCGCCACATCGAAGTCTTCAACGCGGTCATGCAGACCGGCAGCGTGAGTGCTGCTGCGCGCATGATCAACGTCACCCAGCCGGCGGTGAGTCGCACCTTGCAGCACGCCGAGGTGCAGTTGGGGTTTGCGCTGTTCCAGCGGGTGGGCGGGCGGCTCAAGCCCACGGTGGAGGCGCAGACGCTGTACCCGCACATCGAGCGGCTGTTCGCGCAGCTCGACGAGGTGCAGCGCCTGTCCGCCAACCTCAAGGCCGGCAAGGGGCAGGGCGCCTTGCGGGTGCTGACTGTGCTGGCGCTGAGCTACGAGGTGTTTCCGCGCGCCATGCACCTGTTCCGCGAAAAGCACCCGCATGTGGTCGTGCACCATCAGGCGCTGCATTCGCCACAGATCGTGTCCTCCCTGGTGCTGCAGGAGGCTGATGTGGGCTATGTGTTCAGCGCGGTCTCCCACCCGGCGCTGGTGCAGGAGCGGCTGGCCGAGCGGCGCGTGATGTGCGTGGTGCCCAAGGGCCTGGTGAGCGCGCGGCAGGTGAAGTCGGGCGCCATCACGCTGGCCCAGCTGAGCAGGCTGCCCGTTATCGCGCTCGACGGCCAGGACCCGCTGGGCACTCTGCTGGCCCACACGGTGCGCGACAGCGGGGCCGGTCTGAACGAAGTCATCACCGTTCAGACCTACCACGTGGCGCTGGCTCTGGCCCACCATGGGGTGGGCGTGGCCATGGTGGAAGGCTGCACCGCCGCATCGGCCGATCCGGCCAAGGTGGACGTTCTGGCGCTGGAGCCCGTCATTGCCACCTCGGTGCACATGCTGCGCCCCGCAGCCCGCCCGAACTCGATTGCGTCGCGCGCCTTCACGCGCTGCATGCAGCAAGCCCTTCAGCAGATGGCCTGACGCCATCGCGCAACGCAGCCACCACCCGCTCGGCACTGCCGAACGCGAGCGTGAACCCCAGGGCGCCGTGGCCGGTGTTGAACAGCACGTTGTCCGGCGCACCCGGCAGCCGGCCCAGAATCGGCCGGCCGGTGGGCGTGGCCGGCCGCAGTCCCGCCCAGGGCTGGACATCGGCCATGGCGTTGCGCATGGGAAAGGTGTCGCGCGTGGCGTCCACCAGCGCCCGGATGCGCCGCGGGTCGATGCTGCGGTCGTGCCCCACCAGCTCCGCCATGCCGGCCACGCGCAGGCGGCTGCTGATGCGGGCGAACACCAGCTTGCGCCCCGCATCGGTCACGTTGACACGCGGCACCCGTGCACCATCATCGGTGCCAATGTCCAGCGTGATGCTGTAACCCTTCAGCGGATACACCGGCAAACCGAGCCCAAGCTGGCGCGCCAGCGCAACAGAGCCGGTACCGAGTGCCACCACGAACGCGTCGGCCTGCACTAGCCCCCCCAGGGTCTGCACGGATTCCACCTGCCCGCCCTTGAGTCGCCAACCCGTGGCCGCGTCGCCGAGGCGGAACGCGACTCCCCGACTGCGCAGCGCCTGCTCCAGCGCCTGGCATACCTTGAGACAGTCGGCGGCGCATTCGCCCGGGGTGTGGACCGCACCCGCAAAGCGCTGCACCGAATGCGCCAGTGCGGGCTCCAGGTCCACGCACTCGGCAGCACTCAGGACCGACTGCTGCGCGCCCAGCGATTGCTGCAACGCCACCTGCCGCCGGGCCGAGTCCAGGCTGGCCGCATCCGGGTAGAGCACCAGCTTTCCGGTGGTCGACAAGTCGCAGTCCATGGGAAGTTCCCGCAGCAGCGTGTCGAAAGCCGCGCGGCTTTCTGCCGCGAGCTGCAGCAGCCACGCCGTGGAGGCTCTGGACACGCTGGCCCGGCAGGCCGCCAGAAACCGCAGCCCCCAGGCCCATTGCTGTGGGTCCAGCCGCAGCCGCAGCTTCAGTGGCGAGTCCTCCGCCAGCAACAGCTTGGGCAGCTGGCGCCAGATAGCCGGGTCAGCCAGGGGCTGCACATAGGCGTAGCTCAGCTGGGCACCGTTGGCCGCGCTGGCACCCGCACCGCTGTGTGCGCCGTCGATCACGGTGACCGTGTGGCCCTCCCGCTGCAGACGCCATGCGGTGGCCAAGCCCACGATGCCAGCACCGATCACGACCACGTGTTGAAAATCCGAGGTGGTTCCTGTCATGGCCACCACTGTAGAAGTGCGTCACGGATTCGGAAAATGCCAATCGCATGCAAGACCATGACGGGAACTCATGGCCCGATCAGGCCTGCCCAGCCATGACCAAAACGCATGGGTCGTGGTCATAAAGGCATTTTGCGGCTGGGCGTGGTCTCCCTACACTGGCGCGATGCCCACCGCCGAAACCATCGCATCATCGCCTGCAGTCCCAGCAATCGCCACCCGGGTCTTCCACCGCCAACTGCTGCACGATCTGCCGGTTGCCGTGAGCGGACAGGGCGTCCGCATCACCGACCGATCGGGCAGGAGCTACCTGGATGCTTCGGGCGGTGCGGCCGTTTCCTGTCTGGGCCATGGCCACCCCGATGTGATCGCTGCCATGCACGTCCAGATCGACCGCCTCGCCTATGCCCACACCAGCTTCTTCACCACCGAGGTGGCCGAGGAACTGGCCGACCTGCTTATCCAGACCGCCCCGGCCGGCATGAGCCACGCCTACTTCGTGAGTGGAGGTTCGGAAGCGGTGGAGGCCGCCTTGAAAATGGCGCGGCAGTATTTTGTGGAGATCGGCCAGCCGCAGCGCCGCCATTTCATTGCGCGGCGCCAGAGCTACCACGGCAACACGCTGGGCGCGCTGGCCGTGGGAGGCAACGCGTGGCGGCGTGCACAGTTCGAGCCGCTGCTCATCGACGTCGCGCACGTTGCACCCTGCTACGAATACCGCAATCGCCGTACCGATGAAAGCCCCGAGCAGTACGGTCAGCGGCTGGTGGAGGAGCTGTCGGTTGTCATCCAGCAGCTGGGCCCGGAGAACGTCATGGCGTTCGTGGCAGAAACCGTCGGCGGTGCCACTGCCGGAGTGCTGCCTCCGGTGCCGGGTTATTTCAGAGGCGTGCGCGAACTGTGCGACCGCCACGGCATCCTGCTCATCCTCGACGAAGTCATGTGCGGCATGGGCCGCACCGGTACATTGCACGCCTGCGAACAGGAAGGTGTGGCGCCAGACCTGATCACCATTGCGAAAGGGCTCGGGGGCGGCTACCAGCCGATCGGCGCAGTGCTCGCGCAGGCCAGGCTGGTCGACGTCTTCCGCCAGGGCAGTGGCATGTTCCAGCATGGACACACGTACCTGGGGCATGCGGTGGCGTGCGCCGCCGCGCTGGCGGTGCAGAAGGTGATCCACCGAGACGGATTGCTGGGCCAGGTGCAATCGCGGGGCGCGGTGTTTCACGCGCAGCTGCACAAAGCCTTTGGCCAACACCCGCATGTCGGCGACATCCGTGGGCGTGGCCTCTTCTGGGGCATCGAGCTGGTGGCAGACCGTGCGACAAAGCAATGGTTCGACCCCGCACTCAAGCTGCACGCCCGCATCAAGAAGGCAGCCATGGCCGAAGGCCTGATGGTGTACCCCATGGGGGGCACCGTCGACGGCCGCTGCGGCGACCATGTACTGCTGGCTCCGCCCTTTGTTTGCTCCGAATCCGAGCTGGCCGAGATCGTGTCCAGGCTGGGGCGGGCCATCGATGCGTGCGTGCCGCGCTGAATGCTTGCCATGCAAATCACGCATCGTGACGCCGGGTTAATACTTACGCGAAACTGACAAATCGGCCGTTTGATTCCATTACCATCCCCCGGTCAAGACACAATCCGTCGACACTTTTCAGCAACGCAGCGAACCTGCAGGAGACCTCAATGAAGAAACTGTCCGCATGCATCACCGCCATTGCCGCCGCCACCGCCATGCTCGCCCCCCTGGGCAGCGTGCAAGCGCAGCAGAAGTTCATGACCATCGGCACCGGCGGTGTCACAGGCGTGTACTACGCAGCCGGTGGCGCCATCTGCCGTCTGGTGAACAAGGACCGCGCCAAGCACGGTTTCCGCTGCTCGGTGGAGTCCACCGGCGGTTCGGTGGTGAACATCAACACCATCAAGGCCGGTGAACTCGACTTCGGTGTCTCCCAGTCCGACGTGCAGTACAACGCCGTCAACGGCACTCGCCAGTTCGAAAAGGACGGCAAGCACAGCGACCTGCGCGCCGTGTTCTCCATCCACCCCGAGCCCTTCACCGTGCTGAGCCGCAAGGAAGCGAACATCACCAAGTTCGAAGACCTCAAGGGCAAGCGCATGAACATCGGCAATCCGGGCTCTGGCACCCGCGCCGCCATGGAGGAGCTGCTGACCACCATGAACTGGAAAACCAGCGACTTCGGTCTGGCCGCCGAGCTCAAGGCCGACGAACACGGCGCCGCCCTGTGCGACAACAAGATCGATGCCTTCTTCTACGGCGTCGGTCACCCCAGCGCCAACATCCAGGACCCGATCACCACCTGTGGCGCCAAGCTGGTGCCCATCACCGGCCCCGCGGTCGACAAGCTGGTCAAGGACAACAGTTTCTACGCTGCGGTGAACATTCCCGGTGGTTTGTACGCCGGTCACCCGAACCCCACGCCCACCTATGGCGTGCTGGCTTCGTTCGTGACCTCGGCCAAGGTGTCTGATGCAGCGGTGTACGAACTGGTGAAGGCCGTGTTCGAGAACTTCGACGAGTTCAAGAAGCTGCACCCCGCCTTCGGTGCTCTCGACCCCAAGAGCATGATCAAGGACGGCCTGTCCGCACCGCTGCACCCCGGTGCCGTGAAGTACTACAAGGAAAAGGGCTGGATGTAATTCCACCCCGGCTGCCAAGGTCTAACCGGGCCGCCCATTCAGGAAAGCTCTGACTCGTCAGGGCTTTTTTGTTTGCGTCGGCCTGCTTCGCAACCAGGGCCTGTTCACACTATTTTTCTAAGATGCGTTGCGGATCAAAACGGCAGTGCGCGAGGCGCGAAACGCAGCCGGGGTATCCCCCCGGCAAGGCTTCGCAACGCTGCACACGGCCTTTTCGGTCGCAACCCGAAGGGAATGGGTTGAAAACAGCGCCACTCGTTGTTGCACTTCTAGGCCAGACATCCAGTCTGGCCGTCGTCCTGCGCCTAGATCGGCGCTGTTTTCAATCCATTCGCACTTGGAAAAATAGTGTGAACAGGCCCTAGAGGATTGCATGAATACCCGAGCCGCTCCCGATGTGGACGTCAATCAACTCGTCGCCGACAACGACACTGGCGGCAGGGCCCCTGGCCCCCTCATGAGCCGTCTGCTGCTGTACGTGGCCATTGCATGGTCGCTCTTCCAGCTCTGGATTGCTTCGCCACTGCCGTTTGCACTCGGGGTGTTCGTGTTCAACGACACCGAAACCCGGGCCATCCACCTCGCGTTTGCCGTTTTCCTGGCCTACATGGCCTACCCGGCCTTCAAACGTTCACCCCGGGCCTACGTCCCAATCACCGACTGGGTGCTGTCGATTGCCGGTGCGTTCTGTGCGGCCTATCTGTTCCTGTTCTATGACCAACTGGCCACCCGGCCGGGTCAGCCCACGCCCATGGACGTGTACACCGCTGCGGTGGGTGTGGTGCTGCTGCTGGAGGCCACGCGCCGCGTGCTCGGCCTGCCCATGGTCATCGTGGCCATCGTGTTTCTGGGTTACACCTTCGGCGGGCCCTACATGCCCGACATGATTGCCCACCGGGGCTTCTCGCTCAACCGCGCCATGAGCCACCAGTGGCTCACCACCGAAGGTGTGTTTGGTGTGGCGCTGGGCGTGTCCAGCGGCTTCATCTTCCTGTTCGTGCTGTTCGGTTCGCTGCTCGACAAGGCAGGGGCCGGCAACTACTTCATCAAGTCCGCATTCGCCCTGCTGGGCCACATGCGCGGCGGGCCGGCCAAGGCGGCGGTGCTGTCGTCGGCTGCCACCGGGATCATCTCGGGCTCGTCGATTGCCAACGTGGTCACCACCGGCACCTTCACCATTCCGCTCATGAAGCGCGTGGGCTACCGGGGTGACCAGGCCGGTGCCGTCGAGGTGTCCAGTTCGGTGAACGGCCAGATCATGCCGCCCGTGATGGGTGCAGCGGCCTTCCTGATGGTCGAGTATGTCGGCATCCCCTACATCGAGGTGATGAAGCATGCCTTCCTGCCGGCCATCATTTCGTACATGGCGCTGTTCTACATCGTTCACCTGGAAGCGCTGAAGGCCAACATGGTCGGGCTGCCCCGACGCAACCCGGGCTCGGCGGGTTCCCGGCTGCTGTCGTTTGGTCTCACCATCAGCGGCTTCTTCGTGCTGGCCGGGGCCGTGTACTGGGGCATCGGCTGGATCAAGGACCTGCTCGGAGACGCAGCGATCTGGGTGGTGGGTGCCGGTTTGCTCGGTGCCTATATCGGTCTGCTCTGGTTCGGCTCGCGTCAGCCCGAACTCGCCCTGGACGACCCCAACGCCCCGGTGTTCGAACTGCCCGAAACCGGCCCTACGGTGAAGTCGGGCCTGCACTACCTGCTGGCCGTCGTGGTGCTGATCTGGTGCCTGATGGTGGAGCAGATGTCCCCCGGCCTGTCCGCCTTCTGGGCCACCATGTTCATGATTTTCGTGATGGTCACGCAAAAACCCATCATCGCCATCTTCCGCCAGCAGGGGGCGGTGGGGGCTGCCGCCCGGCAAGGTTTTGCGGATCTGGTGGACGGCCTGGCCACCGGCGCACGCAACATGATTGGCATCGGCGTGGCCACGGCAGCGGCCGGCATCATCGTCGGCACCGTGTCCCTCACCGGTGTCGGCCTGGTGATGACCGAACTGGTTGAACTGCTCTCCGGCGGCAACCTGATGCTGATGCTCGTGCTGGTTGCCCTCATCAGCCTGATCCTTGGCATGGGCCTGCCCACCACGGCCAACTACATCGTGGTCTCCACCCTCATGGCACCGGTGGTGGTGGAGCTGGGGGCGCAGAGCGGTCTGATCGTGCCCCTGATTGCGGTGCACCTCTTCGTCTTCTACTTTGGTCTCATGGCCGACGTCACCCCCCCGGTGGGCCTGGCATCGTTCGCTGCCGCTGCCATTGCCCGTGCCGACCCCATCAAGACCGGCATCACCGCCTTTTTCTACAGCATGCGCACGGCCATCCTGCCGTTCCTGTTCATCTTCAACACCCAGTTGCTGCTGATCGGGCTCACGGGCCCGTTCCACCTCGTCCTGACGGTGGTCAGCGCGGTGGTGGCCATGCTGGTTTTTGCTGCCGCCACCCAGGGCTACTTCCTCGTGCGCTCGCGCTGGTACGAAACCGTCGCGCTGCTGCTGGTCACCTTCACCCTGTTCCGCCCCGGCTTCTGGTGGGACATGGTCTACCCACCGTTCGACATGGTGCCCGCTGCGCAGATGAACCAGCTCATTGAGGAAGCTCCTGCCAACTCCGGCAAGCGCCTCTGGATCGAAGGCGTGAACATGAACGGCGACGACGTGCGCAAGGGCGTTCTGTTGCCGCTCGGTCCGCAGGCTCCGGCGCGTGAGCGTCTGACCCATGCGGGCGTCAGTGTGGTGGCCCAGGGCGATGAGCTGCTGATCTCCGGAGTGAAGTTCGGCAGTGCGGCCGAAAAGCTTGGCATGGAGCAGGGTTTCCGCATCGTTTCAGCCGAAGTACCCGCGGATCGCCCGGTCAAGGAATGGATGTACCTGCCCGCCCTGGCTCTGCTGGCGCTGGTGATGGCCCTGCAGCGTTCGCGGTTGCGTGTTCAGGGGCGCTCCGCTGCGCAGGGCAGGGCCGCATGACCCGGATTGCACTGATCCACGCGCTGGCGCATTCGGTTGACCCCATCAACCTAGAGATGGCACGCGCATGGCCAGAGGCCCTGCGCATGAACCTGCTGGACGACAGCCTGTCGGCCGACCTCGCACGCAGCGGTGGCCTCAACGAGGCCATGCACCAACGGTTCGAGGCCCTCGCCGCCTATGCCGAGCGCACCGGCGCACAGGGCATTCTGTTCACCTGTTCGGCGTTTGGTCCCTGCATCGAAGCGGTGGCCAGGGTGCGCCCCCACATGCCGGTGCTCAAGCCAAACGAAGCCATGGTGGCCGAAGCCCTTGCCACTGGTGGTCGGATCGGACTCGTCGCGTCGTTTGCCCCCACGCTGGTGTCCATGCCCGCCGAATTTCCGACGGGCACCGCGCTGGATACGCAACTGGCTCCAGGAGCGTTGCAGGCACTCGACGTTGGCGATGTCGCCCGACACGACGCCCTTGTTGTTGCCGCCGCCCGCCAGCTTGCCGATCGCGGGGCATTGGTCATTGCCCTTGCGCAGTTCAGCATGGCGCGTGCGGCGCCAGCCGTCCGTGAGCACTTGGGCCTGCCCGTACTGAGCACCCCGGGCAGCGCTGTCAGAGCCCTCAAAGCCCGTCTTGCCCGCCAGGCCTGAACCGGGCGCTGGTTCCCCCCAGCGGCTACAATCGAAGGTTGCCGTGATGCAGAACACCGGTTGCCCAGCGCTGAACAGAGTCCCTGTCCCGCCGGGCGATCCGGGCACTGCAGAGAAGGCGCGCGGGTGGCGAAATTGGTAGACGCACCAGGTTTAGGTCCTGACGCCAGCAATGGTGTGGGGGTTCGAGTCCCCCCCCGCGCACCACCTCTCAGACATTCAGAGATTCCCGGTTGGCCAGGCAGGCTGGTCGACCGCCACCCCAATGGAGATAGCCATGCCCGTGACCGTTGAAACCCTTGAGAAACTGGAGCGCAAGATCACCCTGACGCTCCCCGCCGAAGTGATCCAGGCCGAAGTCTCCAAGCGCCTCAAGCGCATTGCGCGAGACGTCAAGATGGACGGCTTCCGCCCCGGCAAGGTGCCGATGAACGTGGTGGCCCAGCGCTATGGCTATTCGGTCCACTACGAGGTCATGAACGACAAGGTTGGCGAGGCTTTTGCAGTGGCTGCCAACGAGGCGCAGCTGCGTGTAGCCGGTCAGCCCAAGATCACCGAGAAGGAGGAAGCTCCTGAAGGCCAACTGGCTTTCGACGCCGTCTTTGAGGTCTATCCCGAGGTCAAGATCGACGATCTGTCTTCCGCAGAGGTGGAACGCGTTTCGGCGGAAGTGACCGACGCCGCCATCGACCGCACCCTGGACATCCTGCGCAAGCAGCGCCGAACCTTCGCCCAGCGGGCCCAGGACCAGGCCGCCCAGGACGGAGACCGCGTGACCATTGATTTCGCCGGCAAGATCGACGGAGAGCCCTTCGAAGGCGGCAAGGCGGAGGCCTTCCAGTTCATTGTGGGCGACGGCCAGATGCTCAAGGAGTTCGAGGACGCGGTGCGCGGCATGAAGGCCGGCGAGTCCAAGACCTTCCCGCTCGCCTTTCCCGAGGATTACCACGGCAAGGACGTCGCCGGCAAGACGGCCGATTTCCTTGTGACCCTGAACAAGGTTGAGGCGGCCCACCTCCCCGAAGTGGATGAAGCGCTCGCCAAGTCCCTGGGCATTGCCGAAGGCACCGTCGAAGCCCTGCGCGCCGACATCCGCAAGAACCTGGAACGCGAGGTGAAATTCCGCGTTCAGGCCCGCAACAAACAGGCAGCCATGGACGCTCTGGCTTCCAAGGCCGAACTGGACCTGCCGAAGTCCGTCGTGCAGGCAGAGCTCGATCGCCTGGTGGAAGGCGCGCGCGCCGACCTCAAGCAGCGCGGGGTCAAGGATGCGGACAAGGCGCCCATCCCCGAAGAGCTGTTCCGTCCGCAGGCCGAACGCCGGGTCAAGCTGGGCCTGGTTGTTGCCGAACTCGTGCGCAAGCACGACCTGCAGGCCAAGCCCGAGCAGATCAAGGCCCACATTGAGGAGCTTTCCGCCTCCTACGAAAAGCCGGCCGATGTGGTGCGTTGGTACACCAGCGACAACCGGCGCATGGCCGAGGTCGAAGGCATCGTCATTGAGAACAATGTGACCGAGTTTGTGCTGGCGAACGGCAAGGTGGTCGACAAAGCCATTGGCTTCGATGAGTTGATGGGGCAATCCTGATCCGCACCTGGCTTGTTCAACAAGAGGGGCGGAGTTATCCGCCCTTTTTTTCTCTGTGCGCTTGTGTTTTGCATGATGCAAGCCATATGCGCTGAGGTTGCACAAGAACATGGCGCCAACAGGGTAGGCGCGGGTTGGTTACAGTATCGAGACAGGGACAGATTCCCAATTGGAGAAACGTATGAGCGCAATGGACATTCAAGGTCTGGGCATGGTGCCCATGGTCATCGAACAATCGGGCCGCGGTGAGCGCGCGTACGACATTTACTCCCGACTTCTGAAGGAGCGCGTCATTTTTCTGGTGGGACCGGTCAATGACCAGTCTGCCAACCTTGTGGTGGCCCAGCTGCTGTTCCTGGAGAGCGAAAACCCTGACAAGGACATCTCTTTCTACATCAACTCCCCAGGCGGCTCGGTGAGTGCCGGCATGGCCATCTTCGACACCATGAACTTCATCAAGCCGGATGTGTCCACCCTGTGCATCGGCATGGCCGCCAGCATGGGTGCGTTCCTGCTGGCCGCGGGTGCCAAGGGGAAGCGGTTTGCCCTGCCGAATTCGAAGGTCATGATCCACCAGCCGCTGGGCGGCACCCAAGGCCAGGCCACCGAAATCGAGATCCACGCGCGCGAAATCCTGAAGACCCGGGAGCAGTTGAACCGCATCCTGGCGGAGCGCACCGGGCAGCCGCTCGAGAAGATCGAACGCGACACGGAGCGCGACTACTATTTGTCGGCAGCCGAATCTGCGGAGTACGGACTGATCGACAAGGTCATCGAGAAGCGCCCTGGTGCGGCTTGATGTGCGGCCTGCAGGCACGGCTGGAAGAGTCGGGCGGGCACAAAAGGTGTCGCTAAGGCACCCAATGGCTTGCTTTTCCTGCGATCGCTCCCGGTAGGCATTGATCTATCATTGACGACAGCTTCCAGACACCTGCACCCCTTCAACACCACTCATGGCCGACAAAAAAGCCAACACGCCTGAAAAAGCGCTTTACTGTTCCTTCTGTGGCAAGAGCCAGCACGAGGTCAAGAAACTGATTGCGGGTCCGTCGGTGTTCATCTGCGATGAATGCATCGATCTGTGCAACGACATCATCCGCGACGAACTGCCGGGCCTGGAGTCGGTCAAGCCGTCCACGGACGACTTGCCCACTCCCGCCGAACTCAAGGCGAATCTGGACAACTACGTCATCGGCCAGGAAACCGCGAAGCGGGCCCTTGCCGTGGCGGTGTACAACCATTACAAGCGGCTGCGCCACAAACAGGGCGCACGCAAGGACGACGTCGAGCTCGCCAAAAGCAACATCCTGCTGATCGGACCCACTGGCTCCGGCAAAACCCTCCTGGCGCAGACCATGGCACGCATGCTCAACGTGCCATTCGTGATGGCCGACGCCACCACACTGACCGAAGCCGGTTACGTGGGGGAGGACGTGGAGAACATCGTTGCCAAATTGCTGCAAAGCTGCAATTACGAAGTGGAGCGTGCCCAGCAGGGCATCGTCTACATCGACGAAATCGACAAGATCACGCGAAAGTCGGACAACCCTTCCATTACACGTGACGTGTCGGGGGAAGGCGTGCAGCAGGCGTTGCTCAAGCTCGTCGAAGGGACCATGGCGTCTGTCCCGCCCCAGGGCGGCCGCAAGCATCCGAATCAGGACTTCCTGCAGGTGGACACCACCAACATCCTGTTTATCTGCGGGGGTGCGTTTGCAGGGCTGGAAAAGATCATCGAAAACCGTACCGAGGCTTCTGGCATCGGCTTTGGCGCTGTCGTCAAAAGCAAGAAGCAGCGCAGCCTCACGGATGCCTTCAAGGAAATCGAACCCGAGGACCTCATCAAGTTCGGGCTGATCCCCGAGCTGGTAGGACGAGTACCGGTCATTGCCGCACTGTCTGAACTGAGTGAGGACGCGCTGGTCGAGATCCTGACCGAGCCTAAAAACGCGGTGGTCAAGCAGTTTGCCCGCATGTTGTCCATGGAGGGAGCCGAACTCGAGGTCCGCCCGGCCGCGCTCAAGGCCATCGCGCGAAAGGCGCTTGCCCGAAAAACGGGTGCCCGCGGGCTGCGCTCCATTCTCGAAAACGCCCTGATCGACACCATGTTCGAACTGCCGGGCATGAGCAATGTGGAAAAGGTGGTGGTGGATGAATCCACCATCGATGAGAACAAGCCGCCATTGCTGGTATACCGCGAGGCCGCGAAACAGGCCTGAAAGGCACTGCTCCGCGTACGCGGGGCCAGCCGCCGTGTGAAGTTGTCGATGCGTCCGGTTGATATCGCCCGCATCAACCCCACGTCATCGTTTTGTTGAGGTTGAAATGTCCGGACACACCCCCCTCCCCAGCACCCAGATCGACCTGCCGCTCCTGCCTTTGCGGGATGTGGTGGTATTTCCGCACATGGTCATCCCGCTTTTTGTCGGCAGACCCAAAAGCATCAAGGCACTTGAGGCAGCCATGGAGGCGGAGCGGCGCATCATGCTGGTGGCACAAAAAGCCGCAGCGAAGGATGAGCCGTCTACCGAAGACATGTTCGAGATGGGTTGCGTGGCCACCATTCTTCAGATGCTGAAACTGCCCGATGGCACCGTCAAGGTGCTGGTTGAAGGCTTGCAGCGGGCCAAAGTGCTGGATATCCGCGACGGGGAAAACCATTTCATTGCCAGCGTCACGCCGGTCGATCCCCAGGTGGAGCGCGGTGGCGTCCTCTCGAATGAACTGGAGGCGCTTCGCCGCGCCGTGATGCAGCAGTTCGATCAGTACGTCAAGCTCAACAAGAAGATCCCTTCGGAGATCCTCACCTCCATTTCCAGCATCGACGATCCGGGACGTCTCGCCGACACCATTGCGGCGCACCTGCCGCTCAAGCTCGAGTCCAAGCAGGTGGTGCTGGACCTGGATCCTGTGAACAAGCGCCTCGAGAACTTGTTCGAGCAGCTCGAACGCGAGGTCGACATCCTGAATGTCGACAAGAAGATCCGTGGTCGCGTCAAGCGGCAGATGGAGAAAAATCAGCGCGACTTCTACCTGAACGAACAGGTCAAGGCCATCCAGAAGGAACTCGGTGAAGGCGAAGAAGGCGCCGATATCGAGGAGATAGAGAAAAAGATCAAAGCAGCCAAGATGCCGGCCGAAGCACGCCGCAAGGCTGAGGCCGAGTTCAAGAAGCTCAAGTTGATGTCTCCGATGTCAGCGGAGGCCACGGTGGTGCGCAACTACATTGACGCGCTGGTGGGCCTGCCCTGGAGCAAGAAAACCAAGATCAAACACGATCTTGCGCATGCGGAAGGGGTGCTCAACGAAGACCACTATGGACTGGAGAAGGTCAAGGACCGCATCCTCGAATACCTTGCGGTGCAGCAGCGTGTGGACAAGGTCAAGGCCCCCATTCTGTGCCTGGTTGGACCGCCAGGGGTTGGCAAGACCTCGCTCGGACAGTCGGTGGCCAAAGCCACCGGGCGCAAGTACGTTCGCATGGCGCTGGGCGGCATGCGCGATGAAGCGGAGATCCGAGGCCATCGGCGGACCTATATCGGCGCGATGCCCGGCAAGGTTCTGCAGAGCCTGACCAAGGTGGGCACACGCAATCCGCTGTTCCTGCTGGACGAAATCGACAAACTCGGCATGGACTTCCGCGGAGATCCTTCCAGCGCACTGCTGGAAGTGCTCGACCCGGAGCAGAACCACACCTTCGGGGATCACTATGTGGAGGTCGACTTCGACTTGTCCGATGTGATGTTTGTCGCTACGTCCAACTCCATGAACATCCCGCCGGCCCTGCTGGACCGCATGGAGGTCATCCGCCTGTCGGGCTATACCGAGGACGAAAAAACCAATATCGCGGTGCGCTACCTGTTGCCCAAGCAGCTGAAAAACAATGGCATTCGGGAAGGCGAGCTGGACGTTCAGGAAGAAGCCGTTCGGGACATTGTCCGGTACTACACGCGCGAAGCGGGTGTGCGTTCGTTGGAACGTGAGCTGTCCAAGATTTGCCGCAAGGTGGTCAAGGGGGTGCTACTCAAGAAGTACACCCCCACCGTGGTGGTGACTTCGGAGAACCTTAGCGAGTTTCTGGGGGTGCGAAAGTACAACTATGGACGCGCCGAAGCGCAAAACCAGATCGGCCAGGTCGTGGGCCTGGCCTGGACCGAGGTGGGCGGCGATTTGTTGACGATCGAGGTTGCGATCATGCCGGGCAAGGGCGTCATTACCCGGACGGGATCGCTGGGCGATGTGATGAAGGAGTCGGTGGAGGCCGCACGCACGGTGGTTCGAAGCCGCGCCAGGGTACTGGGCATCAAGGACGAGCAATTCGACAAGAGAGACATCCATATCCATGTGCCGGACGGAGCCACGCCCAAGGACGGGCCGAGTGCCGGCGCAGCCATGACCACAGCCCTGGTGTCTGCGTTGACCGGAATCCCTGTGCGCGCTGACGTGGCCATGACCGGTGAAATCACCCTGAGGGGAGAGGTCACTGCCATTGGCGGCTTGAAGGAAAAGTTGCTGGCGGCGCTGCGCGGCGGTATCAAGACCGTCATCATTCCGGAGGAAAACGTCAAAGACCTTGCCGAGATCCCCGACAACGTGAAACAGGGCCTGGAGATCGTTCCAGTCAAATGGATTGACAAGGTGCTGTCGATCGCGCTCGAGCGACATCCCGTTGCACTGACCGATGAAGAAGTCGCGGCTCAGGTGGCTGCGGCACAGGTCGCGGCGCCGTCACCTGCGCCCGGAGCGGTGAAGCATTGATGAAGGGGCAAGCGCAAAATCTGGTGGTCTTGAAAAGAGTCCATTTTTTGCGCTATAATTTCAGCTTCAGACAAACACTGAACAAGTGCTGAAAACGCGGGAATAGCTCAGTTGGTAGAGCGCAACCTTGCCAAGGTTGAGGTCGCGAGTTCGAATCTCGTTTCCCGCTCCAAACATCAAAAAAGGGGAAGCGCTGCTTCCCTTTTTTGTCGGCAGGCGGTGAGATGTTCTTCCGTCAGCCACATGCGGCGCGATAGCAAAGCGGTTATGCAACGGATTGCAAATCCGTCTAGCCCGGTTCGACTCCGGGTCGCGCCTCCAGTTGTTCCGAGCCTCGCCAACCCTGGTTGTCGGGGTTTTTTTTCGTCTCTGGGTCCTCGCCTCGTGAACATCGCCGTTCCAGGACGACCTGAGACAATACAAGGTGCAGGGCGCCTCGATGGTGAAATTGGTAGACACAGCGGACTTAAAATCCGCCGCCTTTAAACGGGCGTACCGGTTCGATCCCGGTTCGAGGCACCAGTCAGTCCCTAGGATTTTTCCGCATTCGCCGGTACAGTGAGTTTCCATGACCCGTTACAACGCTCCCTTCGAAATCCACGTGCATGGCGACGTCCCGCTGCGTGAAGATGTTGTGTATGCCCAGATCCAGGATGCGCTGAAACCCCTGTGGCAGTACGCAGGAGCCCGCTCGCTGGCTGCAGCAGCCGAGAGCGCGTACGAAGACGAACCCGGCATCCGGTTTGAATCCGAAACCCACGTGCTGCAGATCTGCTGGACCGTTCCCGGAGGGGAAGAGTTCAGGCAGGTGATCGAAGAGACCTGCATGGCATTGAATGACATTGCCGCTGCGGGTGCACCCCTGGAAGTGTCCTTCTATGACACCGAGTACGACGAAGAAGACGGTTCAAGCGAGGAAGAAGCTCGCGATGACTTCATGATGTGTTTCGTCGGTCCGACGCCTGCAGCCATCATGCAGGTGCAACGCGACTTGCTCGTGCAGGACGTCATCCACGTCATGGAGCGCCATTTCGACACCGCCGAACTGGGGGAGGTGATTGCCGCAGTGGACAAACTGTTCACCCAGCGGTTTGACGCGTTGGTCAACTCCATGCAGTTGGGCAAGCCCCCTCGGGGCTACGGTGGCCCGTCGGGCCACGGTGGTCCCCGCAAGCCGCGCCACCTGCATTGATGCCTCGCGCATGTCCTATGCCACCGGTCGTGGCCGGGGCTTCGCGCGCTGCTCAAAACGTTGACTGAAAAACCCTAGACTCCGGCGACGCGCTCGTGTGGCAGCGCATGCCTGGAGACCGTATGTCCGATCTCTCGACCGGTGCCTTGAATCCCGGGGTGAAAAAACGCGAAGTCTTTGGCTGGGCCATGTTCGACTTCGCGAACTCGGGCTACACGACGGTTGTATTGACCGCGGTGTTTGCCGCTTACTTCGTGGGTTCGGTGGCCGGTGGCCAGGATTGGGCGACGTTCGCCTGGACGGCTGCACTCAGCCTTTCCCACCTCATCGTCATGTTCACCATGCCTGCCATGGGGGCCTGGGCGGACCGCCATGCGGGCAAGAAGCGTCTGTTGTGGGTGGCGACGCTGGGCTGTGTACTGTTCACGGCCGCGTTGGCTTCTGTGCAACCGGGTGCGGTGCTGCTGGCGTTGCTCTTCGTCGTGCTGTCGAACGTGTTCTTTTCCTGGGGGGAGTCCGTCATCTCCTCGTTTCTACCCGAACTGGCCAGACCGGAGCACATGGGGCGCGTGAGTGGCTGGGGCTGGGGTCTGGGTTATGTGGGCGGGATGCTGGCCCTCGGACTCAGCCTGGGCTACGTGATCTGGGCGCAAGCCCAGGGGCGCAGTGCCAGCGAATTCGTTCCGGTGACCATGCTGATCACTGCAGCCACCTTTGCGGCGGCGGCCATGGTCACCATGGTTCTTCTCAAGGAACGCACACTTCCGCAAAGGGCAGATACACCAGCGCCGGGCTGGCGCGCTTCTTTCGCCCAGCTTCGCGACACGCTTTCCCGAGCACGCCAGTACCGGGATTTCATGTGGTTGATGGGCTGTGCAGTGGCTTACCAGGGAGGGGTTGCGGTGGCGATTGCATTGGCCGCGATCTACGCGGAGCAGGTGATCGGCTTCGTTCAGCAGGAAACCATGGTGTTGATTTTCGTGTTGAACGTGGCGGCCGCTGTGGGTGCATTGGCGTTCGGGTACTGGCAGGACAGGCTTGGACACAAACTGGCTCTTGGGATCACCCTGGTGGGCTGGGTAGCTACCTGCATCATTGCGGCTTTGACGACCAGCAAGGAAGGCTTCTGGTACGCGGCCACCATTGCGGGTCTGTGCATGGGGTCGAGTCAGTCTTCCGGGCGGGCCATGGCTGGCATGCTGGCACCACCCCGCCAACTCGCCGAGTTTTATGGGCTGTGGACCTTCGCCACCCGCGTGGCCAGCATCATCGGGCCGCTCACCTACGGCGCGGTGACCTGGGCCACTGGCGGGAATCACCGCCTTGCCATTGGCCTGACGTCGCTGCTGTTCCTGGCGGGGCTGTTCTTGTTGTTGCCTGTGAACATGGAACGAGGACGCAGAGCAGCGCTGGAAACAGGCACAACCTGAACGTTGCCGCTGCGGCCTTCAAGGCAGGTTCAAGCGGCTTGCGCTGCGGACGTTCAAGTCGGGGACCCAGCGGTTGCAAGCTTGCCTGAGCATCGGAACATCACCGGATGCGTACAGCGAGGCTTCGGGTGCATTGAGCGTGTCGGTCTGGTCAGGCAAAGCCACTCCGCCCAGAAGGTCCGCGGTGCGCCGCGCAATCGCCGGTGCATTGTCCAGGATCGCAACATGCGGTCCGAACGCCTCCTGCCAGTGGCGCATGGCAAAAGGGTAGTGGGTGCAGCCGAGCACCACAGTGTCCAGGGGGCGCTCGGCAATCCCCCGGGCCAGAAGTGCTTGCGCATAGGTGTTGCAGAGATCCCGGATGGCGGAGTCGTGTGCACGCTCGATGGCGTCTGCGAGGCCTGGACAAGGCTGGCAACTGAACCGCACGGCAGCCGCCTGCGCTTGCACCGTGCCCAAAAGCCCCGCAAAGCGCGGGCTGGACAATGTTCCGCTGGTGGCAAGTACGCCGACATGTGCAGTGCGGCTCAGCAGGGCAGCGGGCTTCAGCGCGGGTTCCACGCCGACGATGGGCAGTACGGGAAGTTTCTCGCGAAGGCTGTCGATCGCCCATGCCGTGGCCGTGTTGCAGGCCACCACCAGGACGTCCGGTTCGTGTTGTCGCTGAAGCCACTGGGCGACCTGCAAGGACCGCGCCCGCACCTCGCTTTCGGTGCGCTCGCCGTATGGCGCGAAGGCGCTGTCCGCTGCATAGATCCAATGGACCTCGGGGATGTGCCGGTAGAGCGCGCGCAGCACGCTCAAGCCACCGACGCCACTGTCGAAGACGGCGATGGTCTTCAACTGCTCTTGACGCTGATGCCTTTGAACTCGCCGGTTGCAATGCGCTGCTGCCACTCGGCGGGGCCGGTGATGTGTGCGCTGGTTCCGCCTGCGTCCACTGCCACCGTGACGGGCATGTCCACTACGTCGAACTCGTAAATCGCTTCCATGCCCAGATCTTCAAAGCCCACCACCTTGGCGTGCTTGATGGCCTTGGACACGAGGTAGGCCGCCCCACCCACTGCCATCAGGTAAGCGCTCTGGTGCTTCTGGATCGCCTCGATGGCGACCGGGCCGCGTTCTGCCTTACCGATCATGGCGATCAGCCCGGTCTGGGCCAGCATCATGTCGGTGAACTTGTCCATGCGGGTCGCTGTGGTGGGACCGGCCGGGCCCACGGCTTCACCGTGCACGGGATCCACCGGGCCCACGTAATAGATGACGCGGTTGGTGAAGTCCACCGGCAGTTTTTCTCCTTTGGCCAGCATGTCCTGGATGCGCTTGTGCGCAGCGTCCCGACCGGTCAGCATCTTGCCGTTGAGCAACAGGGTCTGCCCCGGCTTCCATGAGGCGACTTCGGCCTTGGTGAGCGTGTTCAGGTTGACCCGCAGGCTCTTTTCGGTGTCCGGCGTCCAGTTGACGTTGGGCCACAGATCCAGGCTTGGCGGATCGAGGTACACCGGGCCGCTGCCGTCCATCACGAAGTGCGCATGGCGCGTGGCCGCACAGTTGGGGATCATCGCCACCGGCTTGCTTGCTGCGTGGGTTGGGTACATCTTGATCTTGACGTCGAGCACGGTGGTCAGGCCGCCCAGTCCCTGGGCTCCGATGCCGAGGGCGTTGACCTTTTCGAACAGCTCCAGGCGGAGCTCTTCCACCGGTTCCAGCTTATCCCCCCGCGATGATTTGGCCTGAAGCTCGTACATGTCGATGTCGTCCATCAGGCTCTCCTTGGCCAGCAGGACTGCCTTTTCAGCCGTTCCCCCGATGCCGATGCCCAGCATGCCGGGTGGGCACCAGCCGGCACCCATGGTGGGCACAGTCTTGAGTACCCAGTCCACCAGCGAATCGCTGGGGTTCATCATGATCATCTTGGACTTGTTTTCCGAACCGCCGCCCTTGGCAGCGACGGTGATGTCCACCGTGCTGCCGGGGACGATCTGCGTGAAGATCACGGCCGGCGTGTTGTCCTTGGTGTTCTTCCGGGCAAATTGGGGGTCGGTCACCACGCTCGCGCGCAGGGTGTTGTCCGGGTGGTTGTACGCGCGCCGCACGCCTTCGTTGATCGCGTCTTCCAGACTGCCGGTGAAGCCTTCCCAACGGACGTCCATACCGACCTTGACGAACACGTTGACGATGCCGGTGTCCTGGCAGATCGGGCGGTGGCCGGTGGCGCTCATCTTGCTGTTGGTGAGAATCTGCGCGATGGCGTCTTTGGCGGCCGGGCTTTGTTCCCGCTCGTAGGCGCGTGCCAGGTGCGCAATGTAGTCAGCAGGGTGGTAGTAGCTGATGTACTGCAGGGCGGCAGCGACGGATTCGATGAGATCGTTCTGGCGGATGCTGGTGGTCATGGCAGTGGGGTGTGTGGTGTGGCACCGGGCTCGGGTGGGCGGCCGATGCACGGATCTGAAAAGGGCAGGGTCGTATTTTGACAGGCGCTTGTGGGGCGGGTACCGGAGTGCAGGTGCCTTGATCGGGCCTGCGACCCCGGTACGCGGCAGCGTCGCGTTTTTATTTGCTGGGGGCGTCAGCGGTCATGCCAGGGGCCTTTGGCGTCTGAAGAAGCTGCCTCAACTCGCCGATTTCGCGCCGCAGCGATTGCACTTCCGCATGGAGCTGGTGCTCGATGGACTGACCCACCTGTTCCACCGCACCCACTGTGGCCTTCTGTTCGCCTTCGGTGAACGACTGCATGGCGTTCACGATGATGGCAATGAACAGGTTGAGCATGGTGAAGGTGGCGAACAGGATGAAGGGAATGAAGAAGGCCCAGGCGTAGGGGGAAACCTCCATCACGGGCCGGGCGATTCCCATGGACCAGCTTTCCAGAGTCATCACCTGGAACAGGGTGTACAGCGAGCGGCCGAGATGACCGAACCAGTCCGGGAACTGATCGCCAAACAGGTGGGTGGCGATCACGGCAAACACATAGAACATCAACATGAGCACCATGGCGATGGAGGAAAGTCCAGGGATCGCCGAAAGCAGTGCGCCCACCACCCGCCGCATGGAAGGCACGATGGTCAGCACGCGCAGCACCCGCAGCACGCGCAGGGCGCGCAGGACCGCGAACGGGCCGCTGGCGGGCACCAGTGCGATGGCCACCACGGCAAAGTCGAACAGACTCCAGGGATCGCGGAAAAAGGCTGCTCGGTGGACGAACAGACGCAGTGCCAACTCCACCACGAAGACGGCCAGGATGGCTTTGTCCAGCGCCAGAAGGGTGGGGCCGATCCGGCCCATGAGGTCATCGGACGTTTCCATGCCCATGATCACGGCATTGATGATGATGAGTGCCAGGATCGTGTGCTGCACGGCCGGCATGGCCAGCAGCTGGCCGCAGCGGTCCCGCAAACCGGAAGGGGTCGATGGTTGTGATGGCATGGCAACGGTGGT
>JALORL010000317.1 GCA_025458915.1 Hydrogenophaga sp.
CCGTGGTCGGACCGGCTGGGGCGCAAGAGGGTGCTGCTGTTCGGGCTGGCCGTGGCCGGTGTGGGCTCGGTGCTGGCGGCGCTGTCCACCAGCATGCCCATGCTGATTGCCGCGCGGGTGCTGCAGGGTGCCGGTTTTGCCGCCGGCATGGTGGTGGGACGCGCCATGGTGCAGGACCTGTTCCAGGGGCCTGAGCGCACGCGGGTGATGGCCTATGTGGGCATGTCCATGGGGCTGATTCCGCCACTGGCGACCATCATCGGCGGACAACTGCACGTGCGTCTGGGCTGGCAGGCCAATTTCGTGCTGATTGCGGTGCTGTCGGCGGTGCTGTTCGTTGCCGCATGGCGCGCTCTGCCCGACCACCAGCCGTCCACCACGCCGCAGCCGCCCTGGCTGCAGGCCATGCTGTCGTCCTACGCGCGGCTGGCGCGGGAGCCGGCGTTCGTCTGGTACGTGGCCATCCTGGCCATCACCACCGCCACCTTTTACGCCTTCCTGGGCGGTGCGCCCATCGTGCTGGGCAGCTACGGCGTGCGGCCGGACGGCATTGGCTTCTACATCATGATGGTGCCGGCCTCGTACATCCTCGGCAACTACCTCACCACCCACCTGGTGCACCGCGTGGGTGAGCGCCGCATGATGTGGCTGGGCCAGGGGTTCAGCGTGGGCGGCATGGCGCTCATGCTGGTGCTGGGCCTGGCCGGGCTGCACTCGCCGCTGGCCTTCACCGTGCCGCTCATGTTGCTGGGCATCGGCAATGGGTTTCTGGTGCCGCCCACCCTGGCCGGCACGGTGGGCCTGGTGCCTGCACTGGCGGGTTCGGCGGCGGCGGTGGCGGGCCTGATGCAGCAGTTGGTGGGCGCACTGGGTGGCTTTGCGGTGGGCCTGGTGACGCACGAAACCGCCGTGAACCTGGGCTGGCTCATGACCGGGCTGGGACTGCTCGGCGTGGTGGCACAGTGGCTGTTGCGGCGTGTGCAGCGTGCGCCTGCTGGCCCCACCCGGGCGGTGCCCTGAAAGAAGAAACAGCCAATGGCCCAACGCATCTTCGTCATCGGTGCCACCGGCACCATCGGCCAGGCCACGGTGCGCGCCCTGGTGGCACGCGGGCATGAAGTGGTGTGCTTCGTGCGGCCCCGGGCCGGCGTGGGCGGGCGGCTGGGCCCGCAGGACAGCGCACGCCTGTGGCCCGGTGCGGCCGTGCGCGTGGGCCATGTGGCAGATCCGGCCTCGCTGGCGCGCGACGGCTTTCAGGGCGAGCGGTTCGACGCCGTGGTGTCGTGCCTGGCTTCCCGCACCGGCACCCCGCGCGACGCATGGGCCATTGACCACCAGGCCCACCTGAACGTGCTGGCCGCTGCGCAGCAAGGCGGCGCGGCGCACATGGTGCTGCTCTCGGCCATCTGTGTGCAGAAGCCGCTGCTGGGGTTCCAGCACGCCAAGCTGGCCTTCGAGCAGGCGCTGATGGGTTCTGGCCTCACGTATTCCATCGTGCGGCCCACGGCGTTCTTCAAATCCCTGTGCGGGCAGGTAGAGCGCGTGAAACGCGGCAAGCCTTATCTGGTGTTCGGCGACGGCACGCTCACCGCCTGCAAACCCATCAGCGACCGCGACCTGGCCGACTACCTGGCCCGCTGCCTGGACGATTCCAGCCTGCACAACCGCGTGCTGCCCATTGGTGGCCCCGGCGAAGCCGTGACCCCGCGTGCGGTGGGCGAACACCTGTTCCAGCTGCTGGGCAGCCCGCCGAAGTTCAAGAAGGTGCCCGTGGGCCTGCTCAGCGCCATCATTGCAGGCCTGAGCGTGGCAGGGCGGGTGGCTCCCAAGCTGGCCGACAAGGCCGAGCTGGCGCGCATTGGCCGTTACTACGCCACCGAGTCCATGCTGGTGTGGGACGAAGCGGCAGGGCGCTACGACGCCAATGCAACGCCTTCCACCGGGAGCGACACGTTGTGGGCATATTGCGAGGAACTGGTGCGGGGGACCGCGACGGTGGAGCGGGGGGACCATGCGGTGTTTTGAGGGCGATGCGCGCGCCCGTTCTTCGCCAGATCAATGCCAACGGATCCGATTGCCATGGATCTGCCCCTTCCACAAAACGAGTGAGCGGATGAGAAATCGCATTCCCCTTCGTGGCACTTTGATGCCGTATCCTGCAACTGCGCTGATCACCCGGGACGGGGGAGTCCCTTTCATTTGTTAGATGCCGTTGGTGAACGAACCGCTGTCCAAAGTTCTTGTTTCCCTTGAAGCCTTGGTGATCTTGGCCCCGCTAACTCTGCTTGCCGCGGTCTATTTGGTTTTTATGGCCGCCTTTCATTGGGAAATGCATGACCTTGTCCCGTGGCATGGCTATTTCGTGCCGTTTCTTGCAGTTGCAGCGTTCGTGTGCCTACTGTGTCTTTGGAAGGCCGTGTTGGTGTTCGTGTTCCAAGGCCGGGCAGGGCTGGCCCAAGTGGATCGCAAATTTGTCATGGCGATTTGTTCTGGCGCTTCCCTGGCGCTGTTTGGGGTGGCGTGCATACTGTCTGTTCAATGGTTTGAACTTCCCAATATTTTTCAAGCGTTTGGCATCCATGCGTATGGTGCTCCAGCGCTGGTGCCCGCTGTGCATTTGGCGTTTGAACGCCATCATTCGGCCCAGCAATGTTAAATCAAACCGGTGTCTCCATGCGGTTCGGATC
>JALORL010000318.1 GCA_025458915.1 Hydrogenophaga sp.
ATTGCTGACCGACGCCGAGATCGCCGAATGCCTGGCCGAACTGCAGCGCCTGCGCAGCAACGAAGCCATCAAGGACACCGACGAAGCGGTGATCGAGCCCGGCAGCCGGGAGCTGCGCTCCATCTTTGCGGTGCACCAGAGCAGCGAGGTCATGCGCCGCCTGTGCAACCACCCGAAGGTGGTGGCGATTGCGCGCCAGCTGCTGGGCAGCGACGTGTACATCCACCAGTCGCGCATCAACTACAAGGGCGGTTTCCGGGGCAAGGAGTTCTACTGGCACTCCGACTTCGAGACCTGGCACGTGGAAGACGGCATCCCGGCCATGCGCATGGTGAGCTGTTCGATCAGCCTCACGCCCAACACGCCACACAACGGCCCGCTGATGATCATTCCAGGTTCGCACCAGCGTTTTGTTTCCTGCGTGGGCGAGACGCCGGACAACCACTACAAGCAATCGCTCAAGCGCCAGGAAGTGGGCGTGCCCGACGACGACAGCCTGACCCAGCTGGTGAAGGATTTCGGCATCACGGCCCCCACCGGCCTCGCGGGCCAGGTCACGTTCTTCGAGTGCAACATCATGCACGGCTCGAACTCGAACATCGCGCCGCTGCCGCGCAGCAACGTGTTCGTGGTCTACAACAGCGTGCACAACACGCCGGTGGAGCCGTTCTGCGGCCTCGACCCACGCCCCAACTTCATCGCGGAGCGCCGCGACTTCACGCCCGCCGGCCTGCCCGGCAAGGCCTGACCCGAAGGAGACCCGCCATGCCTCAATTCCTGCACACCCGCCGCGCTGCCCTGGCCCTGCTGGGCGCCAGCGCCCTGCTGACCACCGGCGTGGCCCACGCCCAGACCACGCTGGAGAAACTGCGCGAGCAGGGCTTCATTCGCGTGGGCTTTGCCAACGAAGCGCCCTACTCCTTCGCCACCGCCTCCGGCCAGCTCACCGGCGAGTCGCCTTCCGTGTTCCGCCACGTGATGAAGCAACTCGGCGTCAACGCGGTGGATGGCGTGCTCACCGAATGGGGTGCGCTGATTCCCGGACTGCGCGCCGGGCGTTTCGACGCCATCGTGGCGTCGATGTACATCACGCCGCAGCGCTGCGAGCAGATCATCTTTGCCAACCCGACCTACGGCATTGGTGAAGCGCTGGTGGTCAAGACCGGCAACCCGGAAGGCATCAACACCTACCAGGACGCCGTGGCCAAGGGCGCCAAGATCGCCTTCGTGGCCGGCACGGCCGAGATCGAACACGGCAAGCTCGCCGGCATGGAACGCAGCCAGCAGGTGATCGTTCCCGACTTTGCAGCGGCGGTGGCCAACGTGAAGTCGGGCCGCACGGCCGCCGCAGCCTTCACTTCGCTCACCGCCCTGGACCTGGCGGGCAAGGACGAAGGCATTGAACGCGCCACACCCTTCACCTTCACCCACGACGGCAAGATCTACAAGGGCGAAGGCTCGTTCGGCTTCCGCCCGGAAGACACGGCCTTGCGCGATGCGGTGAACGCCGAACTGGCGAAGTTCATTGGCACGCCGGAGCACCTGGCGATGGTCAAGCCGTTCGGGTTTGATGCGTCGAACCTGCCCGAGAAGACGGCGGCGCAGCATTGCGCTGGTGAGTGATTCCGACTCCCCCCTGCGCTGGGTTCGGACCACCCCCCTGCGCCGCTTTGCGGCTTCCCCCCTCTCTGGCGCGGCTGCGCCGCTTGGAGGGGGGACGCACCCCTTGGACCGGCGGAGCCGGATCCAAGGGTGCCCTGGATCTTGGGGGCACTTCGCGCCGCAGAAGGGTTGTTCGTTCGTCGACCGCTACCCACTCCGTTCCGGCTGAGCCTGTCGAAGCCGTCACCCACCCATCGGCCACCTCCAACTCCGTTCGGGCTGAGCCTGTCGAAGCCTTCACCCACCCCTTGCGAGCGCGCTTTTCAACCGCTTCGGCAGCCCACCAATCCCGTTCGTCCTGAGCCCAGTCGAAGGGGGCTCATCCGCCAGTCATGACCCGATCCATCTCCCTGTTGCTGCTCACCGCCATCGTCGCGTTCGCGGCGGGTCTGCACGTGGCCAGCTTTACCGCGATGGGTGAGCTGCTGCCGGAGCTGCTGCGCGGTGCCCGCATCACGGTGCTGGTGGCGCTGGGCGGTGCGGTGGTGGCGTTGTTCGTGGCGGTGGTGGCTGGACTGGCCAAGCTGTATGCACCCACGCCGCTGCGCTGGCTGGCGGTGGCGTACATCGAGACCTTTCGCGGCACCTCGGCGCTGGTGCAGCTGTTCTGGCTGTTCTTTGTGCTGCCGCATTTCGGCATCACGCTCGACCCGATGACGGTGGGCATCGTGGCGCTGGGGCTCAACGTCGGAGCCTACGGCGCCGAGGTGGTGCGCGGCGCCATCGGCGGAGTGGCCAAGGGGCAGTGGGAGGCGGCACAGGCGCTGAACATGACGCGGGCGCAGGCGCTGCGCCGCATCGTGCTGCCGCAGGCCTTCGTGGCCATGATCCCCCCCTGGGGCAATCTGCTGATCGAACTGCTCAAGGCCACCTCGTTGGTGTCGCTCATCACCCTGTCCGACCTCACCTTCAAGGCCCAGCAGGTCAACCAGAACACGCTGCGCACGGTGGAGGTGTTCAGCCTGGTGTTGCTGATGTACCTGGCGTTGTCGGTGCTGATCACGGTGGGAACGCGGGCGCT
>JALORL010000011.1 GCA_025458915.1 Hydrogenophaga sp.
CTGATTTCGGTCAGCATGTCGGCCAGCTTCTTCTGGATCAGCTGGTTGGCGGCCAGGGGGCGGCCGAACTGCTGGCGGTCCATGACGTACTGGCGGGCGCGGAAGTAGCAGTCTTCGGCCGCGCCCAGGGCGCCCCAGGCGATGCCGTAGCGCGCACTGTTGAGGCAGGTGAATGGGCCCTTCAAGCCACGAACCTCTGGGAAGGCGTTTTCTTCCGGCACGAACACGCCGTCCATGACGATTTCGCCGGTGATGCTGGCGCGCAGGCCCACCTTGCTGTGGATGGCCGGGGCGCTCAAGCCTTTCCAGCCTTTTTCCAGAATGAAACCGCGGATCTGGCCGCCGTCGTCCTTGGCCCAGACCACAAACACATCGGCGATGGGGCTGTTGGTGATCCACATCTTGGCGCCGCTGAGGCTGTAGCCGCCGTCGACCTTCTTGGCGCGGGTGACCATGCTGCCGGGGTCGCTGCCGTGGTTGGGTTCGGTCAGGCCGAAGCAGCCGATCCATTCACCCGTGGCGAGCTTGGGCAGGTATTTCTGCTTCTGGGCTTCGCTGCCGAACTCGTTGATGGGCACCATGACCAGCGAGCTCTGCACGCTCATCATGCTGCGGTAGCCGCTGTCCACGCGCTCCACTTCGCGCGCCACCAGGCCGTAGCACACATAGTTCAGGCCGGCGCCGCCGTACTGCTCGGGGATGGTGGCGCCCAGCAGGCCCAGCTCTCCCATCTCGCGGAAGATGGCGGCGTCGGTCTTTTCATGCCGGAAGGCTTCGGTCACGCGCGGCAGCAGGCGCTCCTGGCAGTAGGCGTGGGCGGCTTCCTGCACCTGGCGCTCGTCGTCGGTGAGCTGGGCGTTGAGGTGGAATGGGTCTTCCCAGCTGAAGCTGGCTTTGGCTTTGGTGGGGGAAAGCATGGGGTGTCTCCGGAGTGGATGGCGATGGCGCATTGTCCCCCGCTGATGAATACCTGTCTAATATCGAAAAGGTATTCACCAATACAGAAAGCCTATTCATGGAATTCCGCCATCTGCGCTATTTCCTGGTGCTGGCCGAGGAGCTGCACTTTGGCCGCGCGGCGCAGCGGCTGGCCATTACGCAGCCGCCGCTCTCACTCAACATCCAGCAGCTGGAAGCCTCGGTGGGTGCGCAGCTGTTCACCCGCAACAGCCGGGGCGTGCAGCTCACCGCCGCCGGGCAGGCCTTTGTGCCGGCGGCGCGTGCCCTGCTGGAGCGGGCCGGCGCCGCCGCGCGGGAAGCGCGCGAGGTGGCGCAGGGCGTGGTGGGCAGCTTGCAGGTGGGGTTTGCCGGTACGGTGCTTTACCGGGGCCTGCCGCAGATCCTCAAACGTTTTCACGCCGACCACCCCAAGCTGCGGCTGGTGCTGCGCGAGCTGAGTTCCAGCGACCAGCTGGTGGAGCTGATGCACGACCGGCTGGACGTGGGTTTCGTGCACACACCGCGCGTGGCCAGCGGGTTTTCGCAGGTGCTGGTGTCGCGCCAGCCGTTCGTGGCGTGCGTGCCAGCGGGGCACCCGTTGGCCCGCCGGCGCACTTTGGACACGGGGGTGCTGGCCGGCGAGCCGTTTGTTGCCATTTCGCGCGCGGTGTCCCCGGACTATCACGACCGTATCCTCGGGCTGTGCGCCGACCACGGCTTCCTGCCGGAGGTGCGCTTCGAGCTGCGGCACTGGCTGAGCGTGGTTTCCGTGGTGGCGCAAGGCCTGGGCGTATCGCTGGTGCCAGAGGCGCTGGCCCAGGCCGGCCTGCCCGATGTGCGCTTCATCAAGCTCCAGGGGGAGACGCCGCCCTACGACACCCGTTGTCTTTGGAAGACCGATCGCGAGCAGGCAGCCCTGGCGGCATTCCTCGCCGCGGTGCGGGGCTTTGCCCAGCCGATACAGTGAGGTGAGCGGCATGGCACGGCGAGGGCGCTTCCGCCGTCCGACGCTGGTCGACAACAAACAAGGATGACGGATGAGCGACAAACAGGTTCTGGTGCTGGGTGGTGGCTGCTTCTGGTGCACCGAGGCGGTATACAAGGAAGTGCAGGGCGTGACCGACGTGGAGTCCGGCTACTGCAACGGCCATGTGAAGCAGCCGAGCTACGAACAGGTGTGCACCGGCAGAACCGGCCACAACGAGGTGGTGAAGCTGGAGTACGACACGGCCGTCATCAGCACACGCGAGGTGCTGGAGATCTTCTTCGTGGTGCATGACCCCACCACGCTGCACCGCCAGGGCAACGACGTGGGCACGCAGTACCGCAGCGGCATTTACTTCACCACGCCGGAGCAGGAAGCCGAGGCCAATGCCATCATCGCCGAGCTTTCCCGGGACAACGCCTTCGGGCGGCCCATCGTGACCGAGGTGCTCGCACTGGACAACTACTGGCCCGCCGAGGCCTATCACCAGGATTTCTTTGAGCGAAACCCGCACCAGGGTTACTGCATGGCCGTGGCGGCGCCAAAGGTGGCGAAGTTTCGCAAGACGTTCGCCCGGTTGGCGAGGTAGTGCCCCCACGCTCCGCCGCTTCGCGGGTCGCTGCCCCGCACCGGGGAGGGACCCGGTGCCTCCCGGGTCCGGGGGCAGATCCGGCTTGGGGCGGTCCGGCGCCGGATCGATGGGCCCCTTGTGCGCGCTAGCGGGCCAATGCAGCCCGCCCGCGTGGCCACAGCACGATCACCGCCAGCCCGCCCAGCACCAGCGCGCAGGCGGCCAACTTCCAGGCGGGCATCGCTTCGCCCAGACTCAGGGCCGAGGCGCTCATGCCGAACACCGGCACCAGCAGTGCCATGGGTGTGACGGTGGCCGCCGGGTGGCGGGCCAGCAACCAGTTCCATGCGCCGTAGCCGAACAGGGTGTTGCCCACCGCCTGCCACAGCACGCTGGCCCACACGCCGCCATCGGCGGCGCGCAGTGCCGACGCCATGACCGCAGGGCCTTCCACGAGGAGGGAAATGGCCAGCAGCGGCGGCACAGCAAACACGCTGCTCCACACCATGAAGTGCAGCATGTTCACAGGTCCGAGCGACTTGATCACCATGTTCGCTGCCGCCCAGAAAAACGCGGCGCTCAGGATGAGCCCCAGGCCAGCCAGCGTGACGGTGGCGTCCAGGTTGGCGGCAATCACGCCCAGACCGGCTACCGCCAGCAGCAGGCCCGCCACCTGAAAACCGCGCACCCGCTCGCGCATCAGCCACAGCGACATGCCAATGGTGAAAAACACCTGCAGTTGCACCACCAGCGACGCCAGGCCGGGGGAAATGTGACCGTCAATGGCAAAAAACAGCAGGCCGAACTGGCCCGCGCCCAGCAGCACGCCGAACGCCGCCATCGAGCGCCACGGCGCGGTGGGTCGGGGAACGAACAGCAGCCAGGGCAGGGCCGAGAGCGCAAAGCGCAGCGTGGCAAACAGGAACGGAGGAAGTCCGTCGAGCCCCCAGCGGATCACCACGAAGTTCGTTCCCCAGACAAACACCACCGCAAGGGCGAGCAGCAGATGGGTGGCGGGCAATCGGATCTCCGGGGCAGGGGGTGGCTGGCCAGTTTAGCCGCCGCCCCTGCAACCGGCTGTCACCCCCCTTGCACGGCCAGGATCAAGGTTCGGGTGTTGTGCCGCATCAGTTCGATGTAGGTTGCGGCCGGGCCCGACGGCGCAGACAGGGAATCGGCGAACAGTTCGCCGGACGGTTTGACGCCGGTTTCACGTCCGATCTGCTCGATCAGACGCGGGTCCGACAGGTTCTCCACGAACAGGGCCTTGATCTTTTCCTGCCGGATCTGGCGCACCAGTTGCGCCACGCCTTTGGCGGAGGCCTCGCTTTCGGTGCTCACGCCCTGGGGTGCCAGGAACTTCACACCGTAGGCCCGGGCATAGTAGGCGAAGGCATCGTGGCTGGTGATGACCTTGCGTTGTTCGGCAGGAACCGGTGCCCATGCGGCCTGAATGTCATTGTCCAGGGCATCGAGCTGGGCGGTGTAACGACTGGCATTGCTGCGGTAGCTGTCGCAGCCGTCCGGGTCGGCCTTGCAGAGGCCGTCGGCGATGTTTTTCACGAACACCTTGGTGTTGGCGACGCTTTGCCAGGCGTGCGGGTCGGTCCCTCCGTGCTGGTGCGCGTGTCCATGGTGGCCCTTGCCATGCCCGGAACCTGCCTCCTTGAGGGGTTCGATGCCCTGGCTCACCACCACCTGCTGACCCTGGTAGGCGGAGGTCTTGATCAGGCGGCTCATCCAGCCTTCAAAGCCCAGACCCACCGAAAACACTACGCGGGCCTGGCCGAGCTGGCGGGCATGGCTGGGGGTCGGGCGGAACACGTGGGCGTCGCTGCCGGCGCCCACCAGGACCTCCAGGGCGACCCGCTCGCCACCGACCTGCTGCACCAGATCGCCCAGGATGCTGAAACTGGCCACCGCCTTCAGGGGCAGTGCGGTCGTCTGCGCGTGGGTCGCGCCTGCCAGTGTGGCCAGGCCGGCGGCGAGCAGGAACATCCAGCGACGGCGCGGGACGGGATGGAGGACGGACAGGGGCATGGGAATTCCTTCGGTCAGGCTTTGAGATGGAGGGACGGGGGCCGCTGGTGGCGGAGCAGGCCATGCGGCGCGAACACCATGGACAGCAGATAGGCCGAGCCCAGCGTGAGAACGATCACCGGCCCGGTGGGCCAGTCGGCATGAAACGACACGATCAGACCGGCCACGCAGGCCAGCAGCGCCAGCACCACCGCTCCCGCCAGCAGAGGGCCGATGCGCCGCACCCAGAAGCGCGCAGTGGCCGCGGGCAGCACCATCATGCCGACCGACATGAGCGTGCCCAGGGCGTGGAAGCCCGCCACCAGGTTGATGACCAGCAGCGCCAGAAAGCCGAAGTGGGCCGCCGGGCTCCAGTGGCTGGTGCCACGCAGAAAGCCAGGGTCCAGGCATTCGAGCACCAGCGGGCGGAACAGCACCCGCAGCGCCACCAGCGTGACCAGCGCAATGCCGGCCAGCAGGCCGAGGGCGGCGGCGTCCAGTGCCAGAACCGATCCGAACAGCACATGCAGCAGATCCACACTATTGCCCCGGGTGGAAACGATCAGCACTCCCAATGCCAGAGACAGCAGATACAGCGCTGCCAGGCTGCTGTCCTCGCGCAGCACGGTGTTGCGCGCCACCAGCCCGGACCCAACGGCCACCACCAGGCCGGCCAGGATGCCGCCCACCGTCATCGCACCCAGCGACAGGCCCGCCACCAGATACCCCAGCGCTGCGCCCGGCAGGATGGCATGTGCCATGGCGTCGCCGGTGAGGCTCATGCGGCGCAGCATCAGGAATACGCCCACCGGCGCTGCGCTCACCGCCAGCAAGGTGCAGCCCAGCAGGGCCTGGCGCATGAAGCCGAACTCCAGAAACGGGGTCAGCCAGACCGTGGCCCACGGAAATGCGAGCAAGGACGCGGACAACGCTTCGCTCATGCCGAGGCCTCCCGGGCTGCGTGTGGCGCATGACCGACATGTGCGCCGCTGCACACCGGGGCGTGCTCGTCGAAAGGCTCCTGCATGCGCAGGGCGCGTTGCCAGTGCGCTTCGGTGAGCGCCTCCGCCGTCGGCCCCCAGGCCACCGGCTCGCGCGCCAGCAGCAGGGTGAGCGGAAAATGCGCGCGCACCTGGCGCAGGTCATGCAGCACGGCCACCACGGTGCGGCCCTGGCGGTGCCAGCGGTGCAGCACGGCCAGCAGGTCGTCGGTGGTGCGCTGGTCCACTGCGGCGAAGGGTTCGTCCAGCAGTACGACCGGAGCGTCTTGCAGCATCAGCCGGGCGAACAGGGCGCGCTGCATCTGCCCGCCCGACAGGGTGTCGATGCTGCGCCGCTCGAACCCGTGCAGGCCCACCGCACCGAGCGCTTCGTTGCACGCCTGCCGATGCTGTGCGGTGAAGCGCCCCAGCGCTCCCACCTGGTGCCACAGGCCCAGCATCACCATGTCCTGCACCGTGATGGGAAAGCTGCGGTCCACGCTGGACTGTTGCGGCAGCCAGGCCACGCGCTGGTGCGCGAGGCCTTGCACCGATCCTTCGATCGGCCGCAGCTGTCCGGCCAAGGCCTTCATCAGCGTGGATTTGCCTGCCCCATTGGGCCCCACGACCGCAACCAGGGAGCCCGGCGCCACATCCAGGGTGAGGTGGTGCACCGCGGGATGGTGCTCGTAGCCCAGGGTCAGATTGCGCAGCGCAATCGTGGGCGTGGGGCATGCGGGTGTTTCGGAGGTGGACACGGCAGAAGGGACTAAGATATTGCAACTCGATTGCGATAACGGTATCGTAACGCAACCTGGTTGTGATTAACCGAACGACCTTTGCCGGTTCAATTTCCATGCCACAACGAATTCCCAAGGAAGCGGTGCCGGTTCCGGCCGACATCCAGTCGCGCCTGGAATCGGCCGGTTTGCGCCGCACCCTGGCCACCCGGGCGGTGCTCGGGCTGTTTCTGTCCCGGCCCGGTACGGGCCTGTCGCATGCCCAGGCCCAGGCGTCTCTTGCTGCGCGGGGGCTCACCATCAACCGCGTCACGCTCTACCGCCTGCTGGACCGACTGGCTGGCTGTGGTGTGCTGCAGCGCCACACCGACGACCAGCGCACCTGGCGTTTCCAGCTGGCACGACCGATGGACGCAGGGGTGGCAGATGCGGAGGCCCGGCCCCGCTTCGAGTGCGATGCCTGCCACCGCCAGATTCCCCTGCTGGGGCCGGACGCCTCCACCCGGGCCGCCACCCAGGACCTGATGCAGGCGCTGGCCCGCCTCGGACACGCCGGTGCGCGCATCGACCTGGCCGTGCATGGCACCTGTGCGTCGTGTGCCGAATCCGGCGCCCCTCAACCTGCCCGGGCTCCCGACGCGTGATTCACACCCGCGATCTGTCGTTCGCCTACGCGAACAGCCCGGTGCTGCGGTTCCCCGACGTGTCGGTGTCACAGGGCCGCACCCTGTTGCTGCGTGGCGCCTCGGGCAGCGGCAAGTCGACCTGGCTGGCTTTGGTGGCGGGGCTGCTCAAGCCTTCGAGCGGAAGCATCGAAGTGGCCCGGCAGCCCCTGGCAGAACTCAAGGCGGGTCAGATTGATCGGTGGCGCGCCCGCGCCGTGGGCTTCCTGCCGCAGCGCCTGCATCTGAGCGAAGCCCTCAGTGTCCGGGACAACCTGGCCCTGGCCTGTTTCGCCGCCGGCCAGCCGGTAGACCATGCCGCCGTGCAGCACACGCTGGCTGCGCTGGACCTCACACCATTGGCCGCCCGCTACCCGCGACAGCTGTCGGGCGGTCAGGCGCAGCGGGTCGCCCTGGCGCGTGCCGTGCTCCTGCGTCCGCCCGTGCTGCTGGTCGACGAGCCCACCGCAAGCCTGGACGACGCGGCCTGCGCCGCCGCGCTGGCGTTGCTGGCCCACACGGCGGAGCAGGGGTGCGCCACCCTGGTGGTGGCCACCCACGATGCGCGGGTCGGGCGCGCCTGGCCCGATGCCCAGCTGCTGAACCTGCCGACCCAGCCTGTACCGCAGACGGGAGCACTGGCGTGAACGCGTTCGGCCTGTCCTGGCGCTATCTCTGGTCCAGGCCGCTGGCCACGTCGCTCAATCTGATCCTGCTCACCCTGGGCCTGGCGTCCATGGCTTTCGTGATCCTGGTGCGTGACCACGCCGGGCGGGCGTTCGAACGCGACCTGGCCGGCATCGACGCTGTGGTTGGTGCCAAAGGCAGCCCGATGCAACTCATTCTTGCGGGCGTGTTTCACATCGATGTGCCGCCCGGCAACATCCCGCTGGTCGAGGCGCGGCGTCTGGGAGAACACCCGCAGGTGGCGCAGTGGATTCCTCTGAGTCTGGGTGACAACCTGCAAGGTTTCCGCATTGTCGGCACCACCCACGCCTACCCGCAGCACTACGGCGCACAGCTGTCGCAGGGCGCGCTGTGGAGCGTGCCGCTGGAGGCGGTGCTGGGCGCCCAGGTGGCTGCTTCCACCGGTCTTCAGCCGGGCCAGGCGTTCCAGGGTGCGCATGGCCTGGGCAACGGCGGTGCGGTGCACGAAGCCACTCCGTACCGCGTCACCGGCGTACTGGCGCCCTGCGGCTGCGTGCTCGACCGGCTGGTCCTCACTGCCACCGAATCGGTCTGGCAAGTGCACGACGACATCCACACGGACCCTTCAATGGATCCCGCCGAGAGCGCCGAACTGGCCGAAGCGCTGGCCGCCGAGCGCGAGATCACGATGGCGCTGCTGCGCTACCGCACACCGCTGGCAGCGGCGAGCTTCCCGCGCCACGTGAACCAGTCGACCTCCATGCAGGCAGCGGCACCGGCGCTGGAAATTTCCCGGCTGCTACAGATTGTGGGCGTGGGCACCGAATTGCTGCGCGCCCTCACGGCGGTGTTGCTGGCGGTGGCCGGGCTGTCGGTGTTCATTGCGCTGTGGAATGCCGTGCGCGAACGCCGCGCCGATCTGGCCATGCTGCGCATGCTTGGGGCACCGCCCCGGCGCCTGGCAGGGCTGCTCCTGCTCGAAGCATTCTGGTTGGCCCTGCTGGCCTGTGCGATGGGCCTGCTTGCGGCGTACGGCCTGGTGGCACTGGCGGGTCACTGGCTGGAGGCGGCGCAGTCCTTGGCGCTGGCCCCATGGCGCTGGGTGCCCGACCTGATCTGGGTGCCGGTGCTGGCTGCCGGTGTGGCCTGGCTGGCGGCGTGCTTGCCGGTCGTTCAAGCCTACCGCATCGATGTTTTTCAACTGCTCAACGCGAGGTCTGTCCCATGAAGCTCCACACCATCTGCATGATGTCCGCAATCGCCCTGTTCACTTCGCTGGCGGCCGCGCAACACTCCGACAAGGAAATCCAGGAAGACATCCAGCGCCACCGCGCCATGGCCGCCGCCCATGAGGGGGCAGCCAAATGCCTGGAGTCGGGCAGGGGAGAGAAAACCTGCATGGAGGAACTGCGCGTGGCTTGCAAGGGCCTGGCTCTCGGGAAATACTGCGGCATGCGGCACGCCCACTGATGGGTCCGCCGGTTGCCCCGTCCTTCCGACCCACCCTGTTTTGTTGTTCAGCACCATGACTCCTCCGCACTTCCTGCCACGTCGCATCTGGCTCCAGCGCCTGTTCGGGTGGGGACTGGGCTTGACATGGCTGGGCACTGCGCGCGCGCAGGCGCTGGGTTCACCCCTGCCGCCGGACGCCACAGCGCCGGCCCATCCGGGTTCGCTGTCCGGGGGACAAGGTGCGGGGGTGCACAGCCCGCTGAGTCCCATCGCGCCGCTGCCCAAGCGCAATGACGTGCTGGCCTGGTCTTTGCTGACCGATGTGACCACGCGCGTGGACAACCGCCGCATCGTTCCGGTGTACCCGGCGGCCGTGCGCGCGCTGAATCAGAAAAAACAGCGTCTGCAGGGCTTCATGATGCCGCTGGAGCCCGGTGAGCAACAACGCCACTTCCTGTTGTCTTCCGTACCGCTCACCTGCGCCTTCTGCACACCGGGCGGACCGGAAAGCATGGTGGAAGTCCGCACCAAGTCACCGGTGAAATACAGCCTTGGCGCGGTGGTCGTTGAAGGCAAGTTCCACGTGCTGGAAAACGACCCCTACGGTCTGTATTACCGGTTCACGGAAGCCGAGGCGGTCCAATAGGGCGCCAGTCAGCGTGGTGCGCCGGGCGGCACGAACACCGCACCCTGCAGGCCTGTCAACAACGCCCATAGCCACACGCCCACCACCAGCAGCAGCACCCCCGCCAGCGCCACGCGCGCCCGCTTGGGAGGCCAGCCTGCCAGCAGCAGCCCGGCCAGCGGCAGCCATTGCTGCGCGTGCATGCCGATGAAATGCGCCGGGCGCAAGTCCCCTCCATCCAGATGCCACCCCACCAGCGGCAGGCCGGCGCCGGAGGGCGGCTGCATGGCCCCCAGCAATCCTCCCGACCCGGCACCCAGCACGAAGGTGAGCAGCAGACCCAGCACAACCGCGTCCCGCCACACCACCGGCAGATCCGGGCGTCCGTGGCGGGCTATCAGCCAGGCCAGCACCGGTTGTGTGGCCGTCATGCTCAGTGCGGCCACGCCCATCAGGGTGTACATGGCGCTGTGGAATTCGCTGCTGGCGTTGTAATGGGAAGCGCTGCCCAAACCCGCCTGCAGCGTGATGTAGCCGATTTCGAACAGCCCGGCGCCAATGATCGTCCACACCACCAGTTGCACCGCCGGTCGCTGCCGCTGCTCCGCCGGCAGCAAACCCACGAACCAGGCGGTGCAGAGGGCAAACAGCCCGAGTGATGCCATGAATTTCAGCGGCTTGATCCACACGTTGACCCCGCGCAGCAGGCGATCGTCCAGCCCCCAGGCCAGCAAGGTGGGAACCATGGTGGCCCACACCAGCAGAGCAAACACGGTCAGGGGTGACTGCCGCACCAGCGCTTCCTTCAGCCAGCGCAAGACCAGCGGCTGCCCCGCAGCATGGGGACTGTGCACCTGAGGCGACAGCAGAAAAGGGCGATGGTTCATGGCGGATTCCTGTGGGGTTGTGGGGCCTGGCTGGTACGGCCGTCAGCAGTGGTTTGTTGGCCGGATTGAAAAGTAGACACTGTCTATTTCTACGGCATGCTAAAGTCTTGACCTGACAGTGTCAAGTACAGCGTCGATATTTCCAGCCCTGCTCCATGACCCGCCGCGCCCCCACCCCTGACCATTCCACGCCCGATTTGCGCCAGCGCATCCTGTCCGCTGCGGAAGCCTTGCTGGAGAGCGATGGTCTTGCTGCGTTGTCCATGCGCGAAGTGGCGCGCCGCAGCGGGGTCACCCACCAGGCGCCATACCACCATTTCCAGGACCGCGAATCCATCCTCGCCGCCCTGGTGTCTTTGGGTTTCGACGAACTCACCCGCCGTCTGGCACGGGCCAACCAGCGCAGCGTGCATGCAGACGGATTCGCCGCCCTGGTCGAATCCGGGCAGGCCTATGTGGGTTTTGCCATCGATCGCCCAGGCATCTTCCGCATCATGTTCCGGCCCGAACATTGCGACCTGTCCCGTTTTCCCGCGGCCCGCGATGCCGGTGCGCGTGCGCACCTGGAACTGGAGCGCATGGTGGTCCTGCAACATGGCGAAGCCGCAGATCCCGGTCTGGCCGACGTGTACTGGGCGCAGGTGCACGGCCTGGCCTGCCTGATCGTGGACGGCCCGCTGGGTCTGCAGTACCCGGGCCTGGCGGAACGGCAGCGCTTCATGCGCCAGTCGCTGTCGCATTTCGCCCGCCGCATGCTGGGCATGCCGGCAGCGCCCTGAGCGGCACCGGACACGGCGGTACCATCGCCGGGTGAACCTTGCTGCCCATCCCGTCGTTGCGTCCCTCACCCCCGTCTTTCTTCTTGTCGCCCTGGGCTTCATGGCCGGGCGCCTGCAATGGATCCGCGATGCGGCCATCAAGGACCTCTCCAATCTGGTCTTTTTGCTGCTGATTCCCGCGCTACTGTTCCGCACCATGAGTGCGGTGCGTGTGGAAGCCCTCGATCTGCGTCCCGTGCTCGCCTATTTCCTTGCTGCAGGGGTCTTCCTGACCCTGCTCATCGCGTGGCGGGGCTTCAACCGCAGCAGTGTGGTGCTGGCGCTGACCGGTGTGTTTTCCAACATGGTGATGATCGGTATCACGCTGGTCGAACTGGCTTATGGAAAAGAAGGCCTGGTCACGTTGCTGACGCTGGTGTCGGTGCATGCACTGATCCTTCTGACCGCCGCCACCGTGGTGCTGGAGCTGGCCGTGGCCCGCGAGCACCGCCGCGCCGGTGGTGAACAGCAACATCTGCTGGCCACCACCTGGTCGGCCTTCAAGAGCGCGCTGATCCACCCTGTGCCATTGCCCATCGTCTGCGGCTTGCTGTTTGCCCAGACCGGGTGGAGTCTTCCCTCGGTGGTGGATCGGCCGTTGCAGCTGCTGGGCGGCGCTTTTGGTCCAGTGGCACTGGTTCTGGTGGGCATCACGTTGGCCCGAACGCCGCTGGCAGGGCACCTGCGGCCAGCGTTGGTCGCGACCGTGTGCAAGAACCTGGCACTGCCGGTGCTGGTGGGCCTGAGCGCCTGGTCCTTCGGCATCACCGGCCTCGCGCTGACCGTGATGGTGGTCGCCGCCGGCCTGCCTACAGGAGCCAACGTGTTCCTGTTTGCCCAGCGCTACGAGGTGGAGCAGGAGATCACCACGGCCAGCATGGGCGTGTCCACGGTGGCCGCCCTGTTCAGTCTGAGTCTCGTGATGCTCGCGATGTCCTGGTGGAACCCGGCGTGATGGCCGCCAAGGCCGCCAGTTCCACCGGGCTGGCCCCGTTCAATCGTCTTGCGGCTGGCTGATCTTGCGCGCTTCCTCGATCTGGTATTCGAAGTAACGCTGCACGCCGAACGCCAGGCTGCCCATGAATGCGATGGTGCCCAGCAGCAGGGAAAACACGAGCGCACCGATGGTCAGCCAGTGGGTGGCCCCCGATGCACTGTCCTGCGGCAGACCTGCGTTGAATTGCCGGTTCCACTTTTCCCGGTCGGTGAGTGCGTACACGATGGCCATCAGGCAACTTGCAGCCACCGTTGCGCCCAGCAGCGGAATCAGCACCCACGACAGCTTGTCGTCCTGCCCGTAGGTGAGCACCCGATCCACCCCCCACCAGCCCAGCGCAGCGGGAACCGGATGCAGCCAGCCCACCCAGTCGCCCAGGCCCTTCAGATAGAAGCGGTGCAGCCCCAGGCTGCCCCCGAGCAGGGCCAGCCACGCCGCGATGGTCTTGTTCTTCGTCTTCATGCCTGGCCACCTGCATCGACCGGTGGAGCGGAATCGCCCGCGCCTATGGTTTTCTGCATGAGAACGATGTCGAGCCAGCGGTCGAATTTCCAGCCGCATGACTCGACCACGCCCACGCGTTCGAAGCCCAGCGCGCGGTGCACACCGATGGAACCGGTGTTGGCCGAATCGCCGATCACTGCCATTACCTTGCGCACGCCGCCCCGCTCCAGCGCGGCCAGCAATTCGGCGAGCAGGGCCTTGCCCCATCCCTTCCCAGCCGCTTCCGGCGCCATGTAGATCGAATCCTCTACCGAGAAGCGGTATGCGGGCCGAGGCTTGAACCAGTTGCCGTAGGCAAAACCCAACACACGAGCGTCCTCCTCCAGCACCAGCCAGGGCAGCCCCTTGCCCAGCACGTCGGCCCGTCGGCCCGTCATGTCCTGCATCGAAGGCGGAGTGGTTTCGAAGGTTCCGGTGCCGTGCAGCACGTGGTGGGCATAGATGCGGGTGATGGCGTCGAGGTCGTCGTCGACGCTGGGACGGATGAGCGGCATGCGGTGGTGGGTGTTGATGGCGTGGAATACCGGGGTGTGATTTTTCCGGTACGGGCTATAATCGCAGGCTTTGCGGCGTTTCGCTGGCCGGGTGGTCAGTCGTGTGTCTCAAGCGTTGCAATCAAGCGGAGTTGGACGGAGTCTGGTTTCCAGACCCTTCAAACCCCTGCGAAGTACCAATCCTGGTACCTCTCCACCCGAAGGATAAATCATGGTCGTCATTCGACTCTCCCGCGGCGGCGCAAAAGCCCGTCCTTTCTACAACATCGTGGTTGCCGACAAGCGCAACCGCCGCGATGGCCGCTTCATCGAGCGCATCGGCTTCTACAACCCGCTGGCGCGGGGCGGTGAAGAGCCCCTGCGCATCGCCATGGACCGTCTGACCTACTGGACCGGCGTTGGTGCCACCCCGTCGGACACCGTGGCCCGCCTGGTCAAGCAGAACGCGGCCAAGGCTTCGGCCTGACCGACCTGCTGCCTGGGCAGCGCATGGCCAGCGGTCCTGTGGCGTCCTTGTTTCCCGCAGCCTCCCTGCCGGAGGATGCGGTGGAAATGGGTCGTATCCAGGACGCCTGGGGCGTCAAAGGGTGGGTGCGCCTCCACGCCCACAGCGCTGACACCGAAGCGCTGTTCAGTGCCAGGGACTGGTTCCTGTTGCCTCCAGAGCCGCGGTACGCCCGCGGCTTTTCCGCTTTCAGCGGTTGCACCAGGCTGTCGGTAGATGAGGTCAAGGCCCACGCCGATGGGCTTGTTGCCAAACTGGTCGGCATTGACGACCGCAACACTGCCGAGGCGCTCAAGGGCACGCGCTTTCATCTGCCCCGCAGCGTGTTTCCTCCCACGCCGGAAGGCGAGTACTACTGGGTTGACCTGATCGGTCTCGAGGTGGTGAACCGCGAGGGGGAGTCCATGGGCGTGGTCAAGGACCTCGTTGCCACCGGACCGACGTCGGTGATGGTCCTCGAGTACACCGAACCGGTTGACGGCGTCCTCCGCACTGCGGAGCGGCTGATTCCCTTTGTTTCTGCCTATGTGGATGCGGTGGACCGCCTGGCACGCCGCATCACGGTCGACTGGCAGAAAGACTACTGAATCCCGGGAAGGGCAGTCCCGATGCGGTTCGACGTCATCACCCTGTTTCCCGAGTTGTTTGCCCCCTTTGTCAAGGCGGGCATCAACCGGCGTGCATTTGAAGGCGGCGCTGTCGAGTTGCGTCTCTGGAACCCGCGGGATTTCGCCGATGGCCAGTATCGGCGCGTGGACGATCGCCCGTTCGGAGGCGGACCTGGCATGGTCATGATGGCCGAGCCCCTGTGGCGGTGCCTGCAGGAGGTGCGTGCCGATCGGAACGAGATCCCCGCGAACCGTGCGCCGGTGGTGATGTTCACACCCATCGGGAAACGCCTCGACCATGCCATGGTCGAACGCTGGTCTGTGGGTCCTGGTGCCGTGCTGGTGTGCGGGCGCTACGAAGGAGTGGATCAGCGCTTCATCGACGCCTGTGTGGATGCGCAGATCAGCTTGGGCGATTTTGTTCTCTCCGGGGGCGAGATTGCGGCGATGGCCCTGCTGGATGCGGTGGCCCGATTGCAACCAGGCGTGCTGGGCGATGAAGGAAGCCACCAGCAGGACAGTTTCAATCCTGCCATCGACGGGCTGCTCGACAGCCCCCACCACACCCGTCCGGAGGTGTGGCACGGTCCGGACGGACCGATGGTTGTGCCCGAAGTCCTGCTGGGCGGACACCATGAACGCATTGCCCGTTACCGCCGGGAGCAGAGCCTGGCACTGACCGCCCGGCTTCGGCCCGAGTTGCTGCAGCAGGCCCGCGAGCACCATCGGCTCACGCGCATGGACGAAGATTTCCTTCGAAAGGTTGCGGAGCTATAATCAAGGGCTTTTCGATCCTCTGACCGGCCGCCATGACCGGGCCAGCCCGCAACGGATCGCCAGTTCGCTGGCACCGTCGGACAGGGCCCCTGCCGGATTCGTGGCCTTTAGTGCAGCGCGGGCATGATCGTGAAACAGGAAACCATGAACCTCCTCCAGACCCTTGAGCAAGAAGAAATTGCTCGTTTGAACAAAGACATCCCAGCGTTTGCACCCGGTGACACGGTCATCGTCAGCGTGAACGTGGTGGAAGGCAACCGCAAGCGCTTGCAGGCCTACGAAGGCGTGGTCATTGCGCGCCGCAACCGCGGCCTCAATTCCAGCTTCATCGTGCGCAAGATCTCCAACGGCGAAGGTGTGGAGCGTACCTTCCCGCTGTACAGCCCCCGCATCGCCAAGATCGAGGTGAAGCGCCGCGGCGACGTGCGCCGTGCCAAGCTGTACTACCTGCGCGACCGCAGCGGCAAGTCGGCCCGCATCAAGGAAAAGCTGGGCGCTTGAAGTGTCCCTGCGGATGCAGGCGGACTCAGAGCTGAAAAGCCGCTCACCCGAGCGGCTTTTTTGTGGCCGCTACGCTTGGGTTCCTTCGCCATTCCCCGTACTCCCATGAGCCTGATGCTGCCTCCGTTCGATCCCAAGGCGGTGCCTGTCGTGCATCGGGACGGTGATGAGCACCTCAGGCCGGCCCATCCGCATCGCTTGACTCCGCAAGGATTGCGCCTGCTGTTTGCCCAACCGCCGGCATGGACGCCGGAGGTGCACCGTGAACACCGCTTCGTCGACCGGGACATGGCCCACGCGGCTGTTCTTCTGCCCCTGGTCATGCGCGACGGACTGACCTTGATCCTCACGCAACGCACGGCCCATCTGTCCACGCATTCGGGGCAGATTGCTCTGCCCGGTGGCAAGGTCGACGCGGACGACGCCAATGCCACCGCCACGGCATTGCGGGAAGCGCATGAGGAAATCGGTTTGTCCGCTCGCCGCGTGGAGGTGCTGGGTACCTTGCCCACCTACACCACTGGCAGCGCCTTCGTGATCACCCCTGTTGTGGGCCTGGTGCCTCCCGACGTCACCCTGGAGCCCAATCCGCACGAGGTGGACGACGTGTTCGAGGTTCCCTTGTCGTTCCTCATGGATCCGGCCCACCACCGCCGCCATGTTTTCGAGTCCGGGGGGGTGGTCCGGGAGTGGTACTCCATGCCCTACCGGGACGCGGCCGGCGAGCGGTTCATCTGGGGCGCGACGGCAGGCATGCTGCGCAACTTCTACCGCCTGTTGACCAGTTGAACCGGGTGGTGGAACAAAGGGGCGCCGCTATGATGCGCCCATGAGTTTTTTCGCCATCCTGATCGCGCTGTTGCTGGAGCAGGCCAGGCCGCTGGCCTACGACAACCCGGTGCACGGTGCCATGCGTGGCTGGGCGCGGCTGGTGCGCAGAAACCTCGATGCCGGGCAGTCTGCCCATGGCTGGCTCGCATGGTCGTTGGCGGTGGGTGTACCCGCCATGGTGGCCTGGCTGATCTATTGGGGGCTGAACGCCTTCAGTCCGCTGGTGGGGCTTCTCTGGCTGGTGGCGGTGCTTTACGTCACGCTGGGTTTCAGGCAGTTCAGCCACCACTTCAGCGACATCCGGCAGGCCATGGAAGCGGGCGATGACCTGACGGCCCGGGAGAAATTCGCCAATTGGCTGCGCGTGGACGCGCAAACCTTGCCGCGCTCCGAGCTGTTGCGGCAGGTGATCGAACACTCGGTGGTGTCGGCGCACCGGCATGTGTTTGGTGTGCTGGTCGCCTTCGTCTTCTTCTGGATGATCGGCATGGGTCCGGTCGGCGCAGTGCTGTACCGGATGGCCGAATACGTTTCGCGCAACTGGCGCCCGAGGCTGGATGGAACGCCCAGCGCGGCCTTGCAGCAGGCAGCCGCGACAGCCTGGGAGTGGATCGATTTCGTGCCGGCCCGGGCCACTGCACTGGGCTTTGCGATCGTGGGCAACTTTGAAGAGGCGGTGGCCAACTGGCGCAGCGAAGCCGAGCGCCATGCGCCGGGCAGCGATGGCGTGGTGCTGGCTGCGACCGCAGGTGCCATCAACGTTCGGCTTGCAGCGCAGGCGCCGTCAGACGCCGTGCTTGCCCAGGGTGAGGCGGGGGGGCGCGCCGATCCGCAAATGGCCCACCTGGGTGGTGTGGTCGGGCTGGTGTGGCGCACCGTGGTGCTGTGGATGCTGTTGCTGGCCCTGCTGAGCCTGGCGCGCCTGGTGGGCTGAAGCTTCGACTGGCCGGTCAGTACGGACGGCGGTTGGACAACTCTTCAAACAGCGCGCGGTAGATGCGGTAGCGGCTGGCGCTGATGGTGGCTTCCGACGCCCCCGCCGGGGCGCCCCGGGCATCATCGGTCATCACATGCGAGAGCACCGAGCAGCCCGGCTCGTGCAGGTGGGTGCAGTTGTAGAACCGGCATTGGCCCAGTGCGGCGCGCAGATCCGGCATGCAGTGGGCAAGCTGGGTGGGGTCCAGGTGGTTCAGTCCGAATTCCTGGAAGCCAGGTGAGTCGATCAGCGCTGTATGGTGCTCCGTGTCGGTCCAGTACCAGGTGGTGCTGGTGGTGGTGTGCTTGCCGGAGTTCAGGGCTCTGGAGATTTCGCCGGTCTGGGCCTGTGCGTGCGGGACCAGACGGTTCACCAAAGTGCTTTTTCCAGCGCCCGAGGGGCCGAGCACCAGCGTGTGCCGTCCTGCGAGCCGTGCCTGCAGGGTGTCGAGGCCGGCCTCCTGGGCCGCGGGGTTGTTCCCCCGCAGACACAGCGGCAACACGGTGCAGCCCATGCGGCGATAGGGCTCCAGGCGGGCCCAGGCGCGGTCGAATGCCGGCTGCAGGTCGCTCTTGTTCAGCACGATCAGCGCTGCAATGCCTTCTGCCTCGGCGGCAATCAGTGCGCGCGCCAGCTGCATTTCCGAGAACTCAGGGTCGGCCGCGATCAGCACCAGCACCTGGTCCAGGTTGGCGGCGAAGGATTTGGTGCGCAACTCGTCTTGCCGGTAGAACAGGTTGCGCCGGGGTTCGACGCGCTCGATGCTGCCTTCGTCACCCGTGTGTTGCCACTGCACGCGATCGCCCACGACGACCTGGCTCTTTTTCCCCCGCGGATGGCAGATGCGGCGGGTGCCGTCCGGACTTTCCACGAGGCAATGGCGCCCGAAAGCCGCCACCACCAGGCCATCGAGCGTACTGGCCCCCGAAGCGGCCCGTTGTTGCGCCGGCTTCAAAAGCGCCGCCTGAGCAAAAAATCCTGTGGATGTGACATGGTCAGACCGCCTGCAACCGGGCCAGGCGCTCGCTGGCTGGTGGATGGGAGTAATAGAAGCCCGCGTACACCGGGTCCGGGGTCAGGGTGCTGGCATTGTCCTTGTAGAGCTTGAGCAGGGCACTGGCGAGGTCGCGCCCATTGGTCTGTTGCACCGCATAGGCGTCGGCCTCGAACTCGTGCCGGCGGGACAACTGGGCGCTCAAGGGGGACAGGAAGAACGTGAACAGCGGTGTGACCAGCATGAAGAGCAGGAGCGCCAGGGCGTCGTTCGGTGCATCCAGCGACGGCGTCACGCCCAGGCCGGTGTAGAACCAGATCTGTTGGGCGGCCCAGCCGAGGGCTGCGAAGCCCGCCAGGCTCATGGCAAACATCAGGGCAATGCGCTTGAGGATGTGGCGCCGTTTGTAGTGGCCGAGTTCATGGGCCAGAACGGCATCGATCTCGTTGGGCGTGAGTTGCTGCAAGAGGGTGTCGAAAAACACCACCCGTTTGGCTGCCCCGAAGCCGGTGAAGTAGGCGTTGGCGTGGGCGCTGCGGCGGCTCCCGTCCATGACAAACAGACCGCTGGCTGCAAAACCGCAGCGCTGCATCAGGGCTGTGACGCGCGTTTTCAGGGCTTCGTCCTGCAGCGGTTCGAACTTGTTGAACAGGGGCGCAATGACGGTGGGGTAGAGCACCAGCAGCAGCAGGTTGAATGCCATCCATGCGCCCCAGGCCCACAGCCACCAAAGAGGCCCGGTGGTGCCCATGAGCCAGAGCATGAGGGCTGCGATGGGGAGCCCGACGAGGCCTGCCACGGCGGCGCCCTTGATCAGGTCGGTCACCCACATGGACAAGGTCATCTTGTTGAAGCCAAAACGCTCCTCGATGCGGAAGGTGGACCACCATCCCAGGGGCAGCGACACCAGGCCCGCAATGACAGCGAACGCGACCAGCAGGGCCAACTGCTGCACCATGCCGCCACCCAGGGCGGCCAGCAGCGTCTGGTTCAGCCAGTCGAGACCGCCCAGGAGTGTCCAGGTCAGCAGCACGGCCGCTTCCAGCGCCATGTCCAGCAGGCCAAAGCGCGCTTTGGTGATGGTGTAGTCGGCTGCCTTCTGGTGGGCCTGCGGCGCGATGGTCTGCGCGAACGCGGCAGGGACCTTGCCTCGGTGGCGCGCCACATGGCGGATCTGGCGGCTGGCGAGGATGAATCGAATCACCAGGCCTCCCAGAAGCAGGGCGCAGAAAACAAGGGTGAAGGTCAGCGACGCGGTTTGCATGGGCTGGAGTCTATCGAAGTGCCCTCGACGCCGGGGCGCGTGGGCATATCGGCGAAAATCGCGGGATGACCACTGTCCCGACCCCCGAAAACCCGTCCCTCTCCGTGGCTCCCGCCGCAGCGCTTGCCAAAAGCGACCAGAACCTTGTGTGGATTGATTGCGAAATGAGCGGGCTGGACCCGGAGAAGGAGCGGTTGCTGGAGATTGCGGTGGTCATCACCGGGCCGCAGCTGACGCCCCGGGTGGAAGGGCCGGTGCTGGTGATTCATCAGGGGGCTGCGGTGCTTGACGCCATGGACAACTGGAACAAGGGCACCCATGGCAAGAGCGGTTTGATCGACAAGGTCAAGGCCAGCACCCTGGACGAAGCGTCGGCCGAGGCGCAACTGCTGGAGTTCATTGGCCGTTACGTGCCGCGCAATGCCTCACCCATGTGCGGCAACACCATCAGCCAGGACCGTCGCTTCCTGGTGAAGTACATGCCCAGGCTGGAGGCTTACTTTCATTACCGCTGCCTGGATGTGAGCACGCTCAAGGAGCTGGCCAAACGCTGGCGCCCCGAGGTGTACGACGCATTCAAGAAGCACCAGAAACACACGGCACTGGCCGATGTGCACGAGTCCATCGACGAACTCGAGCACTACCGCACCCACTTCCTGCGCTGATTTCCAGCACCGATTCGGGTCCGTCTGTTCCCGGGTTGTGCCGGTTCCCGGCGCGGGGCAGTGCTGGCTGGTCGCGTGTCAAAATCGTGAAATTCACGTGAAATTTCCATGACAAAAAAATCCCGCTCACGATTCGTCGCCAGACACCAGGATGCCCTTCAGCTGGGTGCTGCCGTCCTGTTCTTGCTGGCCGTTGGCACCTATGCCTCGCTCACGGGCGCGTCGACGATCGGGCTCTCTTCGGCGTCGGCCTGGCTGCTGATCGTGGCCGCCGGGGTGGGGGCCTACATGGCCATGAACATCGGCGCCAACGATGTGGCCAACAACATGGGCCCGTCGGTCGGCTCGGGTGCGCTGACCATGGGCTGGGCGATTCTGGTGGCCGCGGTGTTCGAGGCACTGGGCGCCATCGTGGCTGGCGGGGACGTGGTGGGCACCATCAAGGGCGGCATCATCGATCCGGCGCAGGTTGGAAACGCGACCACCTTTGCCTGGGTGATGTTCTCGGCGCTGCTGGCCGGTGCCCTCTGGCTGAACCTGGCCACCGCGCTGGGCGCTCCGGTGTCCACCACCCACTCGATCATCGGTGCCGTGATGGGAGCGGGCATTGCCGCTGGCGGCTGGGGCTTGGTGAACTGGGACACCATTGGCGCCATCGTGATGAGCTGGTTGATCTCGCCCCTGATGGGCGGTGCCTTGGCGGCCGGATTCCTGTATCTCATCAAGCGCAGCGTCACCTACCGAACCGAAAAAACCGATGCGGCCGGGCGCGTGGTGCCCATGCTGATTGGCCTCATGGTCTGGGCCTACACCACCTACATGCTGCTCAAGGGGTTGGGTCAGTTGGTCAAGGTGGCGTTTCTGGTCGCGGTGGTGGCCGGTCTGGCGGTGGCGGTGGTTGCTTGGTGGTTCATTCGCAAACCGCTGGAGCGCATGGCCTTGCGGCAGGACAACAGCAAGGAAGGTGTGAACCGGTTGTTCACCTGGCCGCTGATCTGCTCCGCCGCGCTGCTCAGCTTTGCGCACGGTGCCAACGATGTGGCCAACGCCATCGGCCCGCTGGCCGCCATCTACGAAGCGGTCAAGAGCGGCGCCGTGGCCTCGAAGGCTGCCACGCCGCTGTGGGTCATGGTGCTGGGGGCGCTGGGTCTGGCGGTGGGCCTGGCCCTGTATGGCGCGCGGCTGATCCGCACGGTGGGCAAGGAAATCACCGAGCTGGACAACATGCGGGCCTACTCGATTGCGATGGCAGCCACGGTGACGGTGATCGTGGCTTCGCAGCTGGGCATGCCGGTATCCACCACCCACATCACCATCGGCGCGGTGTTCGGTGTGGGCTTTCTGCGGGAATTGCTCAAGGTGAACTACGCCAAAATGGAAGCGGTGGTGTTTGCCGGTCACCAGGGCGTGGACCGGGCTGAGGTCGAGGCCTATCTGCACCGATTCGAGGCTGCCGAGGTCAAGGAAAAGAAGCGCATGCTGGCCGACATGAAGCGCCGCGCCAAGCAGCGCGAAACCGTGGATGGCGCGGTGTTGGCCAAGAAGGAACAGAAGGCCATGAAGAAGGCCATGAAGAAGGAGATCGTGAAACGCTCGGTGGTGATGCGCATCGTCGCCGCCTGGATCATCACGGTACCGGCCACGGCGGTGCTGGCTGCCATCCTTTACCAGATCGTGGCGGCTGTTCTGGGTTGAGCATTGGCGCGACCGGAGCGATCCAGACCGACCCTCTTGGCCGCGCCAGGAAAATTTCAGGGTTTTCCCTGAATCTGTGGGATAATCTGAGGCTTCGCGGGCAACCGCGATGATTTGTGCATCTGCCTCACACACCAGGCCCCCGAACAGGGGTTGCGTTTCGGTCTCCTGGCCGTCTTGCAGCCCAGCCGGTTTGAACCACCGGCTTGCGGATCGGGCCTTCGCTCCCGGCGCCACGCCCCGTGGCCCATGGCGCGTTGATCGTTTGATGGTTGATGTTTTGTAACCACGAACGATTCAAGCGCACCGGAGCAGCCCGTTTTTTCGGGCACTGCAACTCCCAGCGTCTGCATTCGATCAATTGCGCTTTCCTGCGCATGGACGAACATGAGCGACTCTTTTGAAGCCCGCGGCGAATTCACGCCCGACACCCACGCTGCCGATACCGAGGCAGAGATGAACCACGCTTTGCAGGCCGAGCCTGAGAGCCCCACCGGCCCCAACGGGTTTGAACTGCTCGGGCTGGCCCCGGAACTGGTCCAGGCCTGTGCCGACCTGGGCTATGTGCAGCCGACCCCGGTCCAGAACAATGTGATTCCCAAGGCCATGCTGGCCCAGGGCGAACAGCGTTTTGCGGACCTGATGGTGTCCAGCCAGACGGGTAGCGGCAAAACGGCAGCGTTCCTGCTGCCGGTGTTGCACACCCTGCTGCAGCAGCGCGCCGATGCGGCGGTCCGCGAGCGCGAGGAGCGCGAGCGCCTGACCGCCGAAGCGCTGGCCCGCGGCGAAGCGCCGCCCAAGGCCCCCAAGCGCAAGGACCCGACCAGCCCGCGCAACTTCAAGGCCGCCACCCCCGGCGCCCTGATCCTGTGCCCCACCCGCGAACTCGCCCAGCAGGTGGCCAACGACGCCATCGACCTGGTGCGCCACTGCCGCGGCCTGCGCATTGCCAACGTGGTCGGCGGCATGCCGTACCAGTTGCAGATTGCCCGCCTGCAGAACGCCGATCTGGTGGTGGCTACGCCGGGCCGTCTGCTCGACCTGCAGCGTTCGCAGCAACTCAAGCTCGACCAGGTGCAGTTCCTGGTGGTGGACGAAGCCGACCGCATGCTGGACCTCGGCTTTGCCGACGACCTGGAAGAAGTGAACGTGCTGACCGCCCAGCGCCGCCAAACCATGATGTTCAGCGCCACCTTCGCGCCACGCATCCAGCAACTCGCCATGCGCGTGATGCACGACGGTGGCAAGCATGTGCAGAAGGTGCAGATCGACTCGCCGCAGGAGCAGCACGCCAACATCAAGCAGGTGCTGTTCTGGGCCGACCACGCCGAGCACAAGCGCAAGCTGCTGGACCACTGGCTGCGCGACACCAGCATCAATCAGGCGGTGGTGTTCTGCAGCACGCAGATCGAGTGCGACGGCCTGGCCACCGACCTGCAGCAGGCCGGCTTCGCCGCCGTGGCACTGCACGGTGCGCTCAGCCAGGGCATCCGCAACCGGCGCCTGATGGCGTTGCGCAACGGTCAGGTGCAATTCCTGGTGGCCACCGACGTGGCCGCACGCGGCATCGACGTGCCCACCATCACCCACGTGTTCAACTTCGGCCTGCCCATGAAGGCCGAGGACTACACCCACCGCATCGGCCGCACCGGCCGCGCCGGGCGTGACGGTCTGGCGATCACGCTGGCCGAGTTCCGCGACCGCCGCAAGATCGGCGACATCGAGGCCTACACCCGCCAGCGCATTGCGGTGGAAACCGTGCCGGGTCTGGAGCCGCGCCAGCGCGCACCGCAGCCCGAATTCGGCCGCGGGCGTGGCCCGTCGCGCGGTGGTGAGCGTTTTGGCGGTTCCGGTGACCGGTTTGCCGACCGCCGTGGCCCCGCTCCACGCGGTCCACGCTTCGAAGGTCGGAGCGAAGGGCGTTTCGACGCTCCCCGCACCGAGCCAGGTCGTCAGGGGCCGCGCTTCGATCCGCGCTTCGAGGGCCGGGCTGAACCCCAGCGCCCGGAGAGCCGTTTCGAGCAGCGCTCCGACGCGCGCAGCGAGCAGGGCGGCTATCGCCCGGACACGCGTCCTTCGGCAGGCCGGGGCTTTGGCGACCGGCCGGCCGCACGCCCTGCGGGCAAACCTGGCAGCTTTGCCGGTTTTGGCCGCAGCGACAAGACGCCTTCGGACCGCGGTGGCTTCAGCGATCGTGGGCACGCCGAGCGTGGCGCGCCACGCGGCGACTTTGCTCCGCGCCGCAGTGAAGGCGGTCCGGCACGCCCCACTGCGCGCCGCACACCGCGCTGAGTCCAGCGCAATCTCCCCAAAAGCCAGGCCCTCAGGTCTGGCTTTTTTTTGTGTGTCCTGCGCACGCGAGGCGCGCGCCAGAATCGACCGGATGACATACCGGGTCGTGTGGTTCAAGCGGGATCTGCGGGTGCACGACCATGCCCCGTTGGTCGAGGCTGCGCGTTTGGGACCGGTGCTGTGCCTGTACATCGTGGAGCCGGCGTTGTGGCGCCAGCCGGATGCGGCGCGGCAGCACCTCGGTTTTGTGCGGGACAGTCTGAGGGACTTGCGTGCTGACCTGCGGCGCCTGGGGGCACGCCTGCACTGGGCGGTGGGCGATGCCGTGGATGTGCTGCAGCGGATCAATGACCAGGCCCCGTTTCTGGAGTTGCTGTCGCACCAGGAAACCGGCAATGCGGTCAGCTTCGAGCGCGACCTGCGGGTGCAGCGCTGGTGCCGGGCGCAGGCAAAACCCTGGCGGGAGTTCCGGCAGTTCGGTGTGGTGCGTGGTTTGCGCGAGCGCCGGCACTGGGTGCGCCAGTGGGAGCAGCTCACCCATGAAACGCAGCAAGCGGTTCGGAGCCTTCAGGATGCGCCAGTGCCGCAGCACGCAGATGCCTGGCCCAGCGCCGATGCCCTGGGCCTGCCGGACCATGAACCACCGCAGCGGCAGCGGGGCGGGCGCGTGGCGGGCGAATCGGTGCTGCAGGAGTTCCTGCTGGAACGCAGTGCCCGGTACCGCGGAGGCATTTCGTCGCCGCTGTCGGCGCCGACCGCGTGCTCCCGGTTGTCGCCCTACCTGACCTGGGGCTGCCTGAGCCTGCGCGAGGTGGTTCAGTCCACGCGTTGCCGCCTGGAACATCCGGGCCTGCCGCCGCACCAGCGGCTGGGGCTGGAGGGGTTTCTGAGTCGGCTGCACTGGCACTGCCATTTCATCCAGAAGCTGGAGACCGAGCCCGCCATCGAACACGCCAACATGCACCGGGGCTACGACGGCCTGCGCGAGCCCGACCACAACCCTGCGCACCTGCAGGCGCTGGTGGAGGGGCGCACTGGCTGGCCTCTGGTGGATGCGTGCGTGGCCATGCTGCGCGAAACCGGATGGCTGAACTTCCGCATGCGCGCCATGCTGGTGTCGGTGGCTGCCTACCCGCTATGGCTGCACTGGCGGCCGGTGGGTGAGTGGCTGGCGCGCGAATTTCTGGACTACGAACCGGGCATCCACTGGAGTCAGTTGCAGATGCAGTCGGGCACCACCGGCATCAACACCACCCGGGTCTACAACCCCATCAAGCAGGCCCGCGATCACGACCCGCAGGGCCGGTTCGTGCGCCAGTGGCTGCCGGCCATGCGGCGGGTACCGGACGCCTGGCTGTTCGAGCCGTGGCGCATGCCGCCCGATGTGCAGGCGCGTTGTGGTGTGGTGGTGGGGCGTGACATTGCGCAGCCGGTGGTGGACCTCGAAGCGGCCATGCGGGATGCCAAGCAGCGCTTGTACGCCCGGCGCACCGCGCCGGACGTGGTGGCAGCACAGGATGGCATCGTGCGGCGGCACGGCTCACGCAGCCGCGGTGCCGAGAATCTGGCCCGCGCCAGGACACCTGATACGCCCTGCCAGACCAGTCTGGATTTTTCCTGACCGGGACGCTCAGCGCGACGCGAAGATCAGCGGCGCCAGTTGCTCCACGTAGTAGCGCACAGCCTCGGGGGCGAGATGGCCGTAGTCGTACGACAGCGGTTCGGTCGCTGTGTCGCTCATGCGGGTCAGGCAGCCGTCGCGGTTGCAGAAGAACGGCAAGCCTGAGATGAACTCGATGCCCATCGCCTCGGCACGAGCGCGCATCTGTCGGGTGGTTTCTTCCAGTTTCGGGTCCAGTTGCGCTTTGAGCCGCAGAGGGGGTGGTTGGGTCACCGGTCCCTTTTTCCAGGCATCGAGCAGGATGCGGGGCAGCGGCCCTTGCCAGTAGGGCACGGCGCCCAGCATGATGATGCGTGGCACGCCGGCCTTTTTCAGTTCGGCGACGGTGGCTTCCAGATTTTTCAGGTCGTAGCGCGGGTGGTGCCACCAGGCATAAAGCACCACCACGTCGGGTTTGGCCTGGCGGATGGCTGCGATGGCGTTGTCGTTCAGGCTTTTGCACAACGGGCGTGGCTCGATGCCCAGCACTGGCGGGCAGATGGAGCCACTGCGCTCCCCGATGCCGAAGTTGTAGCGGCCACTGTCCTGCAGGGCCTTGAAGCCGGGGTAGAGCGAGCCCGCGTGGGAGTCACCCCAGAGAAACACCAGCGGGCGTTTGTCCTCGATGCAGAAGTCCTTGTATTCGCTGGCCGGGATGCGGAAATCCAGCATGCAGTCGTTGTGCCGCCAGCCCTGGATGACTGCTGCCGTACCACCCTTTGTCATGAGTTCTCGGACCGAGGGCGGGAAACGTGCGTCGAAGCCGTCGCGCTGGTGAACGGTCGTGCCGGCCGCTGCTGCGCCCACCATGGCGGCGAGCAGTGTGGCGGTCACGGCGCGGCGGTTGAGGCGGCCGAAACGGACCGGACGTTCCACCAGCCGGTAGGTGAGCCAGGCGAGCAATACGCTCAGGCCCACCCAGCCGAGCTGGACGTGCCAGGCGGGGTATTCGCCTTCTCGCAGGTAGGCAAAGGTGAGCAGTGGCCAGTGCCAGAGATACAGCGGATAGCTGATCAGCCCGATCCATACCAGGGGCCGCCAGGCGAGCACCACGCGGTTGACGGTGCCGTGGGGTCCGGCAGCAATCAGCAGCACGGTGCCCAGCGTGGGCAGCAGCGCCCAGGCACCGGGAAATCGGCGCTCCGGGTTCAGCAGGGCAAACCCGAGAACGAGCAGCGCTGCACCGGCAGCTGCCATGGCCGTGGCTGCCCAGGGCGGTGCGGACCGCCTGGTCCAGCGACCCAGCACGGCGTGCCAGCCCTGCGGATGCAGATGCACGGCCGCCAGCCACGCACCCAGCATGAGTTCCCAGGCCCGGGCCGCCGGGTTGAAGAAGGCGGCCGTGAGGTCGCGCTGTACCAGCGCCATGTTCAGTGCAAACGACAGCAGCAGAATCACGGCGATGCAACGCAAGGCGGATACGCGCCACCGGTGCAGCAGGAACAGCGCGAGTGGCCACAGCAGATAGAACTGTTCCTCGATGGCCAGTGACCACAGGTGCAGCAGCGGTTTGCTGGTGGACTCCGCATCGAAATAGCCGGCCTCCTGCCACAGCAGGAAATTGGAGACAAACGCTGCGCCGCCCAGCGCATGCTGGCCCAGGGCGGCGTAGTCGCTTGGAATGAGCCGGTACCAGCCGATGACCAGTGTGGTGGCCAGCACCAGGAACAGCGCGGGAAAGATCCGCTGCACCCGTCGCAGATAGAAGGTGGCGAACGAAAACCGCCCGCTGGACAGGCCACGCAGGATGATGGCGCTGATGAGGTAGCCGGAGATGACGAAAAAAATGTCCACCCCTGCGAACCCGCCGGGCAGAAGGTCCGGAAACGCATGGTGGATCACCACCGCCACCACGGCGACCGCCCTGAGTCCATCAATGTCGGGACGGTAGTCGGTGTGGAGGGCGGGCTGAACCGGAAGCGTGCTGGCGTTCAAGTTGTCAAGGGTGCAAGGTGGCGCATGCCCATGGGAGTCCCGTGCTGCACCAGTGTTCCCCACGGCCAACCGTGTGGTTGCGCCCGCTGCTCAGTTCATGCCGTTGCGGCTGGCCAGTTCCACGAACAGGGCCGAGTGGTCCAGATCCGACAGACCATGGTCGGCGGCTTCGGCATAGAGCTTTTCGAACAGCTCGGAAATGGGGGCATCAAAGCCGATCTCGCGTGCGGTTGCCAGCGCATTGCGCATGTCCTTGAGCTGCACCGCGACCGCACCCCGGCGGGCGAAATCGCGCTCGATCATGCGCTGGCCGTGCACCTGGAGGATGCGGCTGTCGGCGTAGCCGCCCGTGATCGCCTGCTTCACCTTGGCCATGTCGGCACCACCGCGTTCGCACAGCAGAAGCGCCTCGGCCACGACGCCGATGGTGGCGCCGACGATCATCTGGTTGGCCAGCTTGGCAAGCTGTCCGGCCCCGTGGCTGCCGACATGTGTGGCGTGGCCGAGCAGGTCCAGCAACGGGCCAACACGCTCCACCGTGGCGGGTTTGCCTCCCACCATGATGGCCAAGCTGCCTTCCTCGGCCCCGACGGTGCCGCCCGAGACCGGCGCGTCGAGGTGGTGGACCCCGAGGAGGCCCAGGCGGGCGGCGTGGTCCCGCGCCTCGCGCGGCTGGATGGACGACATGTCCACCACCACGCTGTCGGGCCGCAGGGCATGGGCCATGCCCTGCCGGAACAGAACATCCTCCACCACGGCACCGTCTTCCAGCAGGAGAAACACCGCATCGCAGCCGGTCACGGCCTCGGCCACGGTGGCACACACCTGCACCCCCAGCGGGGCCAGGCGCTCGGCCTTGCTGCGGGTGCGGTTCCAGGCGCTGACCCGCAGTCCCGCGCCCCTCAGCCGTGTGGCAATGGGCAGGCCCATGAGGCCGATGCCGATCACCGCAACGCTGGGCGGGGGATCTGGTAAGTGGGGAGTCAGGGTTTTCACGGAGGGGGGATGGTAGCGCCAAGCGCGCGGCTGATGCGCCTGGCGGCATGGGTTGTCAGGAAAAAAGGCGGTTTCCAGGGGGCCGGAAACCGCCTGAAATGGATCGCCTACGCACGCAGGCGGGATCCACGGAGTAATCGGGTGGCTGGTCGGACGTGTTCGCGGAGGTTCGGGACAGTTGCCTTGGAAGGGTCCGGTGCGTGCTCCTGCATCTGCTGGCCCAGGTGGGCACTGGCGTGACTGCAGTGGGCTTGCATGAGCCGTTCGGCCTGGCGCACATCCCCGCGGGACACCGCCTGTGCAATCGCCTCGTGCTCATCCCACACGGGTTCACGCAGCAGGTTCGACTGCAGGGCCTCCCCCATGGCGCGTCGGATGTGGTGCCAGTGCAGCAGGGCACTCTGCTCGATCAGCGGATTGCCGGCAGCGCGGTAAAGCGCGGTGTGGAATGCCAGGTCGGCATCGATCATGGCACCGATGTCGCCGCGTGCCACGGCGTGGCGGCCTTGGGCCATCAGTGCCGGGTCGATGGGGGTGCGGCGGCTCGCTGCCAGGCGCACCGCCAGCATGTCGAGTGCGCCACGGACCTCGTACACCTGGGCAATCCAGTGCACGTCAATGGGCGTGACCTGAAGACCCCGGCTGCGGCCTGCCGGGCCGGCGGCGGCCGGCGCGTTCTGCACGAAACCGTCCTTTTTCAGCAATTTCAGGGCCTGGGTGACCGGTTGGCGCGATACGGCGAGCTGTTCCGCCAGTTCTTCCTGCGTGATGCGCTGGCCGGGCTTGAGGGCACCGGTGCTGATGGCGTCCAGCAATGCGCGGTACACCTGATCGGCCAGATCGGGTGCGGCTTCAAGCCGGATGAGATGGGGGGACATGGGCAGTGATCACCGTGCTGGAAATACGGAATTCAGAATACAGCATTCCATGCAAACTGTCATGCGCGTGTCATGGGCGCGCCAGCGTTGGGGGCTGCATTGCGGGGAAGCTGCATGCACAATGCGGCCATGAACGCCCGCACCCCGACCCGCCCGTCCCCGCACGATCCGGCATGGCTGGAAAGCCAATACAACAACCGCGCGCTCGTGCCTGAGCATGCGCGCCACTTCGCCGACTGGGCCCGCACCTCGGAGACGGCCCGCAAGGCCCTGGGTGGCATGCTGGATGTGCGCTACGGCCACGGCGACGGCGAAACCCTTGACATTTTTCCGGCCCGGCGCCGCGCAGGGCGCCCGCCCGCGCCGGTGCTGGTGTTCATCCATGGCGGTTACTGGCGCAGCCTGGACAAGTCCGACCATTCGTTTCTGGTTCCGCCGTTCGTGGAGCAGGGTGCCTGCGTGGTCGTGCCCAACTATGCGCTGTGTCCGGCGGTGACGATTCCCGACATCGTTCTGCAGACAGTGCGCGCGCTGGCCTGGGTGTACCGGCACATTGCGGTGCATGGGGGCGATCCGGAACGCATTACGGTGGTGGGACATTCGGCGGGCGGACACCTCGCGGCGATGATGCTGGCCTGCCAGTGGCAGCAAGTGGCTGTGGATCTGCCCGACGCGCTGGTGCGCAACGCCCTGTCCATTTCCGGTCTGTACGACCTGCGGCCCCTGCGGCACGTTCCGTTCCTGCAGGATTCCTTGCGCCTCACTGCCGGCGACGCGCGCAAGGCCAGCCCGGCGCTGATGCCGGCGCCGCTGGTGCGCAGCGGACGTGGGCATCTCTTTGCCGTGGCCGGAGGCGACGAAAGCCAGGAGTTCCTGCGCCACAACCGGCTGATCCAGGAAGCCTGGGGCGCGGACGTGGTGCCGGTGAGCGAAGACCTGCCCGGCCTCAACCACTTCAGCGTGCTGGAAACCCTGGCCCGGCCGGGTCAGCGGCTGCACGCGCTCGCCACAGAACTGCTCGGCGGCTGATCGCCACGCCGGTAGGCCTCTGCGCGGTCAGCCCAGTACCCGCTTGATCAACTCCAGGGTGGTGAGCTGCGTCAGGGTCGCCGGGCGCATGGAGCTGGTGGCCAGATAGAGGTGGGTGCGCAGTGGCGGGTCGCACACCGGTCGGGTGCGGTACGCCGATGGCCGGATCGAGCTGTCCACGGCGTTGCGCGAGAGCAGGGCAGCGCCCGCTCCATCGGCCACGAGGTCAAGGATGGCGGACACGCCGTCGATCTCCAGCACCACGTTCGGCCGGCAGCCAATGGCCGCCATTTCGGTTTCCACGTGCATGCGGATGGCATTCGGCCGGCTGGGAATCACCAGCGGCAGCGGCGCCACTTCGGCCAGCGGAATCGGCGCAGCGGGCGGTTCTTCGGCCAGGCCTGCGGGGCGTTTTTCCACCAGCAGCAGTTCTTCGTCGCGCAGCGGCGTGATCTCGATTTCCGGTGCCGGTCGGGCGTTGTAGAGCACCGCAATGTCCAGCCGACCGGTGGCCAGCCATTCCTGCATGGTGGCCGACAGGCCTTCGCTGATGGACAGGCTGGCCTCCGGCAACTGCTGCCGGAACGCACGGGTGAGCGGCACGGTGAGCACCCGGGCCAGGCTGGGTGGCAGGCCCACCGCCACCCGCCCGGCGAGCGCCCCGCGCACTCGGCCGAGTTCTTCGCGCGCCCGCTCGACCTGGTGCAGGATGCCGCGGCCGTGTTCGAGCAGCAGCCGCCCGGCCTCGGTGGGGGTGGCGCCGCGGCCGTTGCGCACCAGCAGGTTCTGCCGCAGTTCCACTTCCAGCAGGCGCACCTGGCGCGACAGGGCAGGCTGGGCCACGTCCAGCGCCTGCGAGGCTTTGGTGAAGCTGCCGAGTTCGGCCACCCGAACGAAATAGGCGAGTTGTTTCAGATCCATGCGTCGCGCGTTGGGATATGCCAAACAGGAATGGCTAATAGTACGGTATTCCGCTTGTTCGATTTTCTGGGCTGCGCACAATGCCAGCGATGCCCAACCCCACTGCGCCCGTCCTCCGCGGTATTTCCTCCATGGCCACGCGGCTGGTGCTAGCCGATCTGGTGGCGGCCTACCTCCGCCAGCCCGGGGCGCCGGCAGTGGACATTGCGTCGGTCGGAGGCGTGGATGCTGCCCGGCGGGTGGCAGCGGACGAGGCTTTCGATCTGGTGGTGCTGGCGTCGGACGCCATCGACAGGCTGGAAGCCGCCGGCAAGGCGCTGACAGGCAGCAAGGTGGACCTGGTGCATTCGGGCGTGGCGGTGGCCGTGCGCGCGGGGGCACCGGTGCCTGACATCTCCACCGGGTCAGCGGTGCGCGACGCCGTGCTGTCTGCCCGCACACTGAGCTATTCCACCGGCCCCAGCGGCGTGGCTCTGGCCAACCTGTTCGAGCGCTGGGGCGTTGCAGGCGCGCTGCAGGGCCGCATCGTGCAGGCTCCGCCCGGTGTACCGGTGGGTGCGCTGGTGGCGCGGGGCGAGGTGGAACTGGGTTTCCAGCAACTGAGCGAGTTGCTGCACGTGGAGGGCATCACCCTCGTAGGACCCTTGCCCGGCGACATCCAGATCACCACCACCTTCTCGGCGGCCATCTGCGCCACGTCACAACAGCCCGAAGCCACCCGGTCGTTCATCGCCTTCATGGCCTCGGGGCAGGCCGATGACGCCAAAAAGCGCCAGGGCATGGATCCGGCCTGACTTCCTTTCCTTCTTCTTCCCCGCGGAGACCCCATGAGCCTCATCATCGATTGCCACGGCCACTACACCACGGCGCCCAAGGCGCTGGAGAACTGGCGCAACGCGCAGATTGCCGGCATCCAGGACCCGGCCGCCATGCCCAAAGTGGCTGACCTCAGGATCAGCGACGACGAGCTGCGAGAGTCGATCGAGACCAACCAGCTGCGCCTGATGAAGGAGCGCGGCAGCGACATCACGCTGTTCAGCCCGCGCGCGAGCTTCATGGCCCACCACATTGGCGACTTCAATGTGTCGAGCACCTGGGCGGCCATCTGCAACGAGCTCTGCTACCGGGTGTCGACGTTGTTCCCCGACCGCTTCGTGCCGGTGGCCATGCTGCCGCAGAGCCCCGGCGTGGACCCGGCCACCTGCATCCCCGAGCTGGAGAAGTGCGTGAAGGAATACGGTGCCGTCGGCATCAACCTCAACCCGGACCCGTCCGGCGGCCACTGGACCAGCCCGCCGCTGACCGACAGGCACTGGTACCCCATCTACGAGAAGATGGTGGAGTTTGACCTGCCGGCCATGATCCACGTAAGCACGAGCTGCAACGCCTGCTTCCACACCACCGGCGCGCATTACCTGAACGCCGACACCACGGCCTTCATGCAGCTGATCCAGGGCGACCTGTTC
>JALORL010000062.1 GCA_025458915.1 Hydrogenophaga sp.
GGTGTTCGTTCACACCCACCACAATGTTCAGCACATCGCCCACCTTGACCGGTGCCGCCACGATCACGCGCTTGGCGCCCCGGTCCAGGTGGCCCTGCAGGGTTTCCGGGGTCAGGAACTTGCCGGTGCACTCCAGCACCAGGTCCACGCCCAGATCGCCCCAGGGAATGTCGCCGGCGGTGGCGTGCTCGCTGAAACCCAGTCGCCGGTCGTTGATGCGGATGGCGTCGCTGCCCTGGGCTGCAATGTCCGCGCGCCAGCGGCCCTGCACCGTGTCAAAGGCCAGCAGGTGGGCGGTGGCGGCGGCCCCGCCCTTGATCTCGTTGAGGTGCACCACCTCCAGGCGGTTGCCCTGGCGGGGGTCGTTCGCTTCCCGCTCGATGGCGCCCATCGCTGCGCGCAGCGCCAGGCGCCCCACGCGCCCCATGCCGTTGATGCCGACTTTCATGGACCAGACCTTTCCCTTGTTAATTCAACATTCATTGAATTATCACAAGATAGATGACACGACCGTGACAACCGCCCGACCACCGTGTTCCAGACCACCGCGTTCCAACGGGTTGCCCCGCAGTGCAGCGCCCGGACAACGGGGCTTCGCTATACTGCGCCCACCATGCACCGCTGGTTCATCGCGATCTTCGCGCTCCACTTTCTTGTGAGTGTGAGCGCGTTTTCTTTGGGTTCGACCGCCCCTTCGGCCCCCGCCGTGGTCGTCCTGGGCGCCCTGCCAGCTGCTGCCTCCGCAGCCGAAAGTCCCTCGGGCCGGACCGCCACCGCCCTGCCCCAGGAGGGCGCACCGCATACCCTGCTGGACGAACTGCCCGACCTGCCAGACTCCCTGCCCCGCTCCCTGGCCACCGCCCGCCCGGCTTTCAGCCCCGCCAGCGAACGGCCCTGGACAGCGGCGCTGCCGCCCTCCCGGGTCCCTGAAACGCCCTTGCGCCCGCCGCGCGGCGCGCACGCCTGAGCGGCCGCCGCCCTGGCCTGCCCCATGTCCTGCTGCGCCCAGCCCGATGCGGCGCGCCGGGAGGTGGGGCCCACGAATGCGGTGCGAGCTGCCCGTTTCAACCGATCACGACGTCTTTTGACCCCACCACCATGAACGTTCCCCGAACGCCGTCCGAAGTCCGGGACGCCTGCAACCGCCGCCGGGCGTCCACCAAGGCCTGCCCGGCCCTTGCCCATCCATGAGCGGGGCCCAAGTCTGGCTGGAAGCCGCGTTCCTGGGCCTGATCCAGGGCCTCACAGAGTTCCTGCCGGTGTCCTCCAGCGCCCACCTGCGCATCATCGGCCCGATGCTGCCCTCCGGCGGTGACCCGGGCGCGGCCTTCACCGCCATCACCCAGATCGGTACCGAAGCGGCGGTCCTGCTGTACTTCCGGCACGACATCGTGCGCATCTTCATCGCCTGGTGGCGCTCGCTCACCGAAGCCCAGGCGCGGCGCGACCCGGACGCCCGCATGGGCTGGCTCATCCTGATCGGCACCCTGCCGATTGCGGTGCTGGGGCTGGTGTTCAAGGACGCCATCGAAACCCACCTGCGCAACCTCTACATCACCGCGGCCATGCTGATCGGCTTCGCGGTGATCCTGGGGCTGGCCGACCGCTTCGGCCGGCGCGAACGCCACCTGAACCAGCTCACCTGGGGCCACGGCCTGCTGTTCGGCCTGGCGCAGGCCATGGCGCTGATTCCGGGCGTGTCGCGCTCGGGCGGCACCATCACCGCCGGCCTGCTCATGGGCTACACGCGGGAGGCCGCTGCGCGCTACTCCTTCCTGCTGGCCATTCCGGCCGTGCTGGCCTCGGGCTTCTACCAGCTCTACCGCAGCTGGGGCGGCGGCAGCCCCATCCCCGCCGGTCCCACCGCGCTGGCCACGGTGGTGGCGTTCTTCGTCGGCTACGGCGTGATCGTGTGGTTCCTCAAGCTGGTGTCCACCCGCAGCTACATGCCGTTCGTGATCTACCGCATCGCCCTGGGCCTGCTCGTGTTCGGCCTGCTGGCCGCCGGCGTGCTCAGCCCCCTCTGACCCCCGTCATCCTTTTTACTCACACACTTCAACACCATGGAAATTGCCATACTGATCGCGCTGATTCTGCTCAATGGCCTGTTCGCCATGTCGGAATTGGCGCTGGTGTCCGCCCGCAAGGTGCGCCTGCAGAAACTCATCGACGAGGGCGACAAGGCCGCGGTGGCCGCCGTCAAGCTCGGTGAGGACCCGACCCGCTTCCTCTCCACCATCCAGATCGGCATCACCTCCATCGGCGTGCTCAACGGTATCGTCGGTGAGGCCGCCCTGGCCGCGCCGCTGGCGCTGTGGCTCACCACCCTGGGTGTCGCCGAACCCTACAACGGCTATGCCGCCACCGGCCTGGTGGTCGTGCTCATCACCTACTTCTCCATCGTGGTGGGCGAACTGGTGCCCAAGCGCATCGGCCAGTCGCACCCCGAAACGCTGGCCCGGCTGGTGGCGCGCCCGATCGACTGGCTGGCCATTGCCACCAAGCCGTTCGTGCTGCTGCTGTCGGTGTCCACCCAGTGGCTGCTGAAGCTGCTGGGGGTGAAGGAATCCACCGGTGGCGGTGTCACCGAGGAAGAAATCCACGCCATGCTGGCCGAGGGCACCACCTCCGGCGTGATCGAATCGCACGAACACACCATGGTGCGCAACGTGTTCCGCCTGGACGACCGGCAGATCGGCTCGCTCATGGTGCCGCGCAGCGATGTGGCGGTGCTGGACCTCGACGACCCGTTCGAGGTGCACATGAAGCTGCTCGAAAGCTCCGACCACGCCCGGTTCCCGGTGGTGCGCGGCGACCTCAACGATGTCAAGGGCGTGCTGAGCGCCCGCCAGTGGCTGGCCCAGGCCCTCAGCGGTGGTGCCCGCGAACTGGCCGAGCAGCCGCTGCAACCGCCGCTGTACGTGCCCGAAACCATCACCGGCATGGAACTGCTGGACAACTTCCGCCAGTCCGACGTGCACATGGCCTTCGTGATCGACGAATACGGCGAGGTGCAGGGCATCGTCACGCTGCAGGACCTGATCGAGGCCATCACCGGCGAATTCAGCCCGCGCGACCCCGAAACCTCCTGGGCGGTACAGCGCGACGACGGCAGCTGGCTGCTCGACGGCCACATTCCCGTGCCCGAACTCAAGGACCGGCTGGCGCTGCAGACCGTGCCCGACGAGGAGCGTGGCCGCTACCACACCCTCAGCGGCATGATGATGCTGCTCACCGGCCGCCTGCCCAAGATCACGGACACGGCCATCTGGGAAGGCTGGCGCCTGGAGATCGTGGACATGGACGGCCGCGCCATCGACAAGGTGCTGGCCACCCGCATGCCCGACGACGTGATCGCGTCGGCGGACAGCGCACCACCCACCCCGTAGAGCCTGGCGCTCCGCCTCCCCATGAGCCTTCCGGCGCCCCCGGGCAACGACCCGGACAGCACGGCCGTGCCCGCACCCGGGGCGGGTCGCGGCCTGCCGCTGTCCCTGGTGCTGCTGGCCCTGGCGAACGACGCCTCGCGCGGGCGCATCCGCATCCAGGACCTGTTTGCCGCACTGGGGGACCGCGCCATCGGCGCGCTCATGTTCGTGTTCGCGGTGCCCAACGTGGTGCCCGTGCCGCCGGGGGTGTCTGCGGTGCTGGGCACGCCACTCATCTTCCTGGCCGCGCAGCTCATGACCGGGCGCGGCCCCTGGCTGCCGGCGGTGGTGGCGCAGCGCTCGCTGCCGCGCGAAGACTTCGCGCGCCTGATGGACCGGGTGCTGCCCTGGCTGATGCGAGGCGAGAAGCTCCTGCGCCCCCGCCTGGGCGTGTGGGTTCGGCCGCCCATGGAATACCTGGTGGGAGCGATCTGCCTGCTGCTGGCCGTGGTGCTGGTACTGCCCATTCCGCTGGGCAACACCCTGCCCGCACTGGCCATCAGCGTGCTGGCGCTGGGGGTGCTGGAACGCGACGGTCTGTGGGTGCTCGCCGGCTTGGTGGCGGCCACCGTGGCCGTGGCGGTGGTGTCCGGCGTGGTGCTGGCCGTCATCAAGGCCGGCCTGTTCGTGCTGCAGCAGTGGCTGGCCTGACCCCTCAGCGCTCGGCCACATAGTGCGACATCATCGGCCGCTCGCCGGGGGCGAGGAAGACCCGCACCTCCGCCTCGAGTGCCCGGTCGGCCACGGTGGCGCGGGCACGCTGGTGCAGGTAGTCGGCCCATGAACGCACGATGAAACGTTCCACATAACGGCTGGGTTCACCCAGGTCCCTGTAGACGCGCCAGAAGGTGGCGCCGTCGCGCCGACGCGGCGCCTTCAGGCGGGCGATGGTGTCGAGGAAGCTCTTGTCTTCGCCAGGCCGGATGCGGTAACCCACTTCCACCGCCACCGGGCCGGCTTCGGGACTGGGTTCGGCGTCCACGAACAGTTCGTCCCAGGGCGTGCCCTGCGTCACTTCGTGGTCGGCACCCACCCGCAGCGGAAACGGCCGCACCAGCAGCAGGCCGGCCGCCATGAGCGCGCTGGCGGCCACCAGCGCGGGCGTGAGCCCGGCCAGGTCCGACACCGCGCCCCAGAACGCAGAGCCGATGGCAAACGCACCCAGCGCCGAAACAATGTGCAGCGCCACCGCGCGCGAGCGCACCCAGGGCGGCGCACTGGCCTGGGTGGCGGTGTTGAAGGTGGACATGGTGGCCATCCAGGCCGCACCGCCCAGCGCCATGGCAACGTACACCAGCCACGGCAGGCGCACGAACGCCGCCACCAGCATTGCTGTGGCGAACACCCCGCAGCTGGTGGCCACGATGCCGTCCAGCGCAAACCGCGCCCGCAGCCTGCCCATCACCAGGCCGGAGGCCACCGCCCCCGAGCCCAGACAACCCATCAGCAGGCCAAAGCCTTCGGCCCCGGTACCGAGCTGGCGCTGCGCGATCACCGGCAGCAGTGCCCACAAGGCCGAGCCGGCGGCGCTGAAGGCCATCACCCGCACCAGCTGCGCCAGGATGAGGCGCGAATGCCAGGCAAACCGCAGTCCGCTGAGCGTGCCGCCCCACAGCCGCTCGGGCGGCAGCGTGGACGGCGGGTGCGCCTTGGGCGGCCAGCGCCGGATCGACTCCCACATCACCAGGGTGGTGAACACCGTGACCATGAACACCCAGCCCGCGCCCAGCCGCACAAACAGCAGGCCGGCCAGCGTGGGGCCAATGGCGCGCGCTGCGTTGTAGGCAATGCTGATGGCGGTGATCGCCTGCGGCCACTCGGCGCGCGGCACCGGGTCCACCACGGAAGAATTCCACGCCGGCGTGATGGCCGCCGTGCAGCAGCCGCACACGAACACCAGGAACAGCACCGAAGCCGGCCCGCCCCAGCCCGCCAGCACCAGCACCGCCAGCAGCGCACAGGCGGCCACCTGCGCGAGCAGGGCGCCCGAGATCAGCCGGCGCCGGTCGGTGGTGTCGGCCAGCACACCGGCGGGCAGTGCCAGCAGGAACATCGGCAGGAACACCGCCGTCTGCACCAGCGCGGCCAGGAACGACGACCCGGTGAGCTCCACCATGAGCCAGGCCGCCGCCATGGTCTGCATGCCCGCCCCGACGAAAAACACCGCCCCACAAAGCCAGAGCCCGCGAAAGGCGGGCTGCCTGAGCGGGCTCCAGATCGATTGGGGGGATGGCATCAACCCATTATTCCGCAGATGCTGACAACACCCCCCTGCGCCGCTGACGCGGCTTCCCCCCGCTCTGGCGCGCCGCTGTGCGGCGCTTGGCAGGGGGACGCACCCCTTGGACCGGCGCAGCCGGATCCTCGGGTGCCTTGGACTTCGGGCACGCGCATCGGAAATTGTTCCGGTTGTCCACCCCACAAGATCAGGCGCTTTTGGTGTTCGACCCTACAGCGCAATCGTCGAAGCGAAGTGCCCCCAAATCCAAGGGCAGCGAGGGACGGCTTCGCCGGCCCAAGATGCCGTCCCCCCTCGAAGTGCCGCGCAGCGGCACGCCACGGAGGGGGGAAGCCGCGTCAGCGGCGCAGGGGGGTGTTCCTAAACCAGCCCATTTCTGATCGCGTACACGGTGAGTTCGGCGTTGTTCGCCAGGTGCAATTTCTCCAGCACCCGCGCCCGGTACACGCTGACCGTCTTGGGGCTGAGCATGAGCTCTTCTGCGATCTCGGAGAGCTTCTTGCCGGTGGCGATCTTCTGCAGGGTCTGCAGTTCGCGTTCGGACAGGCTGGCGTGCAGGTCTTCGTCGGCGGGCTGGCTCAGGTTGTCCACCAGCATCTGGGCCACCTCGGCCGTGACGTATTTGCGCCCCTGGTGCACCGTGCGGATGGCCGCCACCATCTCGGCCGGCTCGCCGGCCTTGTTCAGGTAGCCGCGCGCGCCGGCGCGCAGGCAGCGGATGGCGTACTGGTCTTCCGGGTACATGGAGACCACCAGCGTCTTCACCCCAGAACCTTCCTCGCGCAGCGAAGCCAGCACCTCCAGGCCGCCACGCCCGGGCATGTTCAGGTCCAGCACCAGCACGTCGCACGGGGTCTTGCGCATCTGCTCGCGCAGCTCGGGATAGCTGCCAGCCTCGCCCACCACCTGGATGTCCACCGCCTCGGAGATGGTGTCGCGGATACCGCGTCGCACCACCGCATGGTCGTCACACAAAATCACTTTGATCATGGGCTTCCTGGTTGCCGTTGTCGTTGCCGTCGGGCACGCCCGCCTGGGTGAGGGGCACCGAAAGAATGAGCGCGGTGCCGGCGGGCGAGGAGCTCACGTCCAGCCAGCCTCCCACCTTGGCGGCACGCTCCTTGAGGCCCAGCAGCCCGAACGACTTGGCCTTGCGCAGCTCGTCGGGGCCCAGGCCGCGGCCGTTGTCGGTCACTTCCAGCGTGAGCACGCCTTCGCGGTCGCTCAGGTCGATGTCCACTGCGCTGGCCTCGGCGTGCTTGCCAATGTTGGTGAGACCTTCCTGCGCGGTGCGGTAGGCCACCAGCTGCACGGCGTGCGGCACCTCGATGAACTCGGATGAACGCCGCACCGACACCGCCAGCCCGGTGCGCCGCTCGAAACTGGTGGCCAGCCACAGGACCGCAGCCACCAGCCCCTGGTCGAGGATGGGCGGCCGCAGATTCATCATGATGCGCTGGCTGGCCCCCAGGGCGTGCTGCAGCATTTCCATGGCGGTGTTGACGTGGCTGAGGGTTTCTTCGTCGCGCGCGCGGCGGCCCACCCAGGCCAGGTCGAGCTTCACCGCCGCCAGCGAGCCGCCGATGTCGTCGTGGATTTCACGCGCGATGTCGGCGCGCTCCTGTTCGATGGTGGCCTGCAGATGCTCGGCCAGTTCGGCCAGGCGTTGCCGCGACTCGGCCAGTTCGGCGTCGGCACGGGCCTTGGCGCGTTTGGTCTGGCTCATCTCCAGGGCCCGTTCGATCACATGCGACAGGCGGTGCATGCTGTCCTTGAGCAAGTAATCGCTCACACCGCGGTGCATCGCGTCCACGGCAGAAGCCTCGCCAATGGCGCCGGACAGGATCACGAAGGGCAGCTCGGAGCCCAGCACCTGCGCCTCGTCCCAGGCATCCAGGCCGGTGAAGCCGGGCAGGTGGTAGTCGGCCAGCACGATGTCGAATTGGCCGCTGGTGAGCGCCGCGCGGAAATCGTCCATGGTGTCCACCAGCGTCAGCTCGCAGGGGAGCTGGCTGCGCTGCAGCGCGAACTTGACCAGCGCGTGGTCGACGCGGGAGTCTTCCAGATGAAGGATGCGGATCAGGGGGGGAGAAACGCTGGTATCGGTCATGCCTGGCAGGGTTGTTTCTCGGGGAGGCCCTGCACGGCGCCGCAGTGACCGCAGGCGTGAACCAATGCGCAGAGATACCGCTGAATTTGGCCGGTTATCTGCCGATACACAAACAGCCGGTTACAGAAAATTGTACTGCCCACCATCCTCATCCACCTCTTTGAACACCATGGACCTGTCTCCACAGCCACAGACCCCGCCGTCGGTTGCGCTGCCCGTGAGCATGCTGGCCGACGTTCAGGACGCCCTGCTCATGGCCATGACCGACCTGCAACGGTTGGGGGGCCTGCTTGACCACGCCACCACCAACCTGCTGGAGCGTTTCGGCGCCGCTGAAAGCGCACTGGGCCATTTGGCCATGGACGAGAACGATGACGTGAGCCAGATCCGTCTGAAACTGCACCAGGCCGTGACGGAATTGCAGTTTCACGACATGGCCACGCAACTGCTGGGCCACACCAGCAAGGTGCTGCAGGGTTGTGCCTGGCGCCTGGCCGAAGAATCCATGGAGCCGGAAGAGGACGAAGTGCCTCTGGCCAGCCTGAATCCCATGCCCGACCGACCCAGCCCGGTGGCCCAGAACGAGATGGACGCCGGCTCCATCGACTTGTTCTGAGCCGGCCTGGCCCGCGCCAGAACCGTTCAAGTTCACCCCTTCCCTGCCGATATTTGTTCGAACCACGGAGTGCTCCATGCTATCGATCCTTGCCGTAGACGACTCGGCTTCCATGCGAAAAATGGTGTCTTTCACCCTCACCGGGGCCGGTTTCCACGTGGTGGAAGCCGTTGACGGACAGGACGCTTTTGAGAAGGCCCAGTCGCACTCCATCGACCTGGTTCTGACCGACCAGAACATGCCGCGACTCGACGGCCTGGGGCTGACACGCAAGCTGCGCGACCACCCCAAGTTCAAGACCACGCCCATCCTGATCCTCACCACCGAGTCGAGCGATCAGATGAAGCAGGCCGGGCGCAGTGCGGGCGCCACCGGCTGGCTGGTCAAGCCATTCGATCCGGGCCGCCTGATCGAGGTGATCCAGAAAGTCATTCGATGACCCCCCGCGTCGCCTTCGGCGCCACCCCCCTGGGAGGGGGGCGACACCCTGGGACCGTCCTGAGCCTGTCGAAGGGCGGATCCTCGGTGTCTCTGGAAACGACCTTTTCGCACACGCATCTCTGCATCGCAGCCAAGGAGCTTCACCATGGGTGAAATGATGAACGAAGGCCAGAGCGCTGGCGACAACTTCGACCTCACACAGTTCTATCAGATCTTTTTCGAAGAAGCCGGCGAAAACCTGGACCAGATGGAGCAGATGCTGCTGCAGCTGGACCTGGAGAAAGCCGACGACGAAGAGCTCAACGCGATCTTCCGCTGCGCGCACTCCATCAAGGGCGGTGCTGCCACCTTCGGCTTTGCCGACGTGGCCGAACTGACGCACCAGATGGAGTCGCTGCTGGACAAGCTGCGCCGCCACGAACTGCAGCCCACCGCCGCCATGGTGGACGTGCTGCTGGAGTCCTCCGACGCATTGCGCCTGCTGCTGGCCCGCCACCAGGGCCGCGACGTGAGCGCCCCCGCCACCAACGATCTGGTCAACCGCATCAGCGCCCTGGCCAATGGCGACGCACCGCCCGTGGTGCAGGTGCTGCAGCCCACCACCCTGGCCACGGCGGCACCCGCACCGGCCCCGGCGCCTGCGCCGGTCGATGCCGCCCCGGCACCCCAGCCGGCCCCCGCAGCCACCGCCGCACCGGCCTCCAAGGGCATGCGCAAGCTGGACATCCACATCGGTCCGCTGGAGAACCTGTCCCTGGCCGACGGCATTGCCGAACTGTTCCGTGACATTGTCGGCCTGGGCAGCGTCGAGACCCTGCCCTGCGACCAGGCCAACATGCGCGTGTACCGCGCCCAGACCAGCGCCACCGACACCGACCTGCTGGACCTCTTCACCTTCCACGTGGGGCGCGAGCAGATCCGGATCGTGGAGGTGGGCGCTGCCGCCGCAGCCCCCGCACCGGCAGCCCCGCTGGCCCGGGAAGGCAAGGATTTCGGGTTCTTCGATGGCGCTCCGGGCGTTCCGGGCGCAGACGCAGCCCCGGAGCCGGCCGCCACCAAGCCCGCCACGCCCGAACCTGCCAAGGCTGCCACTGCCGCGCTCAAGACCGACAGCCGCAGCAGCGCAGCACCGGCCACACTGGAGTCCAGCACGCTGCGCGTGTCGGTCAGCAAGGTGGACCAGCTCATCAACCTGGTGGGCGAACTCGTCATCACCCAGGCCATGCTGGCACAGAAGAGCCGTGCCCTGGACAACGGGTCCAACCACGCCCTGCTGGCCGACCTGGCCGATCTGGACCGCAATCACCCACGGGGAAGCCACCGAGCTGGACAAGGGCCTGATCGAGAAGATCACCGACCCGCTGACCCACCTCATCCGCAACAGCGCCGACCACGGCATAGAAATGCCGGAGGAACGGCGCGCGCGCGGCAAGGCCGAGCACGGCACCATCACGCTGTCGGCCAGCCACCAGGGCGGCAGCATCCTCATCGAGGTGCGG
>JALORL010000063.1 GCA_025458915.1 Hydrogenophaga sp.
GGCCTGGCGCCAGACGGTTTCCGACTGGGGCTGCACGCCACCCACGGCGCAATACACCATGCAGGCGCCGTCGAGCACGCGCATGGAACGCTCCACCTCAATCGTGAAGTCCACGTGCCCGGGGGTGTCGATGATGTTGAAACGGTGCTCGGGGTAGGACAGGTCCATGCCCTTCCAGAAGCAGGTGGTGGCGGCGGAGGTGATCGTGATGCCACGCTCCTGCTCCTGCTCCATCCAGTCCATGGTGGCAGCACCATCGTGCACTTCACCAATCTTGTGGTTGACGCCGGTGTAGAAAAGAATGCGCTCGGTGGTGGTGGTCTTGCCGGCGTCGATGTGAGCGGAAATACCGATGTTGCGGTAACGCTCCAGTGGCGTAGTGCGTGCCATGGAAATACTCCTGAATGGGGCAAGCCCGCCACCCTTTTGGGGTGTTGCGGGCTCGCCTTGAATGACTAAGGGAAAAGAAACTTAGAAGCGGAAATGGCTGAAGGCCTTGTTGGCTTCGGCCATGCGGTGCACTTCATCACGCCGCTTCATGGCACCACCGCGGCCCTCGTTGGCCTCAAGCAGCTCATTGGCCAGACGCAGGGCCATCGACTTCTCGCTGCGCTTGCGGGCGGCTTCCTTGATCCAGCGCATGGAAAGCGCCAGACGGCGCACCGGGCGCACTTCCACCGGCACCTGATAGTTGGCGCCACCGACGCGGCGGGACTTGACCTCCACCATCGGCTTGACGTTGTTGATGGCGGTCATGAAGAGTTCCAGCGGATCTTTGCCGCTCTTCTTCTCCATTTGCTCCAGAGCACCATAAATGATGCGCTCGGCGACCGCCTTTTTACCGCCTTCCATGATCACGTTCATGAACTTGGAGAGCTCGACATTGCCGAACTTGGGGTCCGGCAGGATTTCACGTTTAGGGACTTCGCGACGACGTGGCATGTTTGCACCTCAAATTTGCTTCAGTTGGCGCCTTTTCAGACACCGCGAGAACCCAACAAGGCCCTCACTTACTCGACCCGACGCCGAACATGGCGCTTTGGGGTCACTACGTTCAGCACAGCTTGCCGGCCGGCCAAACACCGAAAAACCGGAATTACTTGGCCTTGGGCTTCTTCGCACCGTACTTCGAGCGCGATTGCTTGCGGTCCTTCACCCCTTGCAGGTCCAGCGAACCGCGCACGATGTGGTAGCGCACACCGGGCAAGTCCTTCACACGACCGCCACGAACCAGCACCACGCTGTGTTCCTGCAGGTTGTGGCCTTCACCGCCGATGTAGGAAATGACCTCGAAGCCATTGGTCAGGCGCACCTTGGCGACCTTGCGCAGCGCAGAGTTGGGCTTCTTGGGGGTCGTGGTGTACACCCGGGTGCACACACCGCGACGCTGCGGAGAGTTTTCCATGGCCGGGCTCTTGGATTTGGTCTTTTCGACCTCCCGGCCGTGGCGCACGAGTTGATTGATGGTTGGCATGAAACGTCCCTAAACGTTTGAAAAAGCGAAAACGAATGCTCCTCGGAAAATTCCGAAAAGCCTGCTAATGTAGCACGGGAGCCCGTTCGAGGCAAACCGCAGAGGCCGCCATGCACGACCGGTCCATTGCGTGGTTACTGGATCCAGAGGCGGATGGCATCCCAGGCGCGCCCGAAAATGCCGCTCTCTTCCACGGGCTCCAGAACCGTCAGGGGTATTTCGGTGACCAATGCGCCACCAGCGGTGTTGACCTTGAGGGACCCCAGGACCTGCCCGCGCGCGAAGGGGGCCACCAGGGGCTCGGGACGCACAATTTCGGTGCGCAACTGGGCGGCTTCGCCCGCCGGGACCGTCACGACGATGCCTTTGGGCAAGCCGAGCTGGACTTGAGCCTGCTTGCCCTTCCACACCCGGGGAGTGGAAAGGGCCTCGCCCGGCTTGGCCAGTCGCACCGCATCGAAGGCGCTGTAACCCCAGTTCAGCAATTTCTGGCTCTCGGCCGCCCGGACGTTTTCGCTGGACGCACCCAGCAGCACGCTCAGCAGGCGGCGCTGGCCGTCGGCACCGGCGCCCAGTGAGGCCACTTCGCGCCGCGCCGTGGCCACGAGGCAGTAGCCAGCGGCATTGGTGTGGCCGGTCTTGAGCCCGTCGACCGTGGGATCGCGGAACAGCAGCACGTTGCGGTTGCGGTCGTTGGCCTCGGGCGTGCCGGGGTAGCGGTAGCGCTGGATCGCGTAATAGGTGACGTACTCGGGGAAATCCGCCATGAGCCGGGTGGCCAGCGTGGCCAGATCGCGCGCCGTCATGGTGTGGCCGGCTTCGGTCAGGCCTTCCGGGTTGCGGAACGAAGAATTGCGCATGCCCAGCGCCTTCGCCTGCTGGTTCATGAGCTCGACGAATCGCTCGACCGAGCCGCCAACGCCTTCGGCCAGCGCCACGGTGGCATCGTTGCCCGACTGCACGATCATGCCCTTGATCAGGTCTTCGACCGGCACCTGCATGCTGGGGTCGATGAACATGCGCGAACCGGGCATCTTCCAGGCGCGCTCGCTCACGGGCAGGGTCTGGGTGAGCGTGATTTTCTTCGCCTTCAGGGCGTCGAACACCAGATAGGCCGTCATCAGCTTGGTGAGCGATGCCGGTTCCACTGGCTGATCAGGGTCCTTTGCGGCGAGCACCTGCCCGGAGGTCACATCCACCAACAGGTAGGCCTTGGCAGCGATTTCCGGCGGTGCCGGCATCTGTGCGGCGGCAGGCAGCCAGGAACCGGCCGCAAACACGGTGGCGAGGACGATCGAAACTAGACGGCGCAACAAAATGGGATTCCTTGTAGGTGAAAAAGCAAAAAGAACGGCGCAAACACACAACCGGGTCGGCAGGGGGCTTCAGGCACGCAGGTGACGGGCCACGAGATCTCGCAACAGCGGCAGCTGACCGTGAAAGAAATGTCCACCGGCCGGGACGACCAACACCGGCAACGACTGGGGACGCGCCCAGTCCAGGACGGACGACAGTGGCACGGTGTCGTCGGTTTCGCCGTGAACGATCAGCGTGCGCAGGTGAAGTTCCTGCGGCACAGGGGCAACGGCAAATCGGCTGGCCGCGGTGCCAACCAGCACGAGATGGTCGAGGGCACGGGCGGAATGCAGCTCCTGGACGGCGTGGCTGGTAACGAAAGCCCCAAAGGAAAATCCGGCGAGGCACAACCGCCCCTCGGGCGCGAGCGTGTTCACGACGCACAGCAGATCGTCGCGTTCGCCGCGCCCTTCGTCGTAGGCGCCGGCGCTGTCGCCCACGCCCCGGAAGTTGAAACGCACGGCCGTCCAGCCGCACTGGACAAAAGCCTTGGCCAGGGTCTGCACCACCTTGTTGTTCAGGGTGCCACCAAACAGGGGGTGCGGGTGCGCGACCACAGCAGTGCCCAGCGGCTCGGCGGCGGGCTGGTCGATGGCAACTTCGAGCACGCCGGCCGGTCCAGGGATCTGGCGCCAATCGGTCTGTGCGTTCACAGGCTGCTCCCGCCAGCCCACCATGGGCCGATGGGGCGCCGCCCTGCCGGCAGTGGCGCGTTCATCGGCCGACGTGGGCGGGCGTGACCAGGCGCTCAACCACCACGCCGTTTTTCAGATGCGACTGAACGATCTCATCGATGTCGCTGGCATCCACATAGCTGTACCAGACGGCTTCGGGATAGACCACCGCGATCGGGCCTCCGGCGCAACGGTCCAGGCAGCCCGCCTTGTTCACCCGGACCTTGCCGGCACCGAGAAGACCCTCCGCCTTGGCCAGCGACTTGCAGCGGTCAAACGCTTCCTGGGCCTTGTGGCGGGCACAGCACTCTTCTCCCCCACTGCGCTCGTTGAGGCAGAAAAAGATGTGGCGCTGGTAGTAGGAAGGGGTGGGTGTGGAAGCGGGTTGGTCGGCCATCGTGCGATTTTAGAGGGCGCGCTTGGGGAGTCTGCAGGGCTGGCCCTTCGATTTGCAACTGGGGGTGTCGCACCGCCAGCGCCGGATGTCTGGACACCCGCGCGGTGCCCCGCCCATCGGGGTCAAGCCGTGCGCCGGGCTGCCATGCGCAGGCCGAACAGCAGCGCAGCGTAGGGCCACAGCCAGCCCAGCCACTGGGAAAGACCATGGAAGCGGATGAAGCGGCCCTGCTCCCAGACTTCCAGCGACTGGGCGAAATACGGACTGGTGGAGGTGCGATTGAGAAGGGTCAGCGACACAGCCAGCGCCAGCAGCATCACCACGTTGCAGACCCGGCGGGGCAGGCCGGCCAGCGCCAGACCCAGCAGCAGCGCCACGGCCATGCCGAGACCTACCGGGGCGCTGTACCAGGCCCAGGCATGCTCGGGTCCGAAGGTCAGGGCCGACGAGATGCCTTCCATGCCGATGGCGCAGACCATCAGGGCCCCCAGGAACACGAGGCGACGCGGCAGGGAACGCATTTCACCAAAGCCCATCATCAGCGGTGCGAGCAGGCACAGCGCAATGCAGAATGCCTCGGCCAGGGGGCTCAGGGGGTCCGGTGCGGTGATGCCCACCGGCACCCATTGCAGGAACGGCGTGCCGTCGAAGAATGCGATCAACCCGGCCTCCAGGCGCGTCCACACCTGCCCCAGCCCGAACGGCACAGAGGCCGGATACAGCAAGGCGACAGGCCAGATGGCCAGCAGGACCAGGCCACCGTGGGCGCCCGGTTCGAACCAGTCGGCACGGATCTGGCTCCAGCGGTGCAGCACCCCGATGCGTTCCAGCATCCATCCCAGGCTTGCCCCCAGCACCCCCCCCAGGGCGTTGAGCGCCAGATCGACGTTGGACGCGATGCGCATGGGCAAAAAGTTCTGTGTGGTTTCCACTGCCAGCGACAACAGGGCCGGCAGCAGCGCGGCCACCGGCCAGGCATAGCGGCCGCCGTCTGAACGCAGGAGCGCGATGCACAGCAGGAAACCCAGCGGCATGTAGCCCACCAGGTTGGAGGCAAGGTCGAACGCGGTCCAGTACTGGGGCCACGGCGCCCAGAGGAAAGCGAGCGGTGCAACGCCCTGGTGCCACCAGCCGGTGAACGGGTACAGGCTGGCGTAGAGGATCAGCCCGGTGAACAGGAGGGCCAGCGTCCAGGCGGAGGATCGCACCTTCACCGCAGGCCCGGGATCAGAAAGGTTTGACGACCACGAGCACGACCGCAGCGACCAGCATCAGCACCGGTGCTTCGTTGAACCAGCGGTACCAGACGTGGCTGCGGTGATCGGCACCGCGCTCCAGGCGCCGCAGCAGTCTCCCGCAAACATGGTGATAGGCCAGCGTGAGCACCACGATGACCAGCTTGGCATGCATCCAGCCGTTGCCGGGGCCCCAGCCGATCCCGTAACCGGCCCACAGCCAGAGACCCAGCAGCAGGGCGGGTACCGCCAGCAGCGTGGTGAAGCGCATCAGCTTGCGGGCCATGAGCAGCAAGCGCTGCCGCTCGGCATCGCTGCCGGGCGGAACCATGGCGAGGTTGACGAAGATGCGCGGCAGATAGAAGAGGCCGGCAAACCAGCTGGCCACGAAGACGATGTGGAAGGCTTTGACCCAGAGCATCGCCGCAGTGTAGCCCCGACCCGAAGCTGAACGGCCTGTGGGGTGGCAGCGTGCGCAGACCCTGCGGACAAAAAAAACCCGGCCTGATGGCCGGGTTGGGAAGCCTTCTTGCTGTCACACACTAAGGCACCCGCTCAGGGAGGAAAAGCGGGGGGCACGCCTTGCGGCACGCCCGAACAGAATGTTACACCAAAAAATCATTTTTGGCGCGGCACCCCTGTCAGGTTTGACAGGGTGGTGACAGAAGTGCTGGTGTAAGCGACTTTCGTCACATCATCTTGGCCAGTTCGAACATCACCGCCGTGCCAAGTGCCTCACGAACGTTGCCCCGGCCTACCTTGGCCATGGAAAACTCGCCGAATCCGGCCATGTCGAACGAGCTGTCGTCGGGGGAGATTTCCACGAACGGCAGCTCGAACACGTCGCGCAGGAGTTCGCGCCGGAAGGCCTCGAACTCCTCTCCCTTCATTTCGGCGTCGACGACGATGAGATTGGGCATGCGGGCGTTGACGGCATCGCGCGCCTGCCTGAAGTCCACCACGCTGTCGGAGGAGATGCCGATCTCGCGCAGCGCGTCGCGCACGTCGGCTCGGATCTGCAGCGCGGGCGAGATGGTGAGCACATAGGTGCCCGCCAGCGACTTGAACATGGACGAATGGTCATCGGAAAGTTCGACCGCCGAAATGCCGTCGACGGCTTTGACCGTGCGGTTGAACAGGGCCGTGAACTGGATGCCGTCGTCGGCGATCTGGCGGTCGATGTCGATGCCGCCGGCCGAGGCCGCGATCTGGCGGATCAGCATCCAGCTCAGGTTGTCATCGGCCAGGCCACTGGAGGGTGGCAGGCCGTCGTTGGCGACCCGCACCAGCAGGCGGGCATGGGGTGGCCAGTTGTTCAGGTCCAGGCGCAGGTCCACGCGGTTGCCGTAGGGCAGCGCCCAGTCGAGCACGGCATTGACGAAGGTGTGGGCCACCGTGGGGTCAATGAGAACGTCCACCGGCTTGAGCTTGCGCCGCAGCACGATGCCCAGCAGCGCCAGCTCCTTCTTGCGCTCCTGCAGCACGCCTTCCACCAGGTCGGCCATGTTGATTTTTTCGTGCGACTGCCGGATGCGGCCGCCGTAGAAGCGGTTGATCTGCTGGGTGCTGAGACCGGCCAGCTTGATGCGCCCGACCGGCACGCTCAACGCGTGGTGCTCCTGACGGGAGATGCGGCCGCGGGCCAGCAACTGGTCGATCTGGTTCTGCAGGGCGCTGACGCCTTCGGTCACCTGATCGGCCAGACCGGCCAGCAGCTCGGGCCAATGTGCATCGAGGCTCCACGCCTCGGACTCGTTTTTCCCCGGTCCTTTGGTGGCAGGCGTGGAAGCAACCGGCGGTTTGGTGGGAGACAACATGACGCAATTCCGTTGAAGGGAGAGAGGGGAGATGGCTGCGCCGTCGGCCCGGACCACCCGCCCTTTTTACTTAGTGGGCAGTTCAACACAAACGCCGTTTGTTTTCAATATCTAACGTCTGATTACTATTTGACACATATAAAGAAGACGGACTTCCGGGAGTTTTTGCACGCCTGGCCGGAGCGGGACAGCCCCGGCCGGTGTCTTTGGCCACAATAAGGCATGCACACCCCAGCCCCCTACCCTTCCAGCCGCCCGCGTCGCCTGCGCCGCGATGCCTTCACCCGCGAACTGGTGCGTGAGCACCGGCTGCACCCGTCCGACCTGATCTACCCGGTGTTCGTGCTGGATGGTCAGAACCGGCGCGAGGCCGTGGGATCCATGCCGGGCGTGGAGCGCCTGAGCCTGGACCTGCTGCTGCCGGTGGCCGAAGATTGCGTGAAGCTGGGCATTCCGGTGATGGCACTGTTCCCGGTGATCGACCAGTCGCTGAAGACTCCCGATGGCCAGGAGGCGATGAACCCCGATGGCCTGGTGCCGCGGGTGGTGCGTGCGCTCAAGGAAGCGTTCCCCAGCCTGGGCGTGATGACCGATGTGGCCCTGGATCCCTACACCAGCCACGGCCAGGACGGCGTGCTGGACGAAAACAACTACATCCTGAACGACCCGACGGTGGAGATCCTGACGAAGCAGGCGCTCACCCAGGCAGCCGCGGGCGTGGACATCGTGGCGCCCAGCGACATGATGGACGGACGCATTGGCGCCATCCGCAGTGCACTGGAGGCTGCGGGGCAGGTGCACACGCGCATCATGGCCTACAGCGCCAAGTACGCCAGCGCCTTCTACGGGCCATTCCGCGACGCGGTGGGCTCCGCCGCCAACCTGGGCAAAGCCGACAAGAAGGTTTACCAGATGGACCCGGGCAACTCCAACGAGGCGCTGCGCGAGGTGGCGCTGGACCTGGCCGAGGGCGCCGACATGGTGATGGTGAAACCCGGCATGCCGTACCTGGACATCGTGCGCCGGGTGCGCGACGAGTTCGCGGTACCGACCTTTGCCTACCAGGTGAGCGGCGAGTACGCGATGCTCAAGGCGGCCGCACAGAACGGCTGGCTGGATCACGACGTGGTGATGATGGAGAGCCTGCTGGCCTTCAAGCGCGCTGGCGCGGACGGCATCCTGACCTACTTCGCGCGCGACGCGGCGCGGCTGCTGCGCGCCTGAACCCCGGCGGTACCCATGCGGGTGTTCCACATCCTGCCGGGCTCGGTGAGCGAATCGGCCACCTTGCCGATGGTGCTGCCGGCCACGGGTTACGTGTGGATTGCCTGCGGGCGGCGCGAATTCGAGCTGGAACAGGGTGGGGTGCAGTCCACGCTGCAGGTGCTGTGCGGCATGACGCTGGTGGACCTGCACCTCTCGGATCTGCTGAACAACCAGCTGCCGTCGCACTACGACTACACCTCGCAGTACGACCTGCTGGTGTTCCGGCGGCTGGCGGCCGGGCACACGGAAACCGATCTGGGCCAACCGGGCAAGGTGCTGACGCAGACACCCCGGCGTGGCGGGCCTCCGGTGCTGCGGCGCATCGACACCAGCCCGGTGGGGTTTGCGGTGTTCGACCGCGTGCTGCTGACCGTGCACCCGGCCGGCTGTCAGGTGCTGGACCAGTACGCGGCGCGCCTGCTGGCGGCCACCAGCGCGGGGGTGCGGGCCGGTGGCGCCGGATTGCCGGCCCACCCGGCCGACCTGATGCTGCGCATCGTGAACCAGATGGTGGACGGCTACCTGGAGCTGCGGCGCGAACTCACGCGCCAGCTCGACCACTGGCAGGCCGAGCTGCTCCACCCAAAGACGCGCTTCAACAACTGGAGTTCCTTGCTGGATGCGCGCATTTCGCTGCACCAGCTGGACGAAATCTGCGAAGACCAGCGCTCGGCCATCCAGGACTGGATCGAGGCACTGGAGGAATGGGACCCGGCGGACTACCTCGGGGGGCACCGCGGACTGGACCTGCTCAAGGTTCGTTCACGCGACGTGCTGGAGCACATCGAGCGCGTGGTGCACCATGTGCAGCGGCTGGAGCAGAACGCCGAGACCGCGGTGCAGATGCACTTCTCGGCGCAGAGCAACCGCACCAACGACATCATGCGCACGCTCACGGCGCTGACCGCCATCTTCCTGCCGCTGAACCTGATTGCGGGCATCTTCGGCATGAACTTCGACTTCATTCCGCTGGTGCACCAGCAGGCCGGCTTCTGGTGGGCACTGGGGTCGATGGGACTGACGGCGGCGGGGCTGGCGGTGTACTTCTGGCGGAAGCGTTACCTCGCCAAATCCAGGTAACACCCCCGCGCCGTGCCTTCGGCACGTCACCCCCTCAAGGGGGCGATACCTGCGGCCCGTCCTGAGCCTGTCGAAGGGCGGTTCCACGGTATCTCGGGACAAAGGCATTTCGCTCCGGAGGTGCTTTGTGTGGAGCCGGCCTTTTCACACGTCAGGGGATCTACACAAACGGAGCACTCAGGCCTTCGTTGGCCAGCACCCGCTGCACGGCGGGGCGCTGCAGCATGCGTTCGAGGTAGGGCCCGAGGTGAGGCAGGCTGCGGGCCTGGCCTTTGTCGAAGTGGCGGGTCCAGCGGCTCAGGGTGAAGAGATAGGGGTCGAGCGCGGTGTAGGTGCTGCCGAGCATCCAGGGGCCGGCATGGCGGGCCAGTTCGGTGTCGACCTGGCGCAGCATGCGGTGGATCTGGGTGTGGGCCATGTGCCGCACCTCGTCGGCGCCGGTCGTGTTGTGCGCGCGCACCCAGCGCTCGGGGTAGAAGTAGATCATCAGCGCGGCCTGCAGGGTGTTGGTGAACCACACCAGCCACTTGTAGAAATGCGCGCGCTCGGGCGTGCCCACAGGGGGCGCCAGGCCAGCGGCCGGGTGGGTGTCGCAGAGGTGCAGGCAGATGGCGGCGGTTTCGTACAGCACGAGGTCGCCGTCGGAGAGAACGGGGATGAGGCCGTTGGGATTGAGTTTGAGGTAGGCGGTGGTCTTGTGCACGTCCTGGGTGCGGTCGACCAGCACGCGCTCGTAGGGAACACCCAGTTCTTCGAGCAGGATGTGCGGCGCCATGCTGGCGGTGCTGGGGTAGTAATGCAGCTGGATCATGGTCATTGCGACGGGGTGGATACGCC
>JALORL010000319.1 GCA_025458915.1 Hydrogenophaga sp.
GACCGGTCTCCAGTGGCGGCGCTGCGAGCAGGGACGCCGCTGGTCGGGGGCCGTGTGTACCGGTGTTTCCACGCTTTTCACCCACGAACAGGCCCAGGCCCATACACGGCAGCAATCGGGGTGGAGACTTCCCAATCTCATCGAACTGGGCAGTCTCGCCGACCTGGCGGTGGCCGCAGGCCCAAGGGTGTCTGCGGATGCATTCCCTGTAGCAGGCGCCATGTTTCTTTGGTCCAGCACACCGTATGTGGAAATCCCGAGCTTTCGCTGGGGCGTGGATTTTTCGAGCGGAGAAATCACCAATGAGGGCGGTGGAGCGCCTCGCGCCATGAGGCTGGTTCGGCTCGGCCAGTGAAAGCCTGCCTGGGTGCAGGTCAGCGCTTCTCCAGCGTCATCTGGTCGTTCAGCCGCTGCATCTGGAAACGGGTGAGGAAGCTGTTGCCCAGCAGGATGTAGGGCATGGGCTGGGGTGAAACCACGGCCGCCACATCGTATACCTGCACGTCGCCCACACGCACCGCGTTCAGCTGGATCTGGTAGGCGGTGATGGTTCCGTTGGCGGTGTTGATGCGAACAGGCTGACCGTCACGAAACTTGAGGTTGAGGCGTTCGGCCTCGGATTCGCCCATCGCAACCAAAGTGGCACCGGTGTCCACCATGAACTGCACCGCGCGTCCATTGATCTGGCCCTGGGGCAGGAAATGGCCCCGAGCGTCGGCGGTCAGAACGATGCGGCTGCCGCCTTCCACGCGGCCCTTGCCACCCACCCGCACGGGGGCCTCGCCCACGCGCAAGATCTGTTGCTGGCCACCGGTTTCAATGACCGCCTGGTCGCCTTGTGCGCTGATCAGCCGCACGCCATTCACGCTCTGCCCCGGACTGAGAAAGCGGGGGACTCCGCCGTCAATCACCAGCAGTGCCCGATGGGATGACAGGCCCACCAGACTGACCTGCTGGGCCAGGGCGCAGGCGATGTCCCCCGCCAGAAGAAGCCCGACTGCCAGCCGCGCCAGACGGCTTTCACGGCGGGGCTTCTCCAGCGCAGCGGAGGCTGTACGGACCGGCTGGGACATCGCTGAGACTCAGTCGCGAAAATTGTTGAACGACAGGGGCAGGTCCTTCAGCTCGCTGCGGATCAGCGCCATGGCGGCCTGCAGGTCGTCGCGTTTGGCGCCGGTGACGCGGACCGCATCGCCCTGGATGGCACCCTGCACCTTGAGCTTGCTGGCCTTGATGGCCTGCTGGATCTTTTTGCCGTCTTCGGTGCTGATGCCGTTCTTGACCTTGACGACCTGCTTGACCTTGTCGCCGCCGATCTTCTCGATCTTGCCCATGTCCAGGAACCGAACATCCACACCCCGCTTGGCGAGCTTGTTGCGCAGGACGTCTTCCACCTGCGCCAGCTGGAAGTCGGCGTCGCCGTAGAGGGTGATGTCCTTGTCCTTGAGTTCGATGGCGGCACTGGTGCCCTTGAAGTCGAACCGGGTGCCGACTTCCCGGGCCACCTGGTCCACGGCATTTTTCACCTCGACCAGATCGGCTTCGAGAACGGTGTCAAAAGAAGGCATGAAGTAGATTCCGTGAGGGGGGTGAGACAATGAAAGGATGTTAGTCGAGAACAACGTGGCGCTCCAGCGATACAACAGCTTCGGCATTCAGGCCAGGGCGCTGCGGATGGTGCGCCTGCGCTCGCTCGACGACGTCCAGGCCCTGTTGAAACTGCCCGACATGCAGCCCCAGCAGCGGGACATGGCGCCGCATCTGGTGCTTGGGGGCGGCAGCAATCTCGTGATCACCGGCGATATCCGTTCACTGGTGATCAAGATCGACCTTGCTGGCCGTCGACTGCTGGACGAAACCCCGAAAGGCTGGCTGGTAGAAGCCGGCGCTGGCGAAAACTGGCACGACTTCGTGGCATGGACACTGGCGCAAGGCTGGCCCGGGCTGGAGAACCTGGCGCTCATTCCGGGCTCGGTGGGGGCATCGCCGGTGCAGAACATCGGGGCCTATGGCGTCGAACTGCAGGACCGCTTCCATTCGCTGGATGCCATCGATCTGCGCACCGGTGAGCCGTTCACGCTCAATGCGGCACAGTGCGGGTTCGGTTACCGCGACTCGGTGTTCAAACACCCTCCGGCCGGCGACAAGGGCCTGGGCCTGGCGGGCTGTGCCCTCATCACCGCCGTGCGTTTCTGGCTGCCCAAACCGTGGAAGCCGGTACTCGGTTACCTGGACCTGGAGCGCAAGCGGGCCGAGACGGGCGTCGATGCGCCGCACGCGCAGCAGATCTTCGACTGGGTCTGCGCCATTCGCCGCGCCAAGCTGCCGGACCCGGTGGTCATCGGCAACGCCGGCAGCTTCTTCAAGAACCCCACCGTCAGCCCCGAGCAGTGCGCCGACATCATCGCCCGCGACCCCAAGGTGGTGCACTACCCCATGCCCGATGGCAGCATCAAGCTCGCCGCCGGCTGGCTCATCGACGCCTGCGGCTGGAAGGGCAAGAGCGTTGGCAACGCCGGCGTGTACGAGAAGCAGGCGCTGGTGCTGGTGAACCGGGGTGGCGCCACCGGAGGCGAAGTGATGACGCTGGCCAAGGCCATCCAGACCAGCGTGTACGAGCGCTTCGGCATCCTGCTGGAGCCGGAGCCGGTGGTGGTCTGAGAAAAGGGG
>JALORL010000064.1 GCA_025458915.1 Hydrogenophaga sp.
CTGCACCAACTGCGGCCTGGCCCCCATGAGCCGCGAGGTGGCCATGGCCAAGCTGGAAGCGCTGGCCAAGGGCGCGGAACTGGCGCGGCAGCGGTACGGTGGTTGATGCGTGCGGGCAGCGCGCACCATGACCGCCCGCGCCACCATCGAACTCCGCGACCTGCCGATCCAAACCACCATCGGCACCTACCCGGCCGGCGTGCCTGCGCCCACCGACCACCGGCTGGACCTTACGCTGTCGATCGACCCATCTCTGGTGCTGATCGAACAGGACGGCATGGACCGGGTGTTTGACTACGACCCGCTGGTGGCCGAGCTGGAGCGGCTGGCGGCCGACGGGCCCTACGACACCCAGGAGCGACTGATCACGCGCATGGCAGTGGCGTGTGCTGCCCACCTGCCGGTGCAGGCACTGGAACTGGCCCTGCGCAAAGGGCCGATGCGAGATGGCTCGGGCTCGCTGGGTGTGTGCGTGTTCCTGGACGGCCCTGAACTTCACGCGCTGCGCAGCCGCAAGCCTTGAACCCCGCTACTTGTAGACCGCGCGCTGGTCGCTGAAACGGCGCACGCGCTTGCGCCACGCCCGGTAGCTGCCGGGCGCCAGCTGGGCGCGCATGAGCACCTTCACCTGGTCGGGGCCCAGACCATAGGCCGCGCGGATCTGGTCGAAGCCCACGTCATCGCTGAGTGCCATGTGGATGATTTCTCCCACGGCGGCGGCGTCCAGCGCTGCGGCAGGGTCGGTGTGGCGGCGGGCGGGCATGCAGGAACCTGGGCGGATATGGGAAGGTGGACTTGGAATTGTCCCCAGGGGGAATCCACCGCGTGCGCGCAGGGTTGCCACACCCGGGAGCACAGCCATTGACCCGGCGGCGCTGGTTGATGAACATCAATCCCGTGCGCCCGACGCGGTGGTGGAATGCAGCACACGCCATCGCCCAGCGTGGCACCCATCCTGCGCGGCCGACACCACCCCATGCCCGACCAACCGCCCCACTCTGCCCCGGTGTTCTCCGCCCACGGCCTCACCAAGGTTTACGGCGACGGCCCCACTGCGGTGCACGCCCTGCGCGGCGTGGACCTGGAGATCGTGCGCGGCGAATTCGTGGTGCTGCTGGGCGCATCCGGCAGCGGCAAGTCCACCCTGCTCAACATTCTGGGTGGGCTGGACAGCGCCAGCGCCGGCAGCGCGCGCTGGACCCACGCAGGCCAGACCCACGAACTCACCGGTGCCAGCGATGCCGAGCTCACCCGGTACCGCCGTGAACACGTGGGCTTCGTGTTCCAGTTCTACAACCTCATTCCCAGCCTCACCGCGCGCGAGAACGTGCAGCTGGTCACCGACCTGGCCGACCAGCCCATGCCCGCCGAAGAAGCGCTGTCCCTGGTGGGCCTGGGCGAGCGCATGGACCACTTCGTGTCGCAGCTCTCCGGCGGTGAACAGCAGCGTGTGGCCATTGCCCGCGCCATTGCCAAACGGCCCGCCGTGCTGCTGTGCGACGAACCCACCGGCGCACTCGACTGCGCCACCGGCGTGAAGGTGCTGCAGGCCATCGAACACGTGAACCGCACGCTGGGCACCACCACCGTGGTCATCACCCACAACGCCCCGATTGCCGACATGGCCGACCGCGTGCTGCGCCTGGCCGATGGCCGTATCGTGGACGCGCGCGTCAACCCCCACAAGGTGGCGGCGGCCACCCTCGCGTGGTGATCGCGATGAAGGCCCTGCACATCAAGCTCTGGCGCGACCTGCGCCGCCTGCGCGCGCAGGCCGTCACCATCGGCGTGGTGGTGGCCATTGGTGTGGCGGGGTTCGTGGGCATGTTCTCTGTGCACGCCTCGCTGCAAAGCTCGCGCGACAGCTTCTACCGCGACAACCACCTGGCCGATGTGTTCGCCAGCGTGAAGCGTGCGCCGCTGCACCTGCGCGAACGGCTGGAAGCCATCGAGGGCGTGGCCGAGGTGCGGCTCAGCGTGAGCCTGGACGCACAGATCGCGCTGCCCGACGCGGACGCGCCCGTCACCGGCCGCTTCACCGGCTTGCACCTCGACCAGGTGCATGCGCAGCGCCAGGGCCTGAACGCGCTCACGCTGCGCAGTGGCCGCTGGCCGGAACGCGGTGCCGTTCTGGAGGCGGTGGTGAGCGACCGTTTTGCCACCGCGCGCAACCTGCAGCCCGGCCAGCGCGTGCGCGCCATCCTCAATGGCCGGCTGGAGCAGGTGCACATCGACCACGAGCGCCTGCTGCACGCGGCCGACCTGCAGGGCGCGTTCAACCAGGCTGCGATGCGCCTGCACCCCGGGGCGTCCGAACCCGCAGTGAAGGAGCGGGTCGACCGCGTGCTGGAGCCCTACGGCGCGCTCGGTGCCGTGGGCCGCGACCAGCAACTCTCGGCCAGGATCGTGAGCGACGAACTGGCCCAGCTGAAGGTGATGGGCACGGTGCTGCCGGCCATTTTCCTGGCGGTGGCCATGTTCATCCTCAACGTGGTGGTGAGCCGCCAGGTCGCCACGCAGCGCAGCCAGATCGCGGCGCTCAAGGCCCTGGGCTATGGCGACGCGGCCATTGCCTGGCACTACACCCAATTGGCGTTGTTGATCGCCCTCGGCGGTGCGCTGGCCGGGCTGGCCCTGAGCGTGTGGATCGGCCAGCTCATGCTAGGCCTGTACGACGAGGTGTTCCGCTTCAACCGCCTGGCCTATGTCACCACACCCTGGCTGGTGGCCGCCGCGCTGGGCATCGCCGCCACGGCGGCGGCCCTGGGCACCTGGACGGCCATTCGCGCCGTGGTGCGCCTGCGGCCCGCGCAGGCCATGCAGCCGCCCACGCCACCGCGCTACCGGCGCACCCTGCTGGAGCGCCTGGGCCTGGGCCAGCGGGTGCGCACCGGCACGCTCATGGGGGTGCGCAACTTCGAACGCCGCCCGCTGCGCGCGGCCTTCACTGTGACCGGCATTGCGCTGGCGGTGGCGTTGCAGATTTCCGGGGCCTTCTGGCTCGACGCCATTGCCCACATCGTGGACACGCAGTTCCGCCGCGTGCAGCAGGGCGACGTGCTCATCAGTTTCGACCGCCCGGTGCCGTTGTCGGTCACCACCGACCTGCAGCGCCTGCCCGGCGTGCTGAACGCCGAGGCCTACCGCACCGAGCCGGTGCGCGTGCGCCTGCACGGCCGCAGCGAAGACGCCGCCATCCTGGGGCTGGTGGAAGGTTCGCAGCTGCTGCGCGTGGTGGACGAAAGCCGCGGCCCGGTGGCCCTGCCCGCCGACGGGCTGGTGATGTCGGCGCTGCTGGCGCGCAGCATCGGCGCGCGCACCGGCGACCGGGTGGAGGTGGAATTCCGCCTGTGGCGCCAGACCGTGACCACCGTGGCGGTGGTGGACACGGTGCACACCATGATGGGCAAGCAGGCCTTCATGCGGCTGGACGCGCTCAACCGCCTCGCGCGCGACGGCGAAGGCGCCATGGAAGCCGCGCTGCAGGTAGACCCGCTGGCCATGCCCGCATTCTGGGCGGCGGTGAAAACCGCGCCACTGGTCAATGCGGTGTTCGACAAGGCCGGCACCATGGCCAGCTTCAACGAAACCACCTCGCGCAACATGGGCGTGTTCAGCGGCATCCTCACCCTGTTTGCGGTGGCCATGGCGGTGGGCATCGTCTACAACGCGGCGCGCATCACCTTATCTGAACGGGCCTGGGAACTGGCCAGCCTGCGCGTGCTGGGCATGACCCGCGCCGAGGTGTCGGTGCTGCTGCTGGGCCAGCTGGCGGTGGAACTGCTGGTGGCGCTGCCGCTGGGCTGCGTAGCCGGCTGGGCCCTGGCCACGCTGATGATGCGGCTCATGTCGTCCGACAGCATCGATTTCCCCGTGATCATCGAACCCTCCACCTACGCCCTGGCCGCGCTGATCGTGCTGGCCGCCGGTGTGGTGAGCGCCCTGCTGGTGCGCCGCCAGATCGACCGGCTGGACCTTGTGGCCGTCCTGAAAGTGCGCGAATGAACGCCAGACCACACTCCGAGAACAGCGCCCTGCGCCGCTGGGCCCCCTGGACCCTCGCCGCCGTGATCGTGGCGGGCATTGCCGCGTGGGCCTTCCAGCCGCGCCCGTTGCCGGTGGAAGTGGGTACGGTGGCCACCGGCCGCTTCGAGCAGGTGCTGGAGGAAGACGGCCAGCTGCGGCTCAAGCAGCGCTACGTGATCGCCGCGCCCACCCAGGCCGAGCTGCTGCGCCCCACGTTGAAGGTGGGCGACGTGGTGCAGGCCGGTGATGTGGTGGCCACGCTGGCACCCGCCGCACCGCAGATGATCGACGCCCGCACCCGCACCGTGCTGCAGCAGCGCGTGGGCAGCGCCGATGCGATGCGCCGCGCGGCCGCCGCGCAGCTGCTGCGGCTGCAGACCGCGCAGGCCCAGGCCGCACTCGAGGCCGAACGCGCGGAGCAGCTCGCCGGCAACCAGTTCATTGCCCCCGCCGCGCGCGACCAGAGCGCGCTGGCCCTGCGCTCGGCGCAGCAGGCGCTGGAGGCCGGCCGGGCCGAATTGCGCGCTGCGGAGTTCGCGCTGGCCGAAGCCCGCGCCGCACTGGCCCAGGCCGAACCGGCCAGCGGCAGCCGCGCACAAGGGCTTTGGCCATTGCGCAGCCCCGTCAGTGGCCAGGTGATCAAACTGCACCAGGACAGCGCCGTGACCGTTCAGGCCGGCCAGGCGCTGCTGGAGATTGGCGACACACAGGCGTTGGAAGCGGTGATCGACGTGCTGTCGACCGACGTGCCGCGCATCGCCCTTGGTGCGCCCGTGGCGCTGTCGCTGGGCGGGACGCTGGCGCCCTTGTCGGGCCGCGTGGCCCGCATCGAGCCGGTGGCATTCACCAAGGTGTCTGCACTGGGCATCGAGGAACAGCGGGTCAACGTGGTTGTGGATGCACCCGCCGCCGACTGGGCCGGCGGTACCGCGCTGGGCGAGGGCTACCGGGTGGACGCGCGCATCACGCTCTCGGCACACGACGATGCGCTGCTGGTGCCCACCGCCGCGCTGGTGCGCAACGGCACGGCGTGGCAGGTGCTGGTGGTGGAGGCTGGCAAGACAGAGGCCAGAACGGTCGAGGTGCTCGACCGCAACGCCGACCTGGCCCGGTTGGACAGCGGCGGCGCGCACCACGTCAACAGTGGCGAGCAGGTGGTGCTCTACCCCGGCAGCACGGTGAAAGCGGGGCAGCGTGTCTCGATCCGGCCCTGAACCACCCGGCCCGGAATGTGTCCCGGTGGTCGACGCCTCACCAGGCGGGCGATTCCGTTACCCGCCCTGAAACCCGTCGGCCCGGTAGGTCACCACCAGCGTGTCCCGCCAGCCCAGCGTGTCGGCCTGCGACGGCTGGATGGGCGTGCTTTCGTGAATTACACGCGCGTCGTCCAGCAGCAGCAACGACCAGGGCTCGCGCAGCGTGAAGCGTTCGCCGCTGGGGCCATTGGCTTCAAACACCCGGCTCTCGCCGCCCTTGATCTGGTGCCGGTTCACCATGAACACAGCCACCAGATCCACGCCGTCGCGGTGCGCGCCTTCGGGCGTGGGCCGGCCGATGCCGTCGGTGGTGTCGATGCGGAACGGATGCGCCTCCACGAACCAGGTGCGCGGGCCGCGCAGGGCAGCGGCGGCATCGCCCAGGCGCGCCAGCAGGCGGCTCCACAGCGGCTGCTGCACCGTCTCCGTGTTCATGGGCTGAAACCAGCGTTGCATGCCGCCGTGCAAGGCGTTGTACTCCAGCGGTTGCCAATGGGCGCGGTGCGGCACCGGTTGCACCTGCTGGCCCTCCACCGTGAAGCAGCTGTGGCGGCGGCGGCGGTAGCGCCCGCCGTCCTTGAGGTATTCGTCGGGCGGCAGGTCGGTCCACGCCTGCTGCAGTTGCTGAAGGTCGGCCCCGGAGGCGCCGAGCCACTGGCGCACGCTGTCGGCGCTCAGCAGCGCAAAACCGCGCGACTGCAGGCGCTGGTCCAGTTCGGACAACGGCACATAGGGAGGTTGGAATTCGCTCGTCATGCTGGGCAGTGTAGGGGCAGCCGGCATCGCCGGAGCCAGTCCCGAGCGGGCCCAAGGCACCGGGAAAACCGGAGGACACCGAAGAAAACCGCACACAACGCAGTTTTGGTTCGGCCGGTTGCGCATTGTCTGCGCTGGATCAAAACCCGACCCTGCACGGGCTGGCAATCTGCCCTGCACTCCCAGGACAACCCGCACGAGGTTCGCATGCCAACCGTCGAATGGTCCGACGCCCTGTCGCTCGACTTTGCTCCCATGGACACCGCCCACCACCGCCTGGTGGACCTGCTGGCCCAGGCCCAGACAGCCACCGACGACAGCCTGTCCGCCGCCTGGGCCGTGCTGCTGGCACACACCAAAGCCCAGTTCGCCGAGGAAGACCGCTGGATGCGCAGCACCAGGTTCGCAGCGGCCGCCAACCACCTGCTGCAGCACCGCGTGGTGCTGAACCTGCTCATGGAAGGCGAAACCATGGCGCGCGCGGGCCAGCTGGCACCGGTGCGGGAAATGGCACTGGAACTGGCCAGCTGGCTGATCAAGCACACCCAGTCGATGGATGCGGCGCTGGCCCTGCACCTGCGGCGCCACCCGCACGCCACCGGGTGCGGCACGGCCTTGGATGGGGTAAACCATGTGGGTGCGCCCTGAGTCGGCCGCTATAGTTTTTGGCCATTGAGGAGACGCCATGGCCAACGCCGCAGAAGCCAGCGAAGAAAAGGCTTTGCCAACGAACAATGAGCCGGAACTGAGCGAAAGCGCCCGCCTGCTGGCCCGCCGCGAAGCCGAGCGCTTGCGCACCCCGTCGGTGTTCAACCTGCCGCTGGCCGAGTTGCAGCCCGCCGACCCGTTCCGCTGGCTGCAGCAAGGCTGGACCGACTTCCGGCGCTGCCCGCGCATCGGCCTGTTCTACGGCCTGTGCTTTTTCGCCATGGGGCACGCACTGCTGGCGGTGTTCCAGAACGCGCCGGCCTATGTGCTGGCACTGAGCGCCGGTTTCCTGCTGATGGGGCCGTTCCTGTGCCTGGGCCTGTACGACGCCAGCAAGGCCATGCAGACCGCGTCCCACCGGCCGTCGCTGCGCGCCTCGCTGCTCGCCTGGCAGCCCACCAAGGGCACCATGAGCATCTTTGCCGGCGTGCTGCTGATCCTGGAGCTGCTGTGGGGACGGGCCTCGCTGGTGGTGTTTGCCGTGACCTTCAACACCATGCCCTCCACCGAGAAGCTGCTGCCGCAGTTGCTCAACCCGGACAACCTCAGCTTTCTCATCACCTACACCGTGGTGGGCGGCCTGTTTGCCGGCCTCATCTTCGTGACCAGCGTGATCTCGATCCCCATGATCATGGACCGGCAGGTCGATGCTGTGTCCGCCGGACTCACCAGCATCCGCGCCTGTCTGAAGAACCCGGGCGTGATGCTGCTGTGGGGCGCTCTCATCACCCTGCTGGTCGGTCTGGCCATGCTGCCCTTCTTCCTGGGGTTGTTCGTGGTGGGCCCGGTGATCGGCCATGCCACCTGGCATGCCTACCGGCGCATCGTGCTGCCGGCCAACCCGCCCACCGCCGCGCCGGCAGGCCCGACCACCTGAACACCGGTTCAGCAAGCGGTTGGCGCACCGGTGGCCGGCAAGCATTGTTTATGCTTGCTCGGCTATGAGCCTGCCGTTCAGCCAACTCCAGACCGCGGTGCTGATGCTCAGCGCCCTGCTGCTGTTCCTGTACGGACTCGAACAGTTCAGCAAGGAGTTGCAGGTCATTGGGCGCGACCGCCTGCCCCGCTGGCTGGGTCTGGCCACGCGCAACCGGTTGGGGGGATTTACCCTGGGCGCCGTGGTCACCGCCGTGGTGCAGTCCAGCAGCGCCGTGAGCGCGCTGGTGGTGGCGCTGGTGAACTCGGGCACGCTGAGCTTTGCGGCCAGCCTGGCGGTGTTGCTGGGCGCCAAGGTGGGCACCACTTCGACCGCCTGGCTGGTGTCCTACGAGCTCACCCACATCGGGCCCTATCTCATCGTGCTCGGAGGCCTGCTCACGCTGCTGCCATTTTCCATTCGGGTGGTGGGGCGGGCCGTGTTCTATTTCGGCTTCATCTTCTTCGCGCTCGACCTGGTGAGCGATTCGCTGGAGCCTCTGCGCCAGTCGCCCTGGGTGCTGGAATGGCTGGCCCGCGCACAGGAGCCCTGGCTCGGGGTGCTGATGGGCGTGCTGATGACGGTGGTGCTGCAGTCCAGCAGCGTGGTCAGCGGGCTCGCCATCGTGCTGGTGCAGCAGGGCGTACTGGACCCGCTGGGCGCAGTGGCCGTCGTGGTCGGCGCCTCGCTGGGCACCACCGCCACCGGGTTGATCGCCAGCATTCCCATGGACCGCTTTGCGCGCCGCACGGCACAGATGAACCTGTTGTTCAACGCGGTGGGGGTGGTGCTGATGCTGCCCTTCATCACCGCTTTTGGCGCGTGGGCCTTGGCCGTCGGTGGCAGTGCGGGTCAGGCCGTGGCGCTGGCCAACCTTGCGTTCAACCTTGGCGTGGCAGTGCTGTTCCTGCCCTTCACCGGCTGGATGGGCCGGCGGTTCTGCCCGGCAGGAGAACCCTCCGCTTCGGCACAGAACGCGCCGGTCTGAGCCCCACCCGCAGCGTCAGCGGTTCACGTCCACCACCAGCCGACCGCGCACCTGACCCGCGAGAATGGCGCCGCCTGCGTCGATGGCCTCGGCCAGGCCGATCTCGCGGGTGAACGCTTGCAGCGTGTGGCTCCCAAGCTGGGCAGCGAGCTGGCTCCACGCCGATTCCCGCCGCGCCATGGGCGCCATCACGCTGTCGATGCCGTAGAGCGTCACGCCACGCAGGATGAAGGGCGCCACGCTCGCCGGCAGATCCATGCCCTGGGCCAGGCCACAGGCCGCCACGGCACCGCCGTAGCGGCTGCTGGCGCAGGCATTGGCCAGGGTATGGCTGCCCACCGAATCCACCACACCCATCCAGCGCTCTTTCTGCAGTGGCTTGCCCGGCTCGCTCAGCGTCTGCCGCGCGATCACATCGCTGGCACCCAGGGCCTTGAGGTGCTCCGCTTCCTCGGGCCGCCCGGTGGATGCCACCACCGTATGGCCCAGGGCCGCCAGCAAAGCCACGGCCACGCTGCCGACGCCGCCATTGGCGCCCGTTACCAGCACCTCGCCGCTACCGGCGGCCATGCCATGCGCCTCCCAGTGGCGCTGCAGTGCCTGCACGCACAGCATGGCCGTGTAGCCAGCGGTGCCGATCGCCATGGCATCGAAGGCGCTGTAGGCCGCGGGCAGCGGTACCAGCCAGTCCCCCTTCACGCGCGCCTTCTGCGCCAGGCCACCCCAGTGGGTTTCGCCCACGCCGCAGCCATTGAGCACCACCTGGTCGCCAGCCTTCCAGCGCGGGTGCTGGCTCTCCACCACAGTCCCCGCGAAGTCGATGCCCGGCACCATGGGAAAGCTGCGCACCACCGGCGAGCGGCCGGTGATGGCCAGACCGTCCTTGTAGTTCAGGGTGGAGTAGCTGATCGCCACGGTCACGTCCCCCGACGCGGGGAGCTGCGCTTCGTCGATCTCCGTGAGGTCGCATCGGTAGCCGGATTCGGGTTTGGTGATCAGCAGGGCCTTGAACATGGAATCTCCTCAGGCAGGAACGGTGAAAACAGGCAGGACGCCTTCGGGCAGGCAACCGGCGTCACGGTGTTGGCGGTTCTGCGCCTTCGCGCCACAGGCGCACCGCCAGCCACCAGCCCAGGCCGGCGTTGCCCAGCGCCAGCAGGCTCAGCAGCCAGCGAATGGCGCCTGGCGGATCGGCCAGTTGCACGTACCACACCAGGGCCGATGAAAGCACATTGAGCGCCAGCATGACCCAGAACAGCCCGCGGTGGGGCTGCCAGATCCGGCGGATGGATTGCCATTCGAATTGCATGGTTCGTATTGGAACCGCAGAGCCTGGTCCGCGCGGCACGCCTGGCCAGTGTCCCGCGCGGCTCAGGCCCTTTTCCCGGCCGCCTGCGTCGCCTCCTGCTCCTGCAGCAGGCGCCACATCACCTTGCCGCTGCCACTCTTGGGCAGCGCGTCCACGAACGCCACGGTGCGTGGGCATTTGTACACCGCCATGTTGTCGCGGCACCAGTCGATGATGTCCTGTTCGGTGGTCTGTCCCCGGGCGGCCTGGCGCAGCACCACCACCGCCTTCACGCTCTCGCCCCGGTAGTCGTCGCGTGTGGCAATCACGCAGGCTTCCGCGATGGCCGGGTGGCGGAACATCAGCGACTCCACCTCCGCCGGCCACACCTTGAAGCCGCTGGCATTGATCATGCGTTTGAGGCGGTCGGTGATGAAGAAGTAGCCGTCCTCGTCCACCCGGCCCAGGTCGCCGGAGCGGAAGTAGCGCTGCCCCTCGAAGGTCACGAACGCCGCCTCGGTGGCCTCCGGCCGCTTCCAGTAACCGGCAAACACCATCGGGCCGCGGATGATGATCTCCCCGGCCTCGCCCACCGGCATTTCCTGCAGCGTGTCGGGGTCCACCACCCGCGCATCGGCGCTCATGAAGGGAATACCCAGGCACTGCTGCTTGGGCGCATCGGGCGGGTTGTTGTGCGAAGGCGCAGCGGTTTCGGTCAGGCCATAGCCTTCGGCATAGCGCAGCCCGTACTGTTCATAGAGGCGCTGGGCCACGGCCTGGGGCATGGCAGCGCCACCACCGCCGATGGACTTCAGACTGGAGAGGTCGAAACTGGCGAAGTTGGGGCTGGCCAGCAGGTCAATCACCATGGTGGGAATGTTTGCCCAGTGCGTGACACGCCAGCGCGAAATCAGCTGGCCCGCCAGCTCGCGGTCCCAGCGCGGCATCACCACCAGCGTGGCGCCGGTGTACACGCCGCTGTGCAGGCCCACCACCATGCCGGTGATGTGGAACATCGGCACCACCACCAGCGAGACGTTCTCCGCCGAGCCGTTGGTCCACAGGCTGCCCGCCACCGCGTTGTGCATCAGGCTGGCATGGGTATGCATGCAGCCCTTGGGAAGCCCGGTGGTGCCGCTGGTGTAGGGCAACACGGACAGGTGCTCCGGGGTGCGGTCATGCAAGGGCGCGGGTTCGGTGCAGGCCAGCGCGGCAGACCAGTCCACCACGGTGCCGTTCGGCAGCGCTGGCAGGTCGTGGCGCTGCATCAACCAGTCGTGCCAGGCCGGAGGCACTTCGGCCTGCGGCCCCATGGCATCGTGGTAGTGCGCCACCACCATGTGCTGCAGTTGCTGGGCCGGTGGCAGTTCGGCATTGGCGCGCACCAGTTCAGGCGCCAGATCGGCCGCCACGATGGCCAAGCGCGCATCCGGGTCGGTGATGGTGTGCCGCAGTTCCTCGGCGCGGTTCATCGGGTTCACCGGCACCACCACCGCGTTGGCGCGCAGGATGGCGAAATGCGCCACCGCCCATTGCGGACAGTTCTGCATCAGCAGGATCACGCGGTCGCCAGCGCGCACGCCCTGCGCCTGCAGGTGTGCGGCCAACCGCTCGGACTGGTCGAACCATTCACGGTAGGTGCACACCCGATCGAAAAAGACCAGGGCCGGCTTGTCCGGGTAGCGCCGGGCGCTCACCTCCAGGTTGAACCACAGCGATGTGGCCGGCGGGCTGATGCGGTGCGGCAGCCGGTTCGGCCAGAAGCGATGGTGCGGACGCTCGGCCGCAGGAGCGGGCAACTGCCCGGCGGTGTTGGGGGTCATGCGCTGTCTCCATCGGCCGTTCCGCGCAGCCGGACAGACCCGGCACGTTCATTGCAAGAACGGCATCGCGGTACAGCATACGGGGCCCGCCTGCTGCCGCAAGAGACCGGATGTCGCGCGTGGGACCGCACGGCGCGAGCCTGCGAGACCACCACAACCGACGTAGCGGAAGGGCTGCGAATCGCCACACACTGGCACGCTACATGCTTACTTTTTATGCAGGGGAACGCCCAGAAGGCGAAACGATGGCGCCATGATTAATTTGCATGAACCAACCACGTAAACCCCGATGCCGGGCCATGGGGGCCCGGTCTACAGTCGTTCTCCGGTGCAGCCATGCCCCCATCCGGTGCGTGGCACAACCGAGAGACAAACCATCAAACCTTGGAGAGACCAG
>JALORL010000065.1 GCA_025458915.1 Hydrogenophaga sp.
ATCTGCCGGTTGCGTGCCAACGGCGGGTTCTGCTCAAAGTAGCGCACGATGCCGCGCAGCAAGGCGTCGGCCAGATCCTGCTGGTACTTCGGGTTGCGCAGGCGCTTTTCTTCGTCCGGGTTGCTGATGAAGGCGGTTTCCACCAGCACGCTGGGAATGTCGGGCGCGCGAAGCACGGCAAAGTTGGCCTGCTCCACACGCGGCTTGTGCAGCTTGCCGATGCGCTTGACCTCGCCCAGCATGGATGCACCGAGCTTGAGGCTGTCCTTGATCTGGGCGGTGGTGCTCATGTCGAGCAGGGCGCGCTGAAGGGTTGCGTCCTTGGCCTTCACGTTGAGGCCGCCCACCAGGTCGGAAGCGTTTTCCTTGTCGGCCATCCAGCGCGCTGCCGCGCTGGTGGCACCGCGGGTGCTCAGGGCGTACACGCTGGCGCCTTGCGGGCGCGGCGAATAGAACGCGTCGGCGTGCAGGCTGATCATCAGGTCGGCTTGCACCCGCTGGGCCTTTTCCACCCGCACCTGCAGCGGTACGAAAAAGTCGGCGTCGCGTGTCATGTAGGCGCGCATGGCGTTGCCGTTCACGCGGGTGGCATTGATGCGGTCGCGCAGGCGGCGGGCGATGGCCAGCACAACATCCTTCTCGTACGTGCCACCAGGGCCGATGGCGCCCGGGTCTTCACCGCCGTGTCCGGGGTCGAGTGCCACCACGATGAGACGGTCGGTGGGGCCCTTGCGTTCGGTCCTGATGGGGGGAGCTTTGCTGGCCGGTGGAGGAGGCGCATGGGCCACGGTTGGAGCGCCAGGACGTGTACCGGCGGACCGGGCGCGTTCGGCCCGCGCGATCAGGTCGCCCAACGGGTCGTCCTGCGGCGCTGGCGCAGCGCTGCCCACGCCCTGCGTTTCCTGGCCGAGCGATCGCGCGGCGCGCTCGCTGGCGGCGTCGATCTCGCGCAGGCGCGAGGCGATCAGCTGTTCCAGCGGATCGGGCGGATTCAAGGGGTACAGGTCCAGCACCAGACGGTGCTGATAGGCCGCCACCGGGGGCAGGGCGAACACCTGCGGCGACACCGGCACCTTCAGGTCCAGCACCAGGCGCACCACGTTGGGCGCGTTCTGTGCCACGCGCACGCGGGCAATGTTCGGGTCGTCCGACTGCACCTGTCCCACCAGTTCGCGCAGGCTGGGCAGCAGGTCGATGCCTTCGATGTCCACCGCCAGGCGCGGCGGGTCGGTCACAAAGAACTGGCGCGCCTGCAGTGCGCCGTCGGACTCGATGGTGACGCGCGTGTATTCCTCCGCTGGCCAGACGCGCACCGCCACCACGTTGGCGCCGCGCGCGATCTGCTGCGTGCCCAGCAACAGCACCAGCGAGCCGGCGCGCAGCAGGCTGCGGCGGCTGACGGAGGTGGGCAGGCCAACGGGACGCGTCATGCGAGGGCTTGCAGCAGGCGTTGCCCGACGGCGGTGTGGGCCGCCACGGTCACGAGCCGCGGCTCGGCCGGTTCATCGGCAGGGTCGAGGGGCATGGAGGCAAAAGTGGGTGGGCCGGGTTCGATGGTCAGGCTCAGGTCCAGTGGCGGGAGGAAGTCACCGGCCCGCTCGGGCCATTCCACGAGCTTGAGGCCGGGGGCCGCGAAAAGTTCGCGGAAGCCCGCGTCTTCCCATTCGCGCGGATCGTTGAAGCGGTAGAAGTCGAAATGCCAGATCGACAGCGGCTCGCCGGCAGGCATGAGCGGGCAGTCGATGGCACTGTGCGGTTCCACCACCGCATAGGTCGGACTCTTGATGCGGCCGCGCACCCCCAGGGCGCGCAGGAGGTGGCGCACGAACGTGGTTTTTCCCGCACCCAGATCGCCGTGCAGGGCCATGGTGGCATGGGCCACCGCCGGGCAGGCAGCCAATGCGGCAGCAAATGCCTGGGTGTCCGTCTCGTTGGCCCACATGCCTTGCCACACGGCCGTGCCCGCTGCCGTGCTGCTGGCAGCCTGCGTTCCTACAATCCTCGGAACATGAACGCCGGTTTGCATGCTGATGAACTTCTCTCTCGGATCCAGGCCTGGGGAAAGGAGCTTGCATTTTCCCAAATTGGCGTGGCGGGTGTGGATTTGTCCAGCGCGGAAGCCGGTTTGTTGGCCTGGTTGTCGGCTGGATGTCACGGTGAGATGGCCTACATGGCCGCGCACGGGCTCAAGCGGGCGCGACCGGCCGAGCTGGTGCCGGGCACCCTGAGCGTGATCACCGCGCGCATGAATTACCTGCCGCGGGGTACCGAAGACGGCTGGCCGGTGCGCGAACTGCAGCGCCTGCAGCGGCCCGGCGAGGCCATCGTGTCGGTGTACGCCCGGGGGCGCGACTACCACAAGGTGTTGCGCAACCGCTTGCAGCAACTGGCCGATCGCATCCAGGCAGCGGTGGGCCCGCTGGGCCACCGCGTGTTCACCGACTCCGCGCCGGTGCTGGAAGTGGAGTTGGCGCAGCGCAGCGGCCAGGGCTGGCGCGGCAAGCACACGCTGGTGCTCAACCGCGAGGGCGGGTCCATGTTTTTCCTGGGCGAAATTTATGTGGACATGGCCCTGCCGCCCACCGCGCCGGTTGAAGACCACTGCGGTACCTGCAGTGCCTGCATCGGCGCCTGCCCCACGCAGGCCATCGTGGCGCCGTACCGGCTGGACGCGCGCCGCTGCATCAGCTACCTCACCATCGAACACGCCGGCCCGATTCCGCTGGAATTTCGCCCGCTGGTGGGCAACCGCATTTACGGCTGCGACGACTGCCAGCTGGTCTGCCCCTGGAACAAGTTCGCCCAGCGCAGCGCCTTGCCAGACTTCGACGAACGCACGGGGCTCAGCGGGTCACAGCTCGCCGCGCTCATGCGCTGGAGCGAAGCGCAGTTCCTGCAGCGCACCGAAGGCAGCCCGATCCGCCGCATCGGACACGAGCGCTGGCTGCGCAACATCGCCGTGGCCATGGGCAACGCGCTGCGGGCCAGGGAGGGCCTTGCCGATTCCGAACGCGCCGACATTGCGTTAGCGCTGCAGGCCCGGCTCGACCACCCGAGCGTTCTCGTGCGAGAACACGTGCGCTGGGCGTTGGATCAGCAGGCTGCTCAGGCCACGTAACGCAGCCGCAGTTCGCGCTTGAGCAGCTTGCCGCTGGGGTTCTTGGGCAATGTGTCGGCGAACACCACGCGTTTCGGGCTCTTGAAGGCGGCCATGTGCTGGTTGCAGTGCGCGATAACCTCGGCTTCGGTGAGGCTGTGCCCGGCCTTCACCACGATCACGGCGGTCACCGCCTCGACCCACTTCGGATCGGGCAGGCCGATCACCGCCACCTCGCTCACCGCGCCGAGCCGGTAGATCATTTCTTCCACCTCGCGGCTGGCCACGTTCTCGCCGCCCGTCTTGATCATGTCCTTCTTGCGGTCCACCACGGTGATGAAGCCTTCCGCGTCGATGGTGGCGAGGTCGCCGCTGTGGAACCAGTCGCCCTGAAAGGCGGCCTGCGTTCGTTCGTCGTCGTGGAAGTAGCCGAGCATCAGGTGCGGGGAGCGGTGCACGATTTCGCCGACCTCGCCCACGGCCACATCCTGCATCGCGTCGTTGACCACGCGGGTTTCCACGTTCAGCACCGCCTTGCCGCAGGAACCGGGTTTGCGCAGCTGGTCGTCGGGGCCGAGCATGGTGGCCAGTGGCGCAATCTCGGTCTGGCCATACAAATTCCAAAGCCGCACCCTGGGCAGGCGGCTGGCGAGTTCCTTCAACACCTCCACCGGCATGATGGACGCGCCGTAGTAGCCCTTGGCCAGACTGCCGAGTTTCCCGGCGTCAAACAATGGCGAGCGCAGCAACGCGATCCATACGGTGGGCGGTGCGAAAAAGCTGGTGATGCGGTGCTGTTCGATGAGCGCGAGCAGGTTGTCGGGCACCGGCTTGCTGGTGATGACGTTGCTGCTGCCGATGTAGATGGCCGGGCCGAAGAACACGTCGAGCTGGGCGCAGTGGTACAGCGGCAGCGCGTGCAGGCTGCGGTCGTCTTCGGCGATTTCGGCGTTGATCACGCAGCTCACGTACTGCCACAGCACCGCGTCGTGGGTGAGCATGGCGCCCTTGGGCGTGGACTCGGTGCCGCTGGTGTAGACGATCTGCGCCAGGTCGTGGCTGCCCAGCGTCACGTCCGGCAAGGGGTCGTTGCAGGCGGCCAGCGCATCGAAGGGGTGCATGCCGGGCACCGGTTCGCTCGGGTCTTCCGACGGCAGCCAGATGAAACGTTCCACCGCCGTGTCCAGCGCGGCGGCTTCGCGCGCCAGCGCGGCCAGGCCGCTGTCGGTGGCCAGCGTGCGGGCGCCCGCGTGGCGCAGGATGTAGGCCACCTCGTCGGCCTTGAGCATGAAGTTGATCGGCACCATCACCGCGCCGCGCCGGGCCAGCGCGAAGCGCAGGGCGGCAAAGCCGTGCGAATTGCGCGCCAGCACGGCCACCTTGTCGCCCTCGCCCACGCCCAGGGCCGCCAGGCCGGCGGCCACGCGGTCCACCAGCGCGTCGAACTCGGCATAGGTCCAGCGCACCGCGCCACAGGCCACGGCCAGCTTGTCGGGCAGGCGGCAGGCGCTGCGGTGCAGGGCGTCGGCAATCGTCTGGCGCCGGACGGCAGGATGAAGGGTGGAGGGCATGCAGGACTCCTGGGAAGCGGGCGGGTGGGACTGGCGTTGGGTCCATCCATTGAAAGCCAATCCTTGGCATTGGCCATGCGCGTTTTCACCAGCCCGCTGTCACGTTTGTTCACGGGTTGCTGCCTGCCAGGGGCAAACCCCGGGACTATCATCGCCGCATGAATGCCGCAACCGCCCTGCAGGAAGCCTTGATCCGGTGGGGTCGCGGCGTGCGCGCGGCGGTGGCGGCCTGGTGGCAGGTGCTGCTGCTGGGTGCACAGATTCTGGTGCTGTCGGTCACGCCTTCCAGCTACCGGCGGGGCGCCAACCGCATGGCCATCCTGAACAACCTGTACCTGGCCACCGCACCGCTGCTGACCTGGTTCCTGGTGCTGTCGGCCCTCATCAGCATCGTGCTCATCCGCATCGTGGTGGCCACCGCTTACAGCTACGGGCTCACGCAGTACGCCATCGAGGTGCTGGTGCGAACGCTGGTGCTGGAGCTGATCCCGCTGTACGCGGCGCTGTTCGTGGCCTTGCGCTATGCCATGCCGGGCGCCCAGCAGGTGCGCAAACAACTGGCGGAAGAACTGCGCAACGGCCAGGTGCGCGAGCGCCAGGTGCTGATGCGGCTGGAGCTGCTGCCGCGGGCGCTGGGCAGCATGTTTTCGGTGCTGATGCTGGCGGCGCTGAGCTGTCTGGTGGCGCTGGTGCTGACCTACTTCACGCTGTACGGTTTTTCGCCCTGGGGGTTTCCGGCCTACACGCGCAGCGTGGGGCAGGTGTTCACGCCGGCAGTCTCGCTCATCTTCACGCTCAAGACCTTCTTCTTCAGCCTGGCCGTGGCCGTGGTGCCACTGGCCGGCAGTGCCCAGCGCGACGCCCTGGGGCGCTACAGCCGCCGCAGCGACATCTCGGAATTCGCCCGCCTTTTTTCGGTGGTGCTGATGATCGAGGTCGTGTCCCTGGTGGGCAACTACTACTGATGCACGCCCACGGATGCACATCCTTTCCACGCAGATCGAAACCGCATGAACCCCACACCGCCCGACCCACCCACGCCAGAAAGCGAAGGGGTGGCGCCCGCCGTGCGCCACCTGGAGATCAAGGCTGCGCTGCTCATGCTGCTGATGGTCGCCTTGCTGGTCGGCTCGGCGGCGTACGTTCTGTACGCCCGCGGCGTGTTCGAGAAGACGCAGCGGCTGGTGCTGATTGCCGACGACTCCGAAGGCGTGGTGGTGGGCATGGACATGACGTTTTCCGGTTTTGCCATCGGCCGCGTGGCACGCGTTGAATTGGGCGAGGACGGCAACGCGCGCATCCTCATCGACGTACCCGCCGAGGACGCGAAATGGCTGCGCACCTCCAGCATCTTCACCATGGAGCGGGGGTTGGTGGGGGGCACGCGCATCCGGGCCTACAGCGGTGTGCTGGACGACCCGCCACTGGAAGACGGCGCCGAACGCACCGTGCTGCGTGGGGACACCGCCGCCGAGATCCCGAAACTCATGGCCTCGGTGCGCGAGCTGCTGGACAACCTCAAGGCGCTGACGGCGTCCGAGGCCGCGCTGGCGTCCAGCCTGGCCAATGTGCAGGCGCTCACCGAGCAGCTCAAGGGACCGCAGGGCGTGCTGGGTACGGTGATGGGCGGCGCGGAGAACGCGCAAAAGCTGGTGACCACCATCGACCGGGCCAATGCCCTGCTGGCCCGGGCGGACACGCTCACCGCCCGGCTGGACAGCCTGGTGGCGAATGCCGACCGGCAGGTGTTCGGGCAGGGGGAAGGCCCGGGCGGAACCGCCCAAGGCGGCCTCATGGGCGACGCCCGTGCCACCGTGCAGCAGCTCAACGGCCTGCTCGGTGACGCCCGCACCAGCCTGCAGAAAGTGGACAGCCTGCTGGTGGAGGCACAGGGCATTGCCAGCAACACCCGAGAAGCCACCACCGACCTGGGCCGGCTGCGCGGTGAGGTCGAGTCCAGCCTGCGCAAGGTGGACAGCCTCATCAACGACATCAACCGCAAGTGGCCGTTTGCCCGCGACACCGAAATCCGACTGCCATGACCAGACCCACCCCCGCGCCGCCTGCGGCGTCACCCCCTCAGGGGGGCGGCTCCTGCGGACCGGCAAAGCCGGCTCCGCGAAGCCACTGGATGAAGGCCACTTCGCTCGTTGCAGCGCTTCTGCTCGCAGCTTGTTCGAGCGCCCCGCCAGCGCCCACCTGGCAGATGAATGCCAAGGGCAGTGCCGAGCGGGCCACCGAGGCCTGGCTGTCAGGGGACAGCCGGGTGGAACTGGCGGAGTTTGCCCGGGCGCGGGCCGAGGTGGCGCGCACCGGGCGGGCCGACTGGGTGGCGCGGCTGGAGTTGCTGCGCTGTGCCGGCCGGGTGGCTGCGCTGGAGTTCGAAGCCTGCACGGGCTTTGATGCCCTGGCAGCCGATGCCGCTCCTGCCGAGCAGGCCTACGCGCGCTACCTGAATGGCTCAGCCGGGCCGGGGGATGTCGCTTTGCTGCCCGAGGCGCAACGCGCGGTGCTGGCGAACAGCGCTGCGCCGGAGGGCGCTGTGGCGGCCATCGCCGACCCGGTGTCTCGCCTGGTGGCTGCGGGTGTGTTGCTGCGCAGCGGCAGGGCCACACCGGGCGTGATCTCGCAGGCGGTGGACACCGCATCCGCCCAGGGCTGGCGCCGGCCGTTGCTGGCGTGGCTCAAGGTGCAGCAGCAACGTGCGCAGGCCGGTGGCGACGCGGCGGCGGCTGCCGCAGTGCAGCGGCGCATCGACCTGGTGTTGTCTGGCGGTGGCTGAGCCCGAGCGGTCCTTCAGCGCAGCGGGATGGGGGTGCCCGGCGGCAACGCCACCGCTGTCACGCTGTTTTGCGGGGAACCCTCGATCACGCGGTCCGAGTAGGTCAGGTAGACCAGCGTGTTGCGGCTGCGGTCCACCATGCGCACCACGCGCAGCTTCTTGAACACCAGGGAAATGCGTTCGGTGAACACCTCTTCCTGCTGCCGCAGCGGATCGCCGGTAAAGCTCACCGGGCCCACCTGGGTGCATTCGATGCTCGCCTCGGCCTTGTCCTCGGCCAGACCCAGGCCGCCCTTGATGCCGCCCGTCTTGGCACGCGACACGTAGCAGGTCACCCCCTTGACCTTCGGGTCGTCAAATGCGTCCACCACGATCTTGTGATCGGGTCCGAAGAACTTGAACACCGTGTCCACCTCACCGATGGCCTGGGCCTGGGCGGTACCGCCAGCGAGCAGGGCCGCGCCCAACAGACTGGGCAGCAAAAGTGACTGGCGGCAAAGGCTTTTCATGGGCATTCCCGGAGTGGATGACTGAACACAGTGAACATCATGCGCCTGCCAGCGGCCGGAGAACGCCGAGCGCAAACGGCAGACTCAGCACGCCGAGCAGGGTGGAGAGTGTCACCAGCCCCGCCACGTACGGCCCGTTGTACCCCATGCGGGCCGCCAGCACATAGCAGCTGGAGGCGGTGGGCACGGCAGAGAACATGAGCAGCATGGTGGTCTGGGTCGGGTCCAGGCGGAACAGCAGCGCCAGGCCCAGTGCCATCAGCGGCATGCCGATGTGCTTGATCGACAGCACCAGGCCCCCCAGCGTCTTTGCGCTGGCCAGCATGCCGAACTGCATGCCCGCCCCCGCCGCCATCAATCCCAGGGCCAGCGAGGCCTGACCAATGCGGTTCACGGTGGGCTCCAGCCACGCCGGCAAGGAAAACCCCAGCAGGTTGGCGGCGAGTCCGGTGACCGTGCCGATGATCAGCGGGTTGCGCACCAGTTCGCGCAGGAAGCCCCGGTTGGCCTGGCGCGCCATCGGCCACACCGCGCCCACGTTGAACAGCGGCACGCACACGCCGATGAGCACGGCAATCATCAGCAGGCCCTCTGGCCCGGCGACCTTGTCGGCCAGCGCCAGCGCAATGAACGAATTGAAACGGAAGCCGACCTGGGCACTGGCGGCGTGCAGGCGCACGTCGAGCCGCCTGCCCACCCAGGGCCAGTGCGGCAGTGAATACGACAGCGCAATGGCCAGCACACCGAGGGCAACGCCTGCACCCATGAGGCTCGATGCAGCACCCGGATCCAGCGGACTCTTCACGATGCTGTGAAACAGCAGCACCGGGAAGAGGAAGTAGTACACGAGGCTCTCCACCTGCTCCCACACCTTGCGGTTCAGCGCGGTGAAACGGCACACCAGGTAGCCGCAGAGGATGAGGGAGAAGTCTGGAAAGAGGAGTTGAGCGAAATTCACCGGGTGAGCATAACGGGCGCTTGCAGACGCGCCGCGTCAGGGTGTGCCGCTGTACCGGCAGGCGCTGAGCCGGGTCACGCCGCCGTCCGAGGGCAGCCAGTGCCCCAGCGGGCGGCAGCCCTCCGGGGTGCAGAGTTCGTAGTCGGGCACGAATTCGGACCGGCTGAGGTGGATGTGGGTGGGCGCGGTGTCCTGCGGTGTGTACTGGTACCAGCCGTCGCGCCACACTGCGCCGGGCGGCGGCTCCATGCCTGCTGCAGACCCCTTGACCCGGGCTGCGAGGGCGAGCAGTTGTGGCACGGCGCCAGGAGCAGCCACCCGAACAGCGTAGTCTTCTTCCCACCGCACCTTTTCGATCGAATGGTTCCAGGCCAGCGTGAACGTCGCAGCCGAAACGAAGGCCACGCCGGCCTGGGGCGGGGTCGCTGGGGCAGCCGCCGTGGCCGCCCACACCAGACACACTCCCAGCGTACCCACGACGGCCATCCCGGGGGACTCAGACGGCGCTCTTGAGGGCGCGCTGCTGGCGCGTGCGCCAGACATGCCACGCGACGAACACCGCCACGGCGCCCAGGCCGATCTCGTCGGTAAGCGGGAGTGCCACCACGAGGAAGCTGGCAGAGACCACGGCCACCACCCGCTCCACCACATTCAGGGGCCCGAACAGATAGCCGATGGCCCCGGCCCCCCACATGCTGATGGCCACCAGGGCCTTGAACACGATCCACACCACATCGATCCAGTTGCCGTCGCCCTGCAGCATCAGCGCCGGGCTGTAGACCGCCATGAACGGCACGATGAAGCCGGCAATCGCCACCCGCACCGCGTTCATGCTGATCTTCAGGCCGGTTTCCCGCGCGATGGGTGCCGCAGCGAAGCAGGCCAGCGCCACCGGTGGCGTGAGGTCGGCCATGATGCCGAAATAGAACACGAACATGTGCGAGACGATCAGCGGCACGCCCAGCTCCAGCAGCACCGGCGCGGCCAGCGAGCTGGTGATGATGTAGTTCGGAATGGTGGGAATGCCCATGCCCAGCACCAGGCAGGTCAGCATGGTCAGCAGCAGGGCGAGGAACAGGTTGTCCTCGCCGATGGCGATCACGCGGCCGCCGATCTCGGCGGCCACGCCGGTGAGGTTGATCACGCCAATGATCACGCCCACCAGACGGCCATCTTGCGCGTGTCACCTCCCACCTGGCGGATGTAGGTGATGGCCAGCAGCAGGGCGGTCAGCACAAAGAAGGTGATGACGCCGAACTCCAGGAAACCCGCGCAACCGATGCCCAGCAGCACCCAGAACACGCCGCGCAGCGCCAGGCCCTTCACGCCGGTCATGACGGCGGCACCGAAGATCAGGATGATGGTCAGCGCCAGGCCGATGGTACCCGAGAACATGGGCGTGTAGCCCGAGAACAGCAGCGCCACCAGGCCGGCCAGCGGCAGCAGCAGGTACCAGCGTTCCTTCACCGCGGTCCAGGGGTTGGGGCAGTCTTCCTTCGCCAGGCCCACGAGTCCCTTGCGGCCGGCTTCGAGGTGCACCATCCAGAAGGCCGTGATGAAGTACAGGATGGCGGGAATCAGCGCGGCCTTGACGATTTCCAGGTACGGCACGTTGATGGTCTCGGCCATGATGAAGGCCACGGCACCCATGACCGGCGGCATGATCTGCCCGCCCATGCTGGAGGTGGCTTCCACACCACCGGCAAACGCCGGGCTGTAGCCGAACCGCTTCATGAGCGGAATGGTGAACTGGCCGGTGGTGACCACGTTGGCCACGCCGGAGCCGTTGATGGTGCCCATGAGGCCGGACGAGATCACCGACACCTTGGCCGGGCCGCCGCGCGTGTGCCCCACCGTGCCCATGGCGAAGTCGTTGAACAGGCGGATCATGCCGGCCTGCTCCAGGAAGGCGCCGAACAGGATGAACAGGAAGATGTACGACGACGACACGAAGGTGGGCGTGCCGTAGATGCCTTCGGTGCCGAAACCGAGCTGGCTTACGATCTGGTCCAGACCGTAACCGCGGTGTGCCCATATGCCGGGCAGGTGCTGGCCGAACACGGCGTAGGCCAGGAAGATGGCGCAGATGAGCGGCAGGCCCCAACCCATGACGCGGCGTGCAGCCTCGAACACCAGGGCAATCGCAATGATGCCGATCACCCAGTCGGCCTGGGTGAGCTCGCCGGCGCGCGCGGTGAGGTCAGACTCGAACCACCACTGGTAGAGCCCGGTGGAGAAGCCCAGGATGCCGAGGATCCAGCCCAGTGCGCGCCAGCCGGCGTTGCGTCCGCCCATGGGCGGGAACAGCGCAAAGATCAGCAACAGCACGAAACCCACGTGGAATGCGCGGATCACCTGGCTGGAGAACGGGTGGTAGGCCGCCATCCAGATCTGATACGCCGAAAAAAGGATGGCCACCCAGAAGATGGCGCCCGTCATCGGGCTGCGGTGCTCGTCGGCCGCGTTGGCGGAGGCGTTGTCTCTGTGGTTGTCGTTCATGGAAACCTCGGACTTGGGGGTGGAGCGGTCTGATGCGGTCAGCCTGCTCCGTTTGCGCAGAAAGAATGGGGTCGGGGCCCCGCGCTCCGGGCCCCGACGTTCATGCAGCAGTGCTTACTTGATCAGGCCGACTTCCTTGTAGTAGCGCTCGGCGCCCGGGTGCAGAGGGACGGGCATGCCCTTGATGGCGTTCTCGCGCTTGATGACCTTGGC